>JAODNO010000592.1 GCA_025465235.1 Pseudonocardia sp.
CACGAGGGCACCCACGGCATCCAGGGCCTGGACCTGCTGGGTCGCAAGGTCGTGATGGCCGGCGGTGCGGGACTCACCCTGCTGCTGGAGATGATCACCGCGACCGTCGGCAAGGCCAGGGCCGCCGGGGGCGAGCCCGCCGCACACGCCGACGCCCTCGCCGCAGCCGCGGCGAGGGTCGCCGAGGTCACCGCCACCCTGTGGGGCGCGGAGGACCCGGCGGTGACACTGGCGAACTCCTCGACGTACCTCGAAGCCGTCGGGCACGTGGTGGTGGCGTGGATGTGGCTGGAGCAGGTGCTGGCCGCCGCATCGCGGGAGGGCGACTTCGTCGAGGGCAAGCGGGCAGCGGCCCGGTACTTCTTCCGCTACGAGCTACCGCGCACAGGTCCGCAGTTCGCGCTGCTCGCCAGCCTCGACCGCACCACGCTCGACGTGCACCCCGGGTGGCTCTAGCAGAGCAGAGGCCCAGCGCCAGGGTGGGTCAGCAGGGTGCGACGGACACGACCGCCGGCACGGCCCCGATGCGGTCGGCGAACGTGGCCGACTCGTCGCTGGTGACCGAGACGGTGCAGGTCACCGAGCTGTAGGGGACACCGTCGCGGACCTCGACGGTGAAGTCGCGGACGGGGAAGCCGCAGGCGCGCAGCGCGGCGCCGATGCGCAGCACGCCGTCCATGCCGCCGGTGGTCACGATCTCGTGGCGGCGCTGCAGACGGGGGGTCCAGGTCGGACGGGGGGAATGGCTGAGGACGGTCATTCGTGGCTCCAGGGGTTCCGTGGGTACGGGGACCCGAGCCAGGCCTCGGTGAGAGAGGAGGAGAACGCGCGCCGGCGGCCTGGCTCAGCCGACGCGCAGCCGTACGGCCGCGTCGAGGGGGAGGGCAGCGGTACGCATGCAGAAGACTGTAGCGCGGGCTCCTGCCGGGGGGCCATACGGCCCTCCCCGTCCGGGTGGTATCCCTTGCCGTGCTGGACAGCAGTGATCAGCAGCAGCGATCACCGAACCGACATCGGAGGAAGCCCTATGACGACCGTCGCCGTGACCGGGAGTAGCGGGAAGCTGGGCCGTCATGTCGTATGTCACCTGCAGGAGCATGGCTATCGGGTGGTCGCCCTCGATCGGGTGCCCGACCCGGGCTCACCCGCCGCGGCATCCGTACGGGTGGACCTCACCGAGCACGGGCAGGTCCTCGAGGCGCTGACGGGCGTCGACGACCGGCATGACGGGGTGGACGCCGTCGTCCACCTCGCGGCGATCCCGGCGCCGGGGCTCGCGACGAACGCCACCACCTTCGCGAACAACATCACCGCGACCTACAACGTCTTCGCCGCCGCGCGGACGGCCGGGGTCCGCAACATCGTCTGGGCGTCGAGCGAGACCGTGCTCGGGCTGCCGTTCGACACCCCGCCGCCCTACATTCCGGTGGATGAGGAGTACCCGGTGCGCCCGGAGAGCACGTACTCGCTGGTCAAGAGCCTGGAGGAGGAGATGGCGCGGCATTTCTGCCGCTGGCTGCCGGATCTGAAGATGATCGGGCTGCGGTTCTCCAACGTGATGGATCCCGAGGACTACGCGAGGTTCCCCGACTTCGACGCCGACCCCGCGTCCCGCCGATGGAACCTGTGGGGCTACATCGACGGCCGCGACGGCGCGCAAGCGGTGCGGCTGGCCCTGGAGCACGACGGCACCGGGGTGGACGTCTTCGTGATCGCCAACGCCGACACCGTGATGTCACGGCGCAGCGCCGACCTCGCCGCCGAGGTCTACCCCGGCGTGCCGGTCACGAGGGAGCTGGGCGAGCACGAGACGATGCTGTCCATCGACAAGGCCCGCAGGGTGCTCGGCTTCGAGCCGCAGCACAGCTGGCGCGGCTGAGCAGCCACGGCTATCCCGCCACGAGCGGAACCGGGTCAGAGTCGTCGAGCCGACGAGGGCCCGGACGCCGAGGCCCGGCCGCGAGCGCCACCCGGTCGCCGACGTTGGAGACGGCCTTCGCTGCCCGCAGCCTCGCGAACCCGCCCCCGAGCGGCACCTCCGATCCCCCGCCGCGGCAGCCTGTCGTGGGACGGCCGCCCGCGGCAACCGGGTCGGCGCGGGCGGCGCTGCCTCGGGTTCAGCGGCGGGCGCGGCGCCACCCCGACGTCGTCGCGCCGACTCCGGCGAGGTGCAGGGCGAGACAGAGCAGGCCTCCCACCACGAGCACCTGGCTGGTGATGATGTTGAGCGAGATCCCGGCGAGTTCGAAGATGAGGGCCAGGCCGAAGAGCACAGCAGCGATGATCGCGAGCATGGCAGTTCCTTTCGCGGGAGACGAGTGACCGGATGCTCCCGCCGTTGACTCCGATGTGCACAGTGGAGCGGCCCCGTCCCGACGATCGTGATGTGCTCGTTGCGGGGCAACGAGCGCGCCCCCAAACGAACTGCCTGTCCATACGTGCAACCCGGCAGACTTCGCCGGGATCACCGGTCTCGACGTCGTGACCGTCCCGGTGCCCCCCAGGCGTTAGCTCCCTGCGCGCAGGATCTCGATCGCTGGTCCGAACAGGTCGTCGCCGTGCGGGTAGGGCGCGTAGAAGGAGAACCGGTCGACGATGCCGCCGTACCGCTCCAGCAGCGCAGGCCCGAGCCGGTCGGGCTCGGCGACCACCGCGAAGGCCTCCACGACCTCGTCCTCGACGAGCTCGCCCATCCGCTGCCAGCGGTCGTCGTCGGTGCTGCGCGAGAGCCGGTTGAGCTCGACGCCGAGCTCCCCCCAGCCGTGCAGGTCGAGCACCTTCCGATAAGCAGGGGTGCTCCCGTAGAACGCGATCTGCTGGCGCACGCCGCGCGCGGCCGCCGCCATCTCCTCCTCGGTCGTCCCGGTCACCACGAAGCCCGAGAAGCTGATCGAGAAGTCGGCGAGCGTGCGCCCTGAGGCAGCTAGGCCCTCCTCCAGGATCGGGAGGGTCTGCTCCCGCAGATAACGCTTCGTCGTGAAGACGTGTGGCTGGAGGCCGTCTCCCACCTCGCCCGCGGCGCGCGTCATGTGCTCGCCGACAGCCGCGAGGTACACCTTGGGTGGCCCCCAGGGGCTCGGCGCGGGGGAGAAGAACGGCGTCATGAGCGTGTGGGCGTAGAAGTCACCCTGGAAGTTCAGCTTCTCGCCATCGTTCCAGGCCGCCCAGATCGCGCGCAGTGCCTGCACGTACTCGCGCATCCGCGGGGCGGGGTGGCTCCACGGCATGGCGAAGCGGCGCTCGATGTGCGGCCGCACCTGGCTCCCCAGGCCCAGCAGGAAGCGGCCCTCGGAGTGCACCTGCAGGTCGTGCGCCACGTACGCCGTGGTCATGGGGCTGCGGGCGAAGGCGACCGCGATGGCGGTGCCCACCGCTGCCCGGGTGGTGTGTTCGGCCACCGGCATCAGCGGGAGGAACGGGTCGTGCGGTCCCTCGAAGCTCCACAGCCCGTCGTAGCCGGCCGCCTCCCGCTCCTGCGCCTCGGCGGAGAGCTCCGCCAGCCCTGAGCCCTGCAGCATTGCGTCGACCTTCATGGCCCTCCGCCTCGTCGTGTCGATCGTGGTGAGTGCGAGCATGGACGACGACGGCAGGTGCTCGCCGTGCGGCACGCCATCCCGCTCCCGCCTGCCTCGGGCGCCGACAACCGCGGAGGGCTGATGGTCGCAGCGCAGGCGCCGGACACCGCCATGCGCAGGCGCCGGTTGATGCGCTGGGGCGTGGTCGGCGTCGGCGTGGCGCTCGTCGGGCAGGCCGTCGTGCTCGCGCTCTGGCCGGCGGCGCACCTGCTGATGATCGACCTGCAGGTGTACCGGGCGGGCGGGGAGCACATCGTGCGCCACGAGCAGCTCTACACCGGTGGCGTGCTCCTGGACCTGCCGTTCGTCTACCCGCCGTTCGCAGCGGCGCTGTTCGCGCCACTGTCCCTGCTGCCCCTCGACGTGCTCAAGGTCGCGTGGACGGCGGGCGGGATCGGCCTGCTTGCCTACGTCGTGCATCGCTGTGGCCGCAGCATCGGTGTGCCGGCCGGATCCGCCGCCTCGACGATGCTGCTCACCCTCCTCGCGACCTGCCTGGACCCGGTGCGCACCACCCTCTACCTCGGACAGATCAACATCGTGCTGCTCGCCTTCGTGGTGGGCGACGTGCTGGGACGCAGGGACAGCCGCTGGCGCGGGGTCGGCGTCGGCATCGCGGCCGCCGTGAAGCTGACGCCGCTGGTGTTCGTCGTCTACCTGCTGCTCACCGGGCGCAGGCGGGCCGCGGCCACCGCCGTCGGGGTGTTCGTCGCCGCCGCGGGGATCGGGTTCCTCGCCGCCCCTGCCGACTCTGTCGCCTACTGGTTCGACGGGACGTTCGCCGCCGCCGATCGGATCTCGGACGTCGCAGGCAGTGCCAACCACTCTCTCAACGGGCTGCTCGCGCGGCTCGGCAGCCACGGGACGGTGGCGTGGCTCGTCGGCGCCGCCGTGCTCGGCACCGTGACGGTGGGGCTGGCCGTGCGGGAGCACCGGGCGGGGCAGGAGGTGCTCGCGCTGACGCTTTGCG
Organism: Pseudonocardia sp.; assembly: GCA_025465235.1. Taxonomy (GTDB): domain Bacteria; phylum Actinomycetota; class Actinomycetes; order Mycobacteriales; family Pseudonocardiaceae; genus Pseudonocardia. The sequence continues at coordinate 4,546 of JAODNO010000592.1, forward strand.
GTCTGGGCTCAGCAGCGCTGGCGCCGTTCGCCTGGTCGCACCACTGGGTGTGGGTCGTGCCTCTGGTGGTCCTGCTCGCCCACCGAGCGGTGACGGGCGACCGTGCCGCCGGTGCTGCGCTCGTCGGCGTGCTGGCTGCCACGGTCGCCATGGTCACGGCCCTTCCCGGGCCCGGCGTCGGGCCGATCCCGAGCACCGGACTGATCTCACTGCAGCCGGACGTCTACCTGCTGCTGTTCCTCGCGGTGCTCGCGGGGAGCTCTGTCCAGCGCCGAAGGCGCACCGGTGCAGCGGGAGCCGGAACCAGTGCACGCTCGGCCGCTGACCAGCGACCCCGGACGGCGGAAGGGCCCCGCCGGTGACCGGCGGAGCCCTTCCCGTGGTGCGTGCGTGCGACCTCAGTCGGTGGTGCTCTTCCGTCCGGAGTCGGGCGAGCCGGCCAGCGCTTGGCGCTGTTCGGTGCGCGCCTCGCGCTCGCCGTGGCCGGCGTCGGTCGAGGTGCCGTTGTGCCGTGCCGCCTCGAGAGCGGCCTCCTCGGCCCTGGCCCGCTCCAGCGCCGCCGTCTCCTCAGAGGAGTCGGGGCTGAGCAACGAACCCGATACGGGGGCGCCACCCATGCCCAGCTGGTTCATCCGCTTGGGCACCGGCGCGCCCTGGTATTCCAGCGGAATGGGGTGCCCGTGGTCGTCCACCCCCGCGAGCGGCTGGTGCACCTCGATGAACTCGCCGTGGGGCAGCCGCTTGATGATGCCGGTCTCGATGCCGTGCTCGAGGACCGCCCGATCGGAGCGCTGCAGGCCGATGCAGACCCGGTAGGTCACGTAGTACGCCAGTGGCGGGACGACCAGGACGCCGATCCGGCCTGCCCAGGTGGTGGCGTTGAGCGAGATGTCGAAGAAGTACGCGATCAGGTCGTTGCTGCCGCTCAGGACCAGCATCGCGTAGAACGAGATGGCCATGACGCCGAGCGCGGTGCGGACCGGGACGTCCCGGGGCCGCTGCAGCAGGTTGTGCAGCGCGTTGTCCTTGGTGAAATGGCGCTCGATCCACGGATAGGCCCCGGCAAGCACGTAGAGCACCGGCAGGAACGCGGGACTGGCCCAAAAGGCCGGTGGGATCGTGTAGTTCCCGATGGCGATGTTCCACGGCGGGAAGATCCGCAGCATTCCCTCGGTGAAGAGCACGTACCAGTCCGGCTGGGAACCGGCGGAGATGTGGGAGGGATTGTACGGGCCGAAGTTCCAGATCGGGTTGATCTGGAACACCCCGCCCATGATTCCCATGACGCCGACGGACACCGCGAAGAAGGCCCCACCCTTGGCCGCGAACGCCGGGAGGATCCGGACGCCCACCACGTTGTTCTCGGTGCGGCCCGGTCCCGGGAACTGGGTGTGCTTCTGGTACCAGACGAGCCCGACGTGCACCGCGATGAGCGCGAGCAGAATGCCGGGGATGAGCAGCACGTGGATGATGTAGAGCCGGGGGAGGATCTCGGTGCCGGGGAACTCGCCGCCGAACAGGGCCCATTGGGTCCAGGTACCGATCACGGGCACCGCCAGGATGAACCCGGAGGCGATCCGCAGTCCCGTGCCTGACAGCAGGTCGTCCGGGAGGGAGTAGCCGCTGAAGCCGGCGAAGAAGCCGAGGAACAGCAGCAGGACCCCGATGACCCAGTTGGCCTCGCGCGGCTTGCGGAACGCGCCGGTGAAGAAGGTGCGGCACATGTGCGCGACCATCGAGGCCAGGAACAGCAGAG
>JAODNO010000645.1 GCA_025465235.1 Pseudonocardia sp.
CGAAGTCCCCGCGCCATGGCAGGAGAATCGGTTTCCGGGGAGCGGATCGCCGTCCCGGTGGTGTCGGACGGCGGCATTGCAAGTTGTTGACATTCGGAACCTTAGCTAGTTGACTTCCGTGGCGTCAAGGTAGGGATTGGACGGGTGGAAAGCAGCCGGTCCGGGCACTTTTCGCCTGCCGCACGGAACACTGATGTCACATGCGAAACGTCCGCGAAACAATGTCTCTATGGGGGTGGGTAATGCGCGACGGCGTGCTGGGCATCCAGCAACCCCGTCGACGAGGTCTTACCGACGAAGTCGCCGAGGGCATCCGCCACGCGATCTTTGACGGCTCGTTCGAGATGGGTGAGCACCTCAACGAGGTGGACATCGCCGAACGGCTGGAGGTGAGCCGAGGCCCGGTCCGAGAGGCCCTGGTGCAGTTGCGCCAGGAGGGCATCGTCACGATGAAATGGCACCGTGGCGCGCACATCGTCCAGTTCTCCGCCAAGGACGTGCGCGAGCTGGCGAGCCTGCGCACCGTGCTCGAGGTGTTCGCGATCCGGGAGGCTGCCGTCTCGGCCACCGAGACCGACCTCGACCAGATGAACCAGGTCCTCACCGCGATGTCCCGGGCGCTGGCCGACGAGAGCGACCACGCGATGATCCAGCTCGATGTGCAGTTCCACGACAGTCTGTACCGGGCGGCACACCACGACCGGCTCTGGAACGCGTGGAGTTCGATTCGCTCGCAGGTGATGCTCTCCCTGCTGGTCAAGCGGCACACGTTCAACGAGTACTACCGCGACAGGGTCATCGCGGAACACCGGGACCTGCTGCAGGTGGTCGCCGCACGCGACCCCGAGGCGTGCGAGCGCGCGGTTCGTGAGCACCTGGCGGCCACCTACGAGCGGCTGGTGAGCCGGTTCCGCAGCACGGACGAGGAAACGGCGGAGTCGACCGACCGCTGACGGTCGGTCATCGCGGACCGGCTAGCCGGTGATCTTGACCATGTCAGCTTGTGCAATGTTGACATTCTGAAATCGATTGCGGCACCGTAGAGGCATCCACGGAAGGGGCCAGTCATGACCACCCGTCCCGGTTTCCACTTGGCGATACCTGTCGATGACCTCGGCAAGGCGAGAGACTTCTACGGCGGCGTGCTCGGTCTGAGCGAGGGCAGGTCAGCGAGCGCCTGGGTGGACTGGAACTTCTACGAGCACCAGGTGGTGACTCATGTCGTGGCGGACGCGGCGCGCCCCGCCGTCGCCGGGCACAATCCGGTGGACGGCCATGAGGTCCCGGTGCCGCACTTCGGGTTGATTCTGCCCATTCCGGACTTTCACACCCTGGCGGACCGGTTGCGCGCGGCGGACACGAAGTTCGTGATCGAGCCGTACGTGCGGTTCGCGGACGAGCCAGGCGAACAGTGGACGATGTTCCTCCTGGACCCTGCGGGCAATGCGTTGGAGTTCAAGGCGTTCCGGGACGAGTCGCAGATCTTCGCGAAATGAGCGCTGTATAGCTCGGGACACGCCGGTGCGGTTCAGCGGGCCGTGAGGCCGTGTCCGCGGTTGGTGCACGATTCGCGTGCCTGAATGGAGGACTCGGGCCCGCGAGTGCGAACTCGCCGCTGGGCAACGACTCCCTCGTCGACGCAGCTGAATCCTAGATTCGTGCGGCGGCTTTGGCGGCGTCGGGTGCGGTGCCGTCGGCTCCGACCAGGTGGCAGCTGACCTGGCGCGCCGAGGCCTCGATGGGGCGCAGGATCGGGACCTCGTCGGCGCATCGCGGAAGGTCTGCGACCGGACAGCGGGTGTGGAAGGTGCAGCCGGACGGCGGATCGATCGGGCTGGGGATGTCCCCGGTGAGGATGATGCGCTCCCGGCGTCGTTGCAGGGGCGGGTCGGGCACTGCTATCGCCGAGAGCAATGACTGCGTGTAGGGGTGCTTGGGGGACGTGAAGATCTCCTCCCGGGTGCCTTCCTCGACGATGCGCCCCAGGTAGAGCACGGCGACCCGGTTGCAGACCAGCTCGACCGTGGCCAGGTCGTGCGCGATGAACAGGCACGAGAAGCCGAGGTCCTCCTGCAGGTCCATCAGCAGGTTCAGCACGGAGGCCTGCACCGACACGTCGAGTGCGGACACCGGCTCGTCGGCGATGAGCAGGCTCGGGTCGAGCGACAGGGAACGGGCGAGCCCGACCCGCTGCCGCTGCCCGCCGGAGAGCTCGTGCGGGTACCGGTACCTCATGCCGGTGGCCAGGCCGACCTTGTCCAGTAGGGACTCGACCTTCTTGCCCAGCTCCCGGGAGCCGAGGCCGCCGTGCATGCGCAGCGGCTCCGCGACGATGTCCCCGATGGACTGTCGCGGATCCAGCGACGAGTACGGGTCCTGGAAGACCATGTGCACCTGGCGGCGCATCGGCCGCAGCTCGCGTTGGGAGAGGTGGGAGATGTCGCGCCCGTGGAGCGCGATCGTGCCTCCGGTCGGCTCGAGCAGGCGCACGACGCACTTGCCGACCGTCGACTTGCCGCTGCCCGACTCACCGACGAGGCCGAGCACCTCACCCGCTCTGATCGTGACGTCGACTCCGTCGACCGCGTGCACTGTGCCGCCGCCCCTGGACCGGGGCACGGGGAAGTGCTTCTTGAGACCCCGCACCTCGAGAACCGGCGGACTGGTCATGAGTGGTGTCCCTTCTCGCCCGCCACGGCCAGGGACTCGCCGGCGTGAAAACATGCTGCGTACTGGGCCGGCCGCGTCTGTTCGAGCACGGGCATTGAGGTGACGCACTCCCCGCTCGCCCGTGCGCAGCGGGGCGCGAACACGCAGGCGTCCGGCCTGCCGTGGAGCACCGGGACCAGGCCCGGGATCTCCTGCAGCCGCCGCGATCCGGACTGGTTGAACCGATCCGGGCGGGGCACCGCTCCGAGCAGGCCCGCGGTGTAGGGGTGCTGCGGATGGGCGAACAGGTCGTCGACCGGTCCGGACTCGACCTGGTGCCCGGCGTACATGATCGCCACCCGGTCGGCGATGTCGGCCACCACGCCGAGGTCGTGGGTGATCAGCAGGATCGACGTGCCGACCTCCTCCCGGAGGTCACGCAGGATGTCCAGGATCTGGGCCTGGATCGTGACGTCCAGGGCGGTGGTCGGTTCGTCGGCGATCAGCACCTTCGGGTTGCATGCCACCGCCATGGCGATCATCACCCGCTGCCGCATGCCCCCGGAGAGCTGGTGCGGATACTCCCGCAGCCTCGCCTCCGGCGCCGGCATCCGGACGAGTTCGAGCAGTTCCGAGGCCCTCGCCCAGGACTGCCGGCGAGTCATCCGCTCGTGCCGGTGCAGCACCTCCCGGATCTGGAACCCCACCGTGAACGACGGGTTGAGCGACGTCATCGGCTCCTGGAAGATCATGGAGACGTCCCGGCCGCGGATCTCCCGGATCGCTGCCTCCGGCAAGGACGTCAGCTCCCGGCCTTCGAATTCGATGCTCCCGCTCACCGTCGCGCTCCGGGGGAGCAGGCCGAGGATCGACATCGAGGTGACCGACTTGCCGCAGCCGGACTCGCCGACCAGCGCCAGCACCTCGCGCGGCTCGACGGTGAACGACATCCGGTCCACGGCCAGCACCAGGCCCTCGTCGGTGCTGAACTCGACGCTGAGGTTCTCGACCGCCAGCCGCGGCGTCACCGGTCACCTCGCGGGTCCAGCACGTCCCGCAGGCCGTCGCCGAGCATGGTGAACGACAGCGTGGCGAGCGCGATGGCCAGCCCGGGGAAGACCGCGAACCAGGCCGCCTGACTCAGGTAGTTCTGCGATTCCGAGAGCATCGTGCCCCATGAGGCGGTCGGTGGCTGCTCGCCCAGACCGAGGAACGACAGCGTGGCGGCCCCGATGATCGAGCCCGGGATCGCCACGCTCACCTGGACCACGAGCGGGGTGAGGCAGTTGCGGAGAATGTGGCCGAACATGATGACCCGTGCCGGGGCGCCACTGACCAACGCGGCCTGCACGTACTCCTGCTCCCGCAGGCCGAGTACCTCAGCCCTGGTGATGCGGATGAAGGTCGGGACCAGCGAGATCGCCAGCGCGAGGATTGCGTTGCTCAGCGACGGCCCGAGGATCGAAGCGAGACCGACCGCGAGGATGGCGAACGGGAACGACAGCACCACATCGGTCGCCCGCATCATCACCGTGTCGAGCCGGCCGCGGTAGTACCCGGACAGCAGGCCGAGGAACACGCCGACGAGCGCCGCGATCAGGGTCGCGAGGACACCCGCTTCCATCGACGCCCGGGTGCCGACGATCAGCCGGGACAGCACATCGCGGCCGAGGTCGTCGGTGCCGAGGAGGTGACCGGCGCTGAACGGGCTCACGAAGATCGTGTCGTAGTTCGTCGCGTTCGGATCGGCCGGCGAGATCAACGGGCCGAGGATTGCGACCAGGACGAAGAAGGCGACGCCGGCGAGCCCGATCACGGCCGTGGGGCGGCGGGTGAAACGCCGGCGGTACCGCAGGCGTTGCTGGGCCCTAGGGGTCAGTTCCGCGGCTAGGGCTGTCATGTGACGGCCCCTTGGATCCGCACCCGGGGATTGAGCGCCGAGTACACCAGATCGGTGAGCAGGTTGACGACGATGTAGACGGACGCGGTGACCAACACGACCGCTTGGAGCGTCGGGTAGTCGCGATTGAACACCGAGTCCAGGGTGAGCTTGCCGATGCCGGGCACGACGAAGATCTGCTCCGTGACGACGACACCGGAGATCAACGCACCCACCTGCAGGCCGACCACCGTCACCACCGCCGTCAGACTGTTGCGCAGCGCGTGTTTTCCGATGACTGCGGACTGCGCCAGCCCCTTTGCCCGCGCGGTGCGGATGTAGTCCTCGCCCAGCGACTGGAGCATCGCCGAGCGCATCTGTCGGATGAGCACCGCTGCCAGGCCGATCGCGAGCACCACCGCGGGCATGATGATGTGCTGCAGGTTCGACACCGAGTCCGTCGCGAACGGCACGAACCCCGATGCCGGCAACCAGTGCAACCGCACGGCGAACAACAGGATGAACAGGATGCCGAACCAGAAGTGGGGCACCGACAACCCCAGCATCGAGCCGGTTGTGCTGAGGTAGTCGAGTGCGGTATTCCGCTTCAGCGCGGCGAGGATCCCGATCGGGATGCTGATGACCAGGGCGATCAGCACAGCCACGGCGGTCAGCTCCAGGGTCACCGGGATGCGGTCAGCGAGTACCGCGGAGACCGCCAGGCCCGTCTGCGGCGACGTTCCCAGGTTCCCGGTGAGCACGTGCCCGATCCAGTCGGCGTACTGAACGGGAAGGGGCTCGTCGAGCCCGTACTGCTGCCGGATCTGCGCGAGCACCTCGGGGCTGGCGCCCTCCGACGACATGGCCGTCGCGGCGTCACCGGGCAGCGCTCGGACGCCGAAGAAGACCACGACGGAGGCGATGAACAGGGTCAACAGCGCCTGCCCGACCTTACGGAGTACGTACCATCTCACGACGCGACACTCACCGATCCGGGTCAGCTGCCGCTGGTGATGCTGGCGGTCTTGAGCTCGAGGGCGTCGTTGGGCAGGAACACGACTCCCTGCACGCTCTTGCTCGCCCCGAGCACCAGCCGGTCGTGGAAGAGCACCACATTGTCGAGGTAGGTGTTCTGCAGTTGGACGATCTGGCGGTACAACGTCTTGCGCTCGTTGGTGTCGGAGGTCGCCGTGGCCTGGGTGAGCAGCGCGTTGAGGTCCGGGTAGTTCGCGTTGCTGTAGTTGATCGTGCTGGTGGGTGACCAGAACACCTGGATGTTCTGGTCCGGATCCAGCCGGCCGGACCAGGAGTTCATGTAGATGTCGAAGTTCCCCTTCTGGGCATCGTTGCCGGCGGTGACGTTCTCCTCGGGCTTGATGGTCACGGCGAAACCCGCCTCCTTCGCCATGGACTGGATCACGGTGGCCAGCTTGGTCTGTAGGTCGTCACTGGCACCGATGATGACCGTGACGGGAATCGGCGTCGGAATGCCGCTCTGCGCCACCAGTTGCTTGGCCTTGGTCAGGTCCTGTCCGGGGCAGCCGGGGTCGGAGTACAGCGGGTTGGCGCTGGAGATCGGGCTGCACGACGGGTACTCCTGGCCGTTGTAGACGGCCTTGTTGATCGCGTCCCGATCGAGCGAGAGCACGAACGCCTGCCGCAGCTCCTGGCTCTGTGCGAGCGGCGTGTTCGGGTGCGTGTAGGGCGGCACGCCCGTACCGTGGGTGTTGGCCACGTTGATGGTGAACCCCCGGTAGCCCAACGAGTTCTGCGTCAGCAGGGTGGTACTCGGATTTCCTTCGATACCGGCCATGTCCGCGGGAGCGATGTCCATCGCGAGGCCGACGTCGCCCGACTTGAGGTTCGTCGCCCGGATGTTGGGCTGGGTGACCACCTGGAAGGTCACCTGGTTCAGCTTCACCTGGTTCTTGTCGTAGTAGTAGTCCGACTTCTTGAACACGATGCGGTCGCTGGAGGGCCGTGAATCGAACGAGAACGGGCCCACGCACACCGGTGCGGTACCGAACTGCGCGCCTTCTTTGGTCAGCGCCGTCGGGGAGAGGATCATTCCGGCGCGATCGGCCAGCACCGACGTCAGTGGCGTGGACGGTGATTTCAGCGTCAGCGTGACGGTGGCGGGATCCGTCACCGAGACGTCCTGGATCGCCGAGAGATTCGTGACCTGAGCCGAACCCTTGTCGGTCCGCGAGCGATCGAGGCTGGTCTTGACCGCCTGCGCGTCGAAGGGCGTCCCGTCGTTGAACTGGACGCCGCTTCTCAGCTTGATGGTGTAGGTCTTGCCGTCCGGGCTGACCGTCGGCAGTGCCGTGGCGAGCATCGGCACGATGGTCTGGTCCGGTGTGACAGCGAACAGCTTTTCGCAGTACGTCGGCATGATGGCCGCGGCATACCGCGACTGGGTCAGCGCCGGATCGAGCGTGTCGGGAGCCGCGGGAATCGCGACCGTGAGATTCCCCGCGGTGCCGGCCGCCCCGGTAGTGCCACCACCCGCCGAACATCCGGCGGCCAGCAGTGCCGCCGCGAACACAAGGGGAGCGAGCCAACGGCGAACGAGCATGTATATTTCCTGTCCGTAATGGTCTGCGACAAACCCAAATTCGTTGGGGAGAGGTCAGTTCACGGCGAGACGGAAAGTCGTGACGCGCATGAAAGAACCTCGATGGGCGTCGCTTGCGACTCATTCAAGAATGAGCGAACCACCACGCCCCTTTCCCGTTGCATTTCCGCAGAACGGCATCCGACGAAAGCCTGAATCGCAGCACGGTGGTGTCGCGAGCGGGCGTGATCACTCTTGTTCTCGACGGCATGCTAGTCAATATTTGCCTTAGTAAGGAGATGTAACTGTAACATCACGTTACGGAGCCGTTGCCAAAGCTGGATCAATCCGGTCAATCCAGTCAATCCAGTCAACTCGCGCGGTTGCCGCCGTACCTCGTCGCAGCATTCCCGGCGGGCTGACGGCTTCGCGATCCTCGCGCCCATGACACCCAGGACCACGGAGGACGGTGAGCAGGTCGTGCCGGAACTGCAGCGCCCCGGCCTCTTCCCGCACCGAGTACACCGGTCTCGCCGTCCGGCGGCCCGCACCGACGCGCGCTCGCCGTCTGATGCAGGCGGGAGCCGGCCCGCTGCAGCCGCCTCGGGTCACCAACCCAGCATCGGACCGGCGCCCGCCACACCTGCCTGCAACTCGTCCCCGCCCGACGAGCAAGACCCGTGACTCGACCTGAGCAAGTGCCTCTAGTCGACAGTGGACGGATCAGCACCCCGACGTCGTCGTCGGGGTGTCAGCGGGCGCGGTCGAGGATCCGGCGGGCAAGCCCGCTGCCGGAGCCGGGTGGGAAGTCGGCGACGCGGATCGAGCCGTGCACCCCGGTGACGAGGTCGACGGCCTGGGAGACGTCGAAGTCCGTCGCCGCGCTGAGGTAGAGGTAGGCCTGCTGTGGGTCCATGTCGAACAGGGCGGTGACGAGCTCGACCGCGTTGCCGACGCACATGCGCAGGGCCCGGCCCAGGTCCTCGTCCATGCCGGTCGGGACGATCAGCCCGTGTCCGGCGGCGAACGGACCCTCGACTCCGCCGAGCTTGTGCCGGACCTGGGCGGCGGGGATGAGGTCGACCGTCAGCGACGCCCGCAGCGGGGCCTCCAGAGCGGTCAATGCGACCTCGCCGTTGCCCTGGGCGTAGTGCGGGTCGCCCACATAGAGCAGGGCGTCGGGCACCTGGACCGGCAGGAAGAGGGTCGCGCCGGGAGTCAGCAACCTGATGTCGATGTTCCCGCCGTGCAGGCCTGGCGGAACCGAGTGGGCCCGGGTCTCGGTGTCGGTGGCGACCCCGATGATGCCGAGGAACGGGGCCAGCGGGAAGCGGGCCACCTCGTCGCCGTCGGCCCGTAGGGGCATGGTGCCGAACCACGCGCCGTCGAACTCACGCACGGAGCAGAAGGCGCTGTATCCGTCGTCCAGCTTGGGGTGCCCGGTGAGTACACCCCGTCCGTGCCGGGTGGAGACGACACCATAGGGAGCGCGCATGCGCAGGTCGTCGACACAAACGGCGAGCAGGTCTCCCGGCCGGGCGCCGTCGACGGCGATCGGACCGGTCACGATGTGCGGCCCGTCGATACGGGGATCGCGGCGACGGCGCGCGGTCACCTCGATCGCGTCGGCGAGCACCTGGTCGGGCGAGACGCCGTGCCGGCCGAAGTACCCGACCGGATCCGATCCTTGGTCCTCGAGGATGCCCTCGTGGCTGATGGTGTCGACCACGACATGATCGCCGGCGCCGATGCGTGCCACCGGGGCTTCGGACCGGTGGGGGAGTCGTCCCCACATCACCCGGCCGGGATCCGCGGGGACGTAGACGATGCCGCCGTCGACCTCCGCCCCTTCCTGCAGGACGGGGAACGCGCCCATGGCCGGGCCGGGAAACGTGGTGGTCATCGAAGTGCCTTCCGTGGGTGGTCGGTGCCCGTTCGCTCCCCCTGCTCCGGAGGCTCCGCTGGGCGGCGATCTCGAGTGGTTGTGCCCACATCAGCCGGCGAGGTCCCTGTCGTTGTCCGGGCCGGCAGGGGTCGATGTGCTCGAGGTGCCCGTCGGTGGCCCGGCGCAGGGAGATGCGCTGGTCGCTGCCGTCAGTGAGCGGCGCGGTAGGTCTGCATGGCTGCCTTGACGTGCTCCTCCGCGGCGCGGCGGGCCGCGTCCTCGTCACCGTTGACGATGGCTTGGCAGATCTCCCGATGCTGAATGATCACGGTCTTCGACCAAGCCGCATCCGACAGGTTCGAGACCGTCGACACCGCAATCCTGTCCCATACCCGATGCAGGGCGTCCTCGATGAAGGGGTTGCCGGGGGCACGCCCGAAGGCCCGATGGAACGCCAGGTTGGCACGGGCGGAGCGCTTCGCGTCGCCCTCGGCCACGGCCTGCTCGACCTCGTCAGCCGCGTCCTGGATGCCGCGGATCTCCGCAGGGGCGATCTGACCTGAGACCTGCCGGCGCGCCGCCTGCGCGGCAGCGAGCCCTTCCAGGGCCGCTCGCAGCTCGTAGATCTGCTCGATCTCGGCGCTGTCGAGCGTCGCCACTGCGACCCCCCGCGCCGCAGGCACCACCAGACCGTCCGCCTGTAGCCGTCCGAGTGCCTCCCGGACCGGGGTGCGACTCACCCCGAGCTCCTGCGCCAGCGCGGTTTCCGTGAGCCGCTCGGCCGGCGCCAGGTCCCCGTCCCCGAAGCGCCTGCGCAGGACCGTGTACACCGCCTGCGCACTGCTCGACGCCGCCCCCAGATGTTCCACAGCGAAGAGCATACGGTGCATACGACCCCGGACACCAACGCTTGACATACGCTGCATGCAATGCATACTTTCCGCCTTGTACGGAGGTGGAATGAGCATCGGAGCGCGCCTCGAACTGGCACTCGTCGCGCCCCGCACGCGCAGTTGCCTTCGTGTCCCTCACCTCGGTGGCCTGGGGTCCGGCGGTGTTGCCGGCTGCAACGGGTCTGTCGGTGGGCGGCTTGGTGTGCTGGCCGCCCGACGCATCTCGCCGGCCGCACTCCGCTGGACGGGCCGCCGCCTGGGTTGTGGATGCGCTATCGCCCTGGAGGTGGGCAGGCATGTTTCCTGACACGGATCTGCCCGCACGAGAGAACCTGGTCCTATCCGGCGTAACGGCGGTGACGATGGATCCGCGGCTGGGGGATCTGGAGCGCGCCACCGTGACGGTGGAGGCCGGTGTGATCACCGCCGTGTCCACCGAACCGGTGGATGTGGCCGCTGGGCCGGACACCACGGTGATCGACGGGAAAGGCCTTGTGGCGCTGCCCGGCTTCGTCGACACCCACTGGCATCTGTGGAACAGCCTGCTCCGCGGCACCGTCAGCGACGCTCGCGATCGCGACTACTTCTCCGTGAAACGTGGTCTGGGCCCGCACCACGATCTCGAGGACTTCTATTGGGCGGCGCGGTTCGCGCTCGCTGAGGCGGTGACCGCCGGCATCACCACGGTGCACAACTGGGACCACAACGTCCGGTCCGCCGAGGACGCTGACGTGAACGTTCGCGCCCAACTCGACGCGGGTGTCCGTGGCAGGTTCTCCTACGGCCCCCGGGACTCCACGCCCGCGGACCAGTCCATGGACCTCGACGACCTGCGCCGGTTCGCCGACCGCTGGCCCGCAGCCCGCGTCGACGGCCTGCTGGACTTCGGGGCGGCGCTGCGGGGCCCGTACCGGACGCCCGGGGAGGTCTATCGGCGCGAGTGGGCGACCGCGCGCGAGCTGGGCCTGCCGATCACCATGCATTGCGACCGCTGCCTGCGCGAGGACGGATGCCGCTCCTGCGGTCTCACGCGGCTTGCCGACGAAGGGCTGCTGGGTAGCGACGTCCAGATCGTCCACGCCGTGCACGCCTCGGAACGCGACATCGCCGCCTTGGCCGCCACGGGGACCCACGTGTCACTGAGCCCGATCACCGAGCTACGCACGATGGGGTTCCCGCTGGTCACTGAGCTGATCGCGGCGGGGGTGCCGGTCTCGCTGTCGACGGACACGCTGGCGATGCCGACCGCTCCCGACGTGCTCACCACGCTCCGGGCCGTGGAGGCCGTGGAGGCCGCCCGGTGTGGGTCGTCCGCAGTCAGCCCGCGCAGGCTCCTGCAGATGGCGACCATCGACGGCGCCCATGACCTCGGGCTCGGTGGGGTGACCGGGTCGATCACCCCGGGGAAGCGGGCAGATCTGCTGCTGCTCGACGCGGGCGCCTCCAACCTGCTACCCGGGGGGGACGTCGTCGAGGCGCTCGTTCGTCAGGGCAGGGCCACGGACATCGTCACCGTCGTGGTCGACGGCCGGATCCTCCTCGAGGGCGGCCACCTCACCCAGCCGTCGGCCCGCGCCGCGATCTCCGGCGCCGACGAACGACGGGACGCCCTGATTGAGCGTGCCCGCGCGGCCGGTGACTGGGCATGACTCGATCCCTTGCCACTTCGACGATCACCTTAGGCGGTAATAGATGACCACGAGCGCTGTGCCGACGGGCCCGGCAACAGAGCGCGTCGCGAACGGGCCCGCCATCGCGATGTTCGGGCTGCTCCTGCTGGCCTACTCGGTGAACGCGATGGACCGCATGGTCTTCCCGGTCATGCTTCCCGAGGTCAGCGCCGAGTACGGGTTCAGCCTCGACCAGTCCGGGCTCCAGTCCACGATATTCGCGCTCGGCATGGGGATCACCGGAATCCCGGCGGGGATCGCGCTGGCCAGGTTCGGCCGAAAGGCCCTGATCGTCGTCGGTACAGCGGCTTTCTCGGTGGCCACGATCATGACGATCGCGAGCACGGGCTTCGCCGACATGCTGGCATGGCGGGTGCTCTCCGGCGTCGGGGAGGCCCTGCAGCTGGCCGCGATCATCACCGTGGCGGCCGCGGCGTTCCCGCGGCATCGCGGGCTCGCCATCGGGGCGGTGAACATGGCGTTCGCCACCGGCTCGGTCGTCGGGCCCTTGGTGGCGGCGGCCTTGCTGGTACACCACGGGACCTGGCGCTCGCCGATGATCGTCTTCGGGGTCGCCGGACTGGTCGTGACCGTCGCAGTCATTCTCTGCGTGTCGCGCCGGTTCACCGAGGTGACGGCGGCGCCCATGCAGGCGCACCACGTCGGCGGGGCCCGATCGGTGTTGCACTGGAATCCGATGCTCCTGGCCGTGATCACAGTGCTGTTCGGGCTGGTCGACTTCGCCTACATCGGCCTGTACGCGACTTATCTGCGTCAGGAACTCGGTTTCACGCCCGGGCAGGCGGCGCTCGCGGTGGGCCTGTCAGGTCTGGCCGCGTTCGCCTCGCCGCTGGGCGGGCTGCTCGCCGACCGGCTCGATCCCCGCATCTGCCTGGGTCTACTGAACCTGTTGACGGCCGCAGCCGCGGCCGGCTTGTTCCTCGGGCCGCCTTCGCCGGGATGGCAGGCGGTGTTCTCCTTCCTGTTCGGGCTCTTCGCCAGCAGCGGTGTGTACGTCGCCTTGGCCGGTCTGCTCGTGAAGTCGGTGCATCTCGACATCGTGGGGCACGCGTCGGGCGTGTTCATCACTTGCATCTACGTCGCCGCGGGACTCTCGGGCTATTTGTTCAGCCGCATCGTGAACGGCGCCGGCTGGGCCGGCGCCGGGCTGGTGCAGATCGTTGGCTTCTCGGCGGTAGGAGCGCTGCTGGCCGTGTTCCTGCGCCCGGCTCTGTTCAGCACCACCGCGCACACCGGATCGGAGATCTCATGACCCTGCTGTTCACCCCACCGACCGTCTTCGTGCCGGTCGCCGGCTCCGACCAGCGGTTCCCGGTGCGACGGATCGACTGCGTTGGCCGCAACTACGTCGTCCACGTCCGGGAGATGAAGGAGGGCGACGAGCGCGACGACCCCTTCTTCTTCCAGAAACCGACCGACAGTGTCGTCGGGGACCGAGCTCGCGTGCCTTACCCACCTCGGACCGGCGACTTCCAGTTCGAGGGCGAGCTCGTGGTCGCGATCGGCGCCGACGGGGCGGACGTCCCTGTGAGCCGCGCCCTCGACCTGGTCCTCGGCTATGCCGCCGGCATCGACCTGACCCGGCGCGACCGGCAGCGCGACTGCCGGGAGCGGCAGATCTCCTGGGAGGCGGGCAAGGCCTTCGACGCCTCCGCACCTTGCGGACCGATCACTACTCGTGAGGAAGCCGGCGACATCGCCGGAGCGGGTCTGCAGGTGACAGTCAACAGCGAAGTCCGCCAGCAGACCCGGATTGCACTGATGATCTGGGACGTCGCGGAGATCATCGCCCACCTGTCCGGCGATTACCGCCTCATGCCAGGAGACCTGATCTACACCGGCACGCCCGCCGGGGTCGGCGCGGTCGTTCCCGGCGACGAGATCCGGGTCGACATCGACGGCCTGGAGCCCCTGTCCATCAACATCACCGAGAGCGGGAGCCATGCAACCAAATGAGCGCATCGACTACGACCCGATCGAGGGCCGGGCAGCACTGCACCTCCCGGGAGGAGCGCGCGTCGCAGTCTGGCTGATCGTGAACGTGGAGGAATGGTCGGCGACCGAACCGATGCCGCGTACCGTCCTCACCCCGCCGGCCGGGGGCGTGCCGACACCGGACGTCCCGAACTGGGCCTGGCACGAGTACGGCAACCGCGTCGGGTTCTGGCGGCTGCTCCGTGTCATCGACCGGCACGCGATACCGGCAGCGCTCGCCGTCAACGGGTCGGCGATCGGTGCCTACCCACAGATCACCGAGGCGGCGATCGCCCGGCGGTGGGAATTCATCGGACACGGCTTCACCCAGAAGAACATGCAGAAGGTGCCCGACGAGCGGCTCGATATCCAGCTGACACGCGACGCGATCGCCGCGGCGACCGGCCGCAGGCCGCGCGGATGGCTCGGCCCCGGTCTCACCGAGACATGGGAGACCCCCGACCTGCTCGTCGAAGAGGGTTACGACTACGTGTGCGACTGGGTGCTGGACGACCAGCCGACCGTGCTACGCACCCGGGGCGACCGGATCGTGAACGTGCCGTACACCCAGGAGTGCAACGACGTCGCGATGATGCTCATCCAGCACCACACCGCCGACGAGTACCGACGCCGGGCCATCGACCAGTTCGACCAGATCCTCGCCGACGCGCGAGCAGACGACTCCGCGCGCGTGATGGCGCTGGTCGTGCACCCGTACATCATGGGAGCGCCGCATCGGCTGAAGTACCTGGACCTGGCACTCGAGCACATCCGGGGTCACGACGAGGCGACGTTCTGCACGGGCGAGCAGATCCTGGACTGGTACCGGACGGCCGAGTTGACCGCTGATGGGCGGGTCGTGGAAGACGTGAGCTGACGCTTGGTGCGCTTCGGATTGTCCGGCGCGGCTGCCTGGACCAGGCTGTAGATCGTGAGGCTGTCGGAACTTGGCTCACGTCATGCGGCCCGCCGATATTCGTGGAGGAGGCCGCCGAGCCGGTCGTGGCGGCGGACGCCGCGGGTGAGGTCGGCCTGGCGGTGTTCCGGGTTCGCGCGCAGGGGAGCGACCGATCCGGTCGAGGAGTTTGCGGCGGGTGCTGCGCACGAATCGCTCGGTGATGAGAAATCGGAAGCGCCTGCCGGCATCGGCCCTTTATCAGTCCATGATGGACACCGCGAAAACTAGTCGTAACAACTTCGCGGTTCCTCGCGCGAGTTGCTGTAGCGAAGCTCGAAACCCGTTGCGACGACTCCGGGCGGCACCACGCATCTAGGACGCGGTTGTATCTTTGGCATACCTGGTATACCGTCCTGCGGAAGATCGAGTGCGTCGGCCGAGGTCGTGCACCACCATACCTGTGAATGTCGTGAGGACCTGGTCAATCGACAGAACTTCGTCTTTCACCCGACATTGCTGAGGAGCAGACATGAGCCAGGTCTCGTCGGAGGCGGTTCGGACCTCAGGGGGCCCACCTCGATCCTGGCGCGCCACCGCTATCGCGATCGTGGTCCTCGTGGTTCTCGCCGCGTCATACGCGATCAACGCCGCCGACCGGCAGGTCTTCCCGGTGCTGCTCAGCTCGATCAACAAGCACTATGGCTTCCCGCTCGCAGCGGGCGGCTTCCTGTCGACGATCTTCACGCTCGGCATCGGGATCGGCGGCATTCCCGCCGGCCGGCTTCTCGACCGCCTGTCCCGCAAGACTGTGATGCTGATCGGAATCGCGGTCTACTCCGCCTTCACGATCCTCACCCCGCTCGCTTTCGGCTTCGCGGATATGGCGGCCTACCGCACGATGTCCGGGGTCGGCGAGTCGCTGCAGAACGCCGCACTGTTCTCCGCTGTCGGCGCCTACTTCTACGCGCGCAGATCACTCGCGCTCGGGGTACTGAACGTCTCCTATGGGATCGGTAGCGCCCTCGGACCGCTCATCGGGGCGCGACTTTTCACCGCAAGCGGGAGTTGGGCCCTACCGCTCTACGTCTTCGGGATCGCCGGATTCCTCTTCGTCCTCATCATTCTGCTGACGGTCAACAAGGCTTACACGGAGGCCAAGGACACCGGGCGCGAGCAACCAGGCGCCGGAGACGACAGCTCACCACTGCCTGGGACGCTACTCAACCGAACCACTGTCTTCCTGTGTCTGGCGTGTGCAGCCGGCGGCCTCTCGCTCTATAGCTACCTCGGGTTGTATCCGACGTTCCTGCAAAGTCATCTCGGCCTGAGCGTGAACGACTCCGGCCTGGCCGCGTCCATGTTCGGGATCGGCTCACTGGTAGCGAGTATCCCGTCCGGCTACCTGGGTGACCGCTTCGGAAACCGCATCATTGTTCAGGTCTCCTTTCTCTGCGCCATCGTTGTCGCAGCGCTGATGTTCATGGTCGCCACCAGCACGGCCGAACAAACGGTACTGTCATTCCTCGAGGGCGCGTTCGGTAGCGGATTTGTCTACGTCAACCTCTACGCAGCATTGCAGCGTTCGATTCATCCATCGCTGGTCGGGCGCGCGTCCGGCGCCTTCGTGACGTTCTTCTACTTACCCTCCGCAGTCGCGGGCTATCTCTTCGCTCAACTCGTCAATGCCACCGGGTGGGCCGGCGCCGCAGTCGTGCAGCTCATGTTCTTTCCGCTGGTCGGCGCGATCCTGATGATATTCGTCCGGATCCCGGAGCGGACGGTTGGGACGCCCAGGGCGACTCGAACCGCGACCACGAGTTGACCGGACAACGCCGCAGAAAGGCAGAGCGTGGAAACGACAGAGTTCCGAGATCTACATGCGCACTATTTGGCGCCCTCCACCATCGATCGCATCCGGGCAGGCGAGTTCGCGCCGGCGGTGACGCTGTCCGACGTGGACGGCCGAGCGCGGTTCACCTTCCCGACCGGGGCGACGCGCACCATGCTTCCCGCGATGGCCGACCTCGACGCGCGACTTCGCCATCTTGATCAGTGCGGGATCGACATCCAGGTGCTCTCCACCTGGATCGACATGTTCGGCTACGACCTGCCGGAAGAACTCGCAGTCAGCTACCACAAAAGTATCAACGAGGGTCTCGCGGAGGCGGTGTCGTCCCATCCCGACCGTTTCCGGTTCTTCGCAAGCGTGCCTCTTCCCTGGGGGGACGCCGCGGCAGCCGTCCTCGAAGACGCCATGACGAGGCTGGGCGCGGTGGGCAGCATGATCGGCACGAACGTGCACGGCCGGTATCTTGACGACGAGCGGCTGGCGCCGTTCTGGCAGGCCAGCGAACGGTTGCACGCGCCTGTCGAGTTGCATCCGGTCAATGTCGCAGGCGCGGATCGGCTGCGCGGCGACGAGCTCTCGAACTTCCTCGGCAACCCGTTCGACACCACGATCGCCGCGAGCTCGCTCATCTTCGGCGGCGTACTCGACCGCCATCCCGGACTTCGTTTCGTGCTGGTTCACGGGGGCGGATACCTGCCCTATGCCGTCGGACGGCTGTCGCACGGCCGGGCGGCGCGCGGGGTTGCGCCAGAGCTGCTCCGCGGGCCCGAGGACTACCTCGACAGGTTCTTCTTCGACACCGTCGTATACAGCCCCGCGGTGCTCAGTGCGCTCGCGTCGATCGTCGGCGTGGAACGACTCGTGCTCGGCACCGACTACCCGTTCGACATGGAGCCGCCCGCCGTCCGCTCGATGGTCGCCGACACGCTTGGTGAGCCCGCGTTGGTGCGGATTGCTCGGACCGCCCGGAGCGTCAGTTGTCGACACGACGAGACGGAGGCGGGTGGGTGAGCTCGGACAGCGGCGGCGCGGTCGTCCTGGCCCGAGATCGGATCGTTCCCATTGCACCACGTGAGGGTGACTCCGAGCGGCGGGCTCGAAAACAGATGCGCATACCGCTGTACCATAACCACTGCTCTCGATATCGTCGGAGCCGTCGATATACTCCGGCGATGAGCCCGAGATCAGTGACAGCCCAGGCGGTCGAGAGTCAGGCGGATGTCGCTTACCGGGCGATCTACGACCTGGTCCTCCGCAGCCGCGCGAACGCGAATGCCGTGTGGTTTGAGCGCCAACTCAGCGACCAACTGGGAATGGGCAGAACGCCGGTGCGCGAGGCGCTCAAGCGGCTGCAGAACGAGGGCCTGTTGGTGCCGGTCTCCGCGCACGGTGGCCTCGCGGCCGCCACGATCTCCACCGCTGAGGTCGCTAACGTCTACCGGGTGCGCGCTGTGTTGGAGGCGCTCGCCGCAGAGCTGGCCGCCACCCGTTCCGCTGCCGGCGAGCTGTCCCGTGCCCAGCTGAGCGAACTTCGTCGACGTGCCGAGGCGATCAAGGAGTGCGCCGCAAACCGGGACCTGGCAGGGGTCTCCGAGGTGAATCACCAGTTCCACGAGTACGTCAACGTCCTGGCCGCAAACCCGTTCCTGCAGGATGCGCTGGATCGGCTGTGGAGCCGCATTGCCATCTCCGCCATGAGGAACATCATCGACGATGACGCTTGGGTGACAGAGATGCATGTGCATCATGATGATCTCGTGCGGCTGATTACGGAGGGTGACGCAATCGGTGCGTCGGCGATCGCGCGGCGGCACACCGAGCGAGCTCGCGAAGTCTATGCAGCCCACCACGGCGAGGCGACGAGGTGAGTGACCTCCCGCCCACTCGGGCCCCAGTCCAGCCTCCGGTGTCGCCGCCACCCACGTTCACGCATGTCCCCCAGGGAGCGCAGTCGTGGCTCCTCGGGAGACGGGAGGACGCCCGGCTGGTGACCGGGGCGGGCCGTTACGTCGGTGACCTCAAGGTCGCCGGCTGTCTCGACGCCGCATTCGTGCGCAGCAGGGTCGCCCACGGGCGGCTGCTCGCCGTCGACACGGGCGCGGCGGCCGAGATCGACGGCGTCGTCGGGGTGTGGAGCGCGGCGGACATGGGCGATGAGCTGCCCGTCGTGCCCTCGTTCACTCCCGGTTCGGCGGACGAGGAACGACAGCGCCCGGCGCTGGCGGTGGACAGGGTCCGGTACGTCGGGGAGCCGGTAGCCGTCATCGTCGGCACCGATCGTTATGTCGCCGAGGACGGCGCCGACGCCGTGCGGGTGGACATCGACCCGTTGCCGGTGCTGGTGGACCCCGGGCAGGCCGCCGCGTCGTCCACGTGGCTCTTCGACGGGGTGGACAACGTCGCCGATGAGATGGAGTTCGGCGAGCCCGTCGACGACGAGGTGTGGCAGCGGGCCGCCGTCGTGGTGGAGGGCGCCTACCGGCAGCCGAGGCTCGCACCCACCCCGATGGAACCGCGGGCGATCCTCGCCGTTCCCGAACTGGACGGGCGGGTGACCATCTGGGTGTCACACCAGGCGCCCCACCGGCTGCAGAAGGACCTGGCCACGGCGCTTCAGCTGGACGTGGAGCGGATCCGGGTGCGGGTGCCGGACAGCGGGGGCGCCTTCGGCTCGAAGAGCGGCACGTTCCCCGAGTACCTTTCGGTCGTCCGGCTGGCGCTGCGGCTCGGCCGCCCGGTGCGCTGGATCGAGGACCGCGCCGAGACTCTGTCGGGTGCCACTCACGGTCGCGGCCAGAACCAGCGTGTGCGCATCGCCGCCGACGAGGACGGCCGGATGCTGGCGCTGGCGCTGGAGGTCGACGCCGACGTCGGCGGTTATCCGATCGCCGGGTTCGTCGCGGCCGAGACAGGGCTCGCCGCCGCCGGTCCGTATCTGACCCCGAAGGTGCACGCCCGTGTCCGCACGGTCGTCACCAACACGACGCCCACCGCTCCATACCGCGGCGCCGGACGCCCCGAGCAGGTCTACGCCGTCGAGCGAACCGTCGACCTTCTCGCCCGGCGCCTCGGCATGGACCCGGCCGAGCTGCGGCGGCGCAACTTCATCCCGCCGGAGGCGTTCCCGTACGAGGCGCCGACGGGCAGGCGCTACGACAGCGGGCAGTACGCGCTGGCGCTGGACAAGGCGCTGGAGCTGGTCGACTACGGGTACTGGCGCGAGGAGCAGCGCCGGCGCCGCCGGTCGGACACCGAGCGGGCGCTCGGCATCGGGCTGTGCAGCTTCGCCGAGCGCTCCGGGCTCGAGCAGGCGCCCATGGCACACGAGTGGGCTTCCCTCGACGTCACGCCCGACGGGCGCGTCGTCGCGCGCATCGGCACCTGCTCGACCGGCCAGAGCCACGAGACGGTCTTTCCCGAGCTCGTGGCGCACACCCTCGGCATCCCCGCGCAGTGCGTCTCGCTCATCGAGGGGGACACCGACGAGGTGGTCCAGGGCATCGGCACTTTCGGGAGCCGCTCGATGCAGGCCGGCGGCTCGGCGCTGCACCAAGCCGCGTTGGAGCTGATCGAGGAGGCGAAGCGCCGCGCGGTCCGGATGGGCTGCGCCGAGCCGGACGTCGGCTACGCGGATGGAACCGTCAGCGCCGGGGAGCGCAGCTGGACACTGGGCGATCTGGCGACCGCGTCGCCGGAACCGCTACGGGTCGAGGGCGTCTACGACAACGCGGCCGCCTTCCCCTTCGGGACCTACGTGGCCGTGGTCGAGGTCGACCCGGAGCTGGGCAACGTCCGCGTGCTGCGCCTCGTCGCCATCGACGACTGCGGGGTGGCGGTCGACCCGGAGATCGTTGAGGATCAGACGATCGGGGCCATCGTGCAGGGGATCGGACAGGCGCTCTACGAGGAGATGCCGTACGACAACCAGGGCACGCCGCAGGCCGACGGGCTGCTCGGCTATCTGCTGCCGACGATCGGCGAGCTCCCGCCGCTGACCCTCGACACCACCGTCACCCCCAACCCGAACACCGCGCTGGGCGCCAAGGGCGCGGGCGAGGCCGGATGCATCGGCACCCCGCCCGCGATCGTCAACGCCGTCATCGACGCACTGGGACAGTCGGTCGCCGGCACCGACATCGGCGGCGTACAGCTGCCACTGACGCCGGAGACCTGCTGGCGGGCCGCTGCAGGCCAGGAGGTGGGCGCACGATGAAACCGGCACCCTTCGACTACGCGGCACCGGCGGAGCTGACCGACGCCGTCACCGCGCTGGCCGAACGGCCCGAGACGGCCCGCGTGCTGGCGGGCGGCCAGAGTCTCGTGCTGGACATGCACTACCGCCGGGAACGACCGGCCCTGCTGGTCGACATCAACAATGTGCGCGGCCTGGACGTGATCACGGTGGACGGCCACACGCTACGGATCGGCGCCCTCGCCCGGCACCGCGCCTTCGAGACGCCGACCGTGGCGCCGGCGGCGCTGGGGCGGCTGCTGAGCCGGGTGAGTCCGTACATCGCGCATCCGCCGGTACGCGCGCGGGGAACCATGGCCGGGAGCCTGGCCTGGGCCAACCCGGTCTCTGAGTGGTGCGCGACGGCGGTCGCCCTCGACGCCGGGATCGAGCTGACCGGGCCCCTGGGTAGGCGCCGGGTGCCGGCTGGCGACTTCTTCGTCGGCCCCTTCCGGACGGCGCGGCAGCCGGCCGAAATCCTGACCTCGGTGCTGCTGCCACTGCTGCCCGGGCAGGTCGGCGTCGGATTCTGCGAGCAGCGCCGTACGCACGCCAGCTTCGCCCAGGTCGCGGCCGTCGCGGTGCTGACCCTGCGGGACGGCGTGATCGCCGAGGCGCGGCTGGGGCTGGCCGGGGCGGCGGACCGGCCGGTGCGCGCGCACGACGCGGAGCGCCACCTGGTGGGCAGGGAGGCCGAGCCTGAGGTGTTCGCCCAGGCCGGCGAACTCGCCGCCGCCGGTTCGGATCCGCTCGCCGAGCCGCATGCCGGCGTGGAGTACAGGCGGCACGTAGTGGGCGTGCTCGTACGGCGCGCGCTGGCGCAGGCGCGCGAGGACAGCAACGGCAACTACGGCGACGAGGGTCGCGATCGACACGAGGGCCGGGAGGCACGATGACAGGGCGGACTCCGGTACGGCTGACGGTCAACGAGACCGACTACGACGTGACGGTCGAGCCGCGCCGGTTGCTGGCCGACGTGCTGCGCGAGGACTGCAACCTCACCGGCACCAAGCTCGGCTGCGAGCACGGGGTGTGCGGATCCTGCACCGTGCTGGTGGACGGCGAGGGGGTGCGCTCGTGCCTGATGTTCGCGGTGCAGTGTGCGGGCCGCGACATCCGTACGGTCGAGGGGCTGGCGGCGCACGGCCGGCTGCACGCCTTCCAGCAGGCGATCTCCACCGAGCACGGCCTGCAGTGCGGCTTCTGCACCGCCGGGTTCGTGATGCTGGTGGTCGGTGCCCTGGAGGACGACCCCAGCATCGCCGAGGATCCCGAGCGTCTGGACGGGCTGCTGAGCTCGAACCTGTGCCGCTGCACGGGCTATGAGGGCATCCGTCGCGCAGTGCTGCGTGCGTACGGCAGGAACGGCACGCACGAGAAGGACGGCGCCGAAGGGCACTGAACGGATCCCCCGCCTCCGTCCCGCTCGCCCCAACGCCTTTCCCCGAGGAGACCGCAATGCCCCGGATCGACAAGCTCCCGACCCCCTCCCAGGACAGCCTGTCGTCGGTCAACGGCTTTCCGCGCTACTCGGAGGCGGAGATGCAGCGCCGCTACGACGCGCTGCGGCGGGTGATGGACGACGTCGGCACCGATGTCGCCGTGGTCTGCGGCGGCACCAGTGGCCTGGAGACATCGGTGCTGTACTTCACCAACTGGGCGCCGTCGGTGGAGAGCTATCTCGTGGTGCCCCGGCAGGGCGACCCCGTGCTGCTCGCGCGGTTGTGGAACCACCTCCCCGACGCCCGGCTCATCTCGGTTGTCGAGGACGTCCGCTACGGCGGAGACACCCCGGCGGAGCAGGCGGAGAACGTCGCCGATCTGCTCGCGAGCATGGGGTTCGACGGCCGCGGCATCGGCTGGATCGGCCCGCTCCGCGCCGCCGACATGACGACCTTGCAGCGGCGGCTGGCCAGCGCGACCTTCACCGATCTCAATGCGGCCTACCAGGACCTCCGCCTGGTCAAGAGTGAGGAGGAGATGGTCTACACGCGCATCGCCGCCGGTTTCAACGACGCGGCGGTCGCCGCCATGGAAGCGGGCATCCGCCCCGGCATGCGGGAGTACGAGATCGCCAAGGTCATCGAGGGCGTCTACCTCGACCAGCGAGGGGTCAACCTCATCCACTTCACCATGTCGACGCCGATGTCCGACCCGCGCGTCTGCGTGCCGCACCAGCAGCACCCGGACCGCGTGGTGCAGCAGGGCGACGTGGTGGTGACGGAGATCAGCACCACGTTCTGGGGGTACGCCGGGCAGATCCTGCGCTCGTTCACCGTCGGTGCCGAGCCGACCCCGCTGTACCGGGACCTGCATGCCGTCGCCGTGCAGGCCTACGACGACATTACCGGGCTGTTGCGCGCGGGCGTCACCGTCGGGGAGCTGCTGGAGGCGGCGGAGGTCATCGACAAGGCCGGATACAGCATCTGGGACGACCTGGTGCACGGCTTCGGCGGCGCCTACCTCCCCCCGATCCTGCGGACGCGGCAGACCCGCGGTGCGACCCACCCGGACGACTACGCCTACCCGACCGGAACCGTGCTCGTCGTGCAGCCTAACGTCATCACCCCCGACGCTCGGGCCGGCGTCCAGGTCGGCAACGCACTGCGGATCACCGACGACGGCGCCGAGGTACTCCAGGAGCACCCGATGGGGTTCCTGCGGTGTGCATGAGCGGGACGATGCCGTGCGGCCTTCGCCGGCGCCCCGGCCGTTCCTGCGCTCGGCGGTCCCCGATGCCTGCGTGACCCGAGCGGGTTCCCCGCGCGGGGGGCCCGCTAGTCACCCGCGCGGCAGTCGTCCGCTGCGGACTTCGTGAGCCCGCTCCGGGACCGCGAGGTCAGGCCAGTTCCCGCTCGGGTAGCCCGTGCTCGGGCGAGGGTGCGTTCGGGGTCGGGGCGGGCACCGGATGGTGGAGGCTGTGGAGGCGCGCGTAACGGCCGCCCAGGGCGAGCAGTTGAGCGTGGGTGCCGGCCTCGGCGACCCGGCCGTCGGCGAGCACGACGATCCGGTCCGCGCGCGCCGCGGTCAGCAGATCATGGGAGATGATCAGGGTGCTGCGGCCGGCGATGAGCCGCCGCACGGGTCCCAGGAGCCGCTCGGCGGACTCGGCGTCCAGGCCGGTGGTGGGCTCGTCGAGCAGGAGCAGCGGGGCGTCGCGCAGCATCGCGCGGGCGATCGCCAGCCGCTGGCGCTGCCCGCCCGACAGCAGCCGCCCGCGCTGGCCGACCCGGGTGTCGTACCCGTCGGGCAGGGCTTGGATGAACTCCGCCGCGTCCGCGGCGAGGACTGCGCGCCCGATGTCGCCCTCGGTCGCGTCCGGGCGTCCCCACGCGATGTTGTCTCGCACCGTGCCGTCGAGCACCAGGGTCTCCTGCAGGACGACAGCGATGTTGCGGCGCAGGTCGGCGAGGCGGTACTCGCGCAGGTCGTGTCCGTCCAGCAGCACCGCGCCACTGGTGGGGTCGTAGAAGCGCAGGACCAGCTTGCCGAGCGTGGACTTGCCGGCCCCGGTGTCCCCGACCAGCGCAACGACCTCGCCCGCCGCCACCTGCAGGGTGACCTCGACCAGCGCCGGCCGCTGGGCGCCGGGGTAGTGGAACGTCACGCCCTCGAGCCGCAGATCGCCCCGGCTGCGCCGCAGGGGCGTCGGCGCGTCGGGCTCGGGAACCGTGGGCCGCTGGTCGAGGAGCTCGAGGATCCGCTCGGCGCCGGCGGTGGCGGCGAACAGGGAGTTGGTCAGCCTGCCCAGTTCGCGGATCGGGCTGTTGAGCTGGGACAGGTAGGCCATGAAGACCAGCAGCCCGCCGAGGGTGATGCGGCTCTGGGCGAGCTCCCACACCCCGAGGGCCACCACCACCAGGATGCCGAGGACCTCGACGAGGGCGACGAGCGGGGCGAAGATCCCGTGGAGCCGGGCGGTGGTCATCTGGGCGGCGAAGCTGCCCAGGTTCTGCCGGTGGAACCGCTGGACCTGTGCGTCCTGCTGGTTGTAGGCCTGCACGAGCGCGGTGTTGCCGAGGCTCTCCTCGGCCACGGAGCTGATCGCGCCGTCGCGGCGTCGGGTCTCGCGCGCGGCCTGCTTGAGGCGTCGGGAGAAGTACCGGGCAAGTCCGAGGAACAGGGGTGCGCCCACCAGCGAGGCCGCCGCGAGGCGCCAGTCCAGGACGAACAGCGCCGTGCCGAACAGGAGGATCCGGAACACGTAGGAGACGACGTCCGCCGGGCCGGTGAGGATCAGGGTCTCCACCGCTGACACGTCGCCCGTGAGCCGGGACAGGATGTCGCCGAGCGGGCGGCGCTCGAAGAAGCTCAGTGAGAGGTTCTGCAGGTGCGCGAAGGTGCGGGTGCGCAGGTCGACCAGAAAGCGCTCGCCGATCCAGGTGGACAGGTACCGGTCGGCGAAGTCGAGCGCGCCCCCGACGAGGGTGAAGCCCACGAACGCGGCCGCGACCATCGGGAACAGGCGGTAGTCGTGTGGCGTCAACACGTCGTCCACGACGATCTTGAACAGCCAGATCTCCGCGGTCGTCAGCACCGGGGAGACAGCGACCAGGACCAGGGTGAGCGCGAGCCACCACCGGTAGCGGCGGGCCATGGGCCAGAACCGGCGCACGATCTGCCGCAGCCGCACGACCGGCGCCTCGGCCACGCCCTCCGCGCCAGCATCGCCCCGTTCCGGCACCGCGCCCGGTAGGACACCCGACGACTTGCCGCGAGGCGCCCGGCCCGGAGGCCGGGCCGGGCGCTCCATCGCAGGATCAGTCACCGCTGGCTAGTATCTGTCGCGGAAGCTGTCGCGGTCGCGGTCACGGTAGCGGTCGTCGTAGCCGTCGTTGTTGCGGTCGCACCAGTGGTCGTCGTTGTGACAGCCGGGGCGGCTGCTGCGCCCCAGCCAGCCAAACAGATAGTCAAACAGACTCATCGCGGACCTTCTTTCTCGTTTGCCCCCCCGACGACTCCAGCGTCATCGCGGCTCCCCGATCGTCCTCTGTGGAGCAGTGCTGTGTCAGACCTGTATCGGGAATTCACTCGTCCCCCGGAACGCCGGGCCACCGGGGGTGCCCCAGATCGCGCAACTCCCGCTGATCGGACCTCGCTTGACCCCGGCGAACAGACCAGACAATGCTGGAGAATGGAAGCAAGAGTCGTCCGGCCGGGGGGCTCCCGGCGGTCGCGCTGTCCCGCCATAAGGGTGCGTGGCCAGTGGCGGTAGCGGTCGAACTCCTCGGACGTCTGCGAGTTCCTTATTGCCGCATGGCTGCCGCCGAGCCACCACTTGGTCGAAGGAATATCACCGCCCCCGGAAACAGCCGCCCGAATGCGCGCGGCACCGCTCCGACCTCCGGCCCTTGAAGATCGAAGCGCCGATCACATCTCAGTCAAGGCGTTGGTCGATGTCCTGCCCCTCGATATCGGTCCACACGTCCGCCACGACCCGCGCGGTCAGCCGGGCAGCGCTCGACGCAACCTCTTCCGGGCCGCGCATGCCCACCACGACGGACGCCGTCGCCACGTGCCGCAACGGAAACTGCATCGCCAACTGCGGGAGGGTATTGCCGTGCCGCTCAGCGACGCGAGCAAGCGCACGGGCTCGGGCCAGCATTTCGGCCGGCGCGGGGCCGTAGTCGAAGTACGCGTCGTCGCCCGGCCAGTGTTTCGCGAGCAGCCCGGAGTTGTATGGGGCGGCCGCGATCACCGACACCCCACGCCGCTCGCACTCGGCCAGCAACGGCTCGCCGCTGCGGTCGACCAGGGTCCACCTGCCGGCCAGCATGACGGCGTCCAGATCGGCCTCCCGCACCATTCGCAGCGGGGCCTGCCACTGATTCATTCCGACGCCGATCGCGCCGACAACGCCCTGCTCGCGCAGCTCGACCAGCGCCGGGATCGCCTCGGAGAGTGTCTGGTCCACCAAGTCGTCCGGGTCGTGTACGAGCGCGAGGTCAATGCGGTCCAGTCCGAGCCGCCGCAGGCTCTCCTCGATGCTGCGACGCACCCCGTCACCGGAGTAGTCGAGCCGCCGGGTCAGGGTGTCCGGCACAGCGAACATGCCGCTGCGCAGGTCCGATCCGGTGGGTGCGGGATTGCGCACGAGCAACCGGCCGACCTTGGTCGAGACGACGTACTGCTCGCGCGGGTACGCGGCCAGTGCCCGGCCTAGGCGCTGCTCGGCGAGGCCGAGGCCGTAGTGCGGAGCGGTGTCGAAGTATCGGACTCCGGCGTCCCACGCGGCATGCACCGCAGCGGCAGCGGTGGCGTCGTCCGTCGGCGTATAGAGGTTGCCGATGGCGGCGGCTCCGAAGCCCATCTCGGTGACCTCCACGTCGGTGCGTCCCAGGCGCCGGCTCCTCATGTCATGGTCTCCCATCGAGCCGGTACCAGGCTGCGGCGCTCGAGCCGAAGACCGCGGCGGTCTCGGTTTCGGAGCAGCCGGCGAGGAGGTCGCTCGTCACCGTGACGACGTCGAGGTATTCGGCACGAAGCAGGCAAACCGGCCAGTCCGAACCGAACATGGTGCGCTGTGCACCGAATGCGGAGAGCACATGGTCGGCATAGGGCCGCACGGTGTCGGGTGTCCAGTCCCTTCCGGCCTCGGTGAGCAGCCCAGACAGCTTGACCGCAACGTTGGGCAGCTGCGCGAGTTCGGCGATGTGCCGCCGCCACGGCTGGCTCTCGCCGGCCGCGATCGGTGGTTTGCCGCCGTGATCGAGGATGAAGCGCAGCTCGGGAACCCGGCGCACAGCGCCGATGGCAGCCTGCAGCTGGGACTCGGTGACCAGCAGGTCGTAGGCGAGTCCGACGTCAGCCACGGCACGCAAACCGCGAAGGACGTCGGGGCGCAGCAGCCACTGCGGGTCCGGTTCGCCCTGCACCTGGTGCCGGATACCGACGAGCCAACGGGCATTCGTCCCGTCATTCAGTTCGGCGAGCCGATCGGCGACGTCGGGGGCGGCGAGATCTACCCAGCCCACCACGCCCCTGATTTCCGGCGTCCGTTCGGCGAGCGCCAGCAACTCCGGCGTCTCCTCCGCAACCGTGATCGTCTGCACGAGAACCGTGGCGCCGATGCCCGCGTCGGCCAACTGCGGCCGTAACTCTTCGAAGGTGAAGGTACGGCGCAGTGCCGGGATGTCTGCCGTCCAGGGCTGGTCGCGCACAGCGAGGTCCCACACGTGGTGGTGCGCATCGATGCGCACACCCGGCAGGTGCTCAGTCAAGGTGGAACACCTCCTCCATCGGCGCCCACCACTGCCCGACTTCGGCAGTGTCGACAGGCTGCTGGCAGGGATCGGTGAGCTGCCACCACCGCCTGGTCTCAGGGTCCACAGCCATCGCCGCCATGTCGGAGTCGTAGTCGTCGCCGTCGTACTCCAGGTAGGAGAACAGGACACCGTCGCGCAGGTAGATCGAGTAGTTACGCACGTGCACCTCGCGCAGCTTCGCGAGCACGCCAGGCCAGGCGTCGGCGTGCAGCGCGCGGTACTCCGCCTCTTTCTCCGGGCGCAACCTGATGACCGAGGCGAAACGCCGCACGTTCACCGGGGACTCCGCAGCCGCAACGTCTCCATGCCGCCGTCGACGGCTAGCGCGACGCCGGTGACCGATCCAGCGGCCGGCGAGCAGAGATACGCGATCGCGCCCGCGACTTCGTCAGGCGACACGAGCCGGCCGTGCGGCTGTCGCGCCTCGAGCGCGGCACGTTCGGCCTGCGGGTCGTCCGCCATCCCGAGCAGGCGGCCGACCCAGGGCGTGTCAGCGGTCCCCGGGTTCACGGCGTTGACGCGGATGCCTTCGGGGAGCAGGTCCGCGGCCATCGCGCGGGTGAGGGCGGCGACAGCGCCCTTGCTCGCTGAATACAGCGCCCGTTGGGGCAGCCCGGCGGTGGCGGCGATCGAGCAGGTGTTGACGATTGCGGCCTGCGACGAGGCGCGCAAC
Organism: Pseudonocardia sp.; assembly: GCA_025465235.1. Classification (GTDB taxonomy): domain Bacteria; phylum Actinomycetota; class Actinomycetes; order Mycobacteriales; family Pseudonocardiaceae; genus Pseudonocardia. The sequence goes on from JAODNO010000645.1 coordinate 28,445, forward strand.
GCGGGCAGCGCGGCGCGGGTCACCCGCACCATGCCGACCACGTTGACGTCGAGCACCCGATGCCACTCGTCGTCCGAGTTGTCCTCGACACCGCCTTGCGCACCGATACCGGCATTGTTGACCAGGATGTCGAGTCCACCGAGCTGGGAGATCGCGGCCTCGACGGCACGGCGCACTGCGGTGTCGTCGGCCACGTCGGCCTGGACGAAGCGCAGATGATCGTGCTCGGCGTCGGCGAGCGGCTCGCGGTCGAGGACCGCGACGGTTGCCCCTTCGGCAGCGAGCAGGCGGGCGGTGGTCAGACCGATGCCGGACGCCCCGCCGGTGACAACGGCACGCAACCCTTCGAAGCCAGGCATCTCAGGCCTGCCCGAAGTGCTGCCGTTGGCGGCCGAGCCCATCAATTTCCAGCTCGACGACATCACCTTCGCGGAGATAAGGGTGATCGGTCCTGCCGAGCGCGACTCCGGCCGGCGTGCCGGTGTTGATGACGTCTCCGGGCCGCAGCACCATGAATTGACTGAGGTACCACACGACGTGGCCGACATCGAAGATCATGTTCTTGGTGCTGCCGTTCTGGCGAAGCTCTCCGTTCACCCACAGCCGCATGCCCAGACCTTGCGGATCGGCGACCTCGTCCGCGGTCACCAGCCATGGTCCCAACGGATTGAACGTCTCACAGTTCTTGCCCTTGTCCCACTGCCCGCCCCGCTCGATCTGGAACTCACGCTCGGACACGTCATGGCTCAGGACATATCCGGCAATGTGTGCCGCCGCATCCCTGGGACCGTCGAGGTAGCGAGCCGGTGCGCCGATCACGACTCCGAGCTCGACCTCCCAGTCGGTCTTGGCCGATGCGCGCGGGATCAGCACCTGATCCTCGGGTCCGACCACGGTGTCCGGCGCCTTCATGAAGACGACCGGCTCTGCGGGCTCGGCCGCTCCGGTCTCCTCGGCGTGGTCGCGGTAGTTCAGGCCGATGCAGACGATCTTGCCGATACCGGTCAGGGGTGGGCCGAACCGACCCACCGTGTCCAGCTCTGGAAGAGAACCCGCGCTGAGCGCATCTCGCGTCCGTGTCAAGCCGGTCGCGATGAACGCCGCGTCAATGTCATCGGTGAGCTGCGTGAGGTCGCGCCATGTCGCGCCGTCCCACACCGCCGGACGTTCTCCGCCTGTGTCACCGATACGCGCGAGGCGCATATGTCATCTCCTGTTCGAAAGCTGCTGATGTTCGCTGTGCGGTTGCCTTCCGGCGATCGAATCATGAGACCACGATGGGGCTGATCGATTGCCTCGCGCGGATCGCGTCCCAGTCCCAGGCGACGCCGTTTCCGGGACTGGACGACGGATATGCGTATCCGTCCCGGACTTCGAGCTGCGTGCAGGTGATCGTTTCGAGTTGGGGGATGTGTTCCACCCACTGTCCGTTCGGTACACCACAGGCCAGCGCGACGTGCAACTCCATCAGGAAGTGCGGTGCGACCGGGACGTTGTACGCCTCGGCAAGGTGCGCGACCTTGAGCCAGGGCGTGATCCCGCCGATGCGGGCCACATCGACCTGCACCACCGAGCACGCGCCGGCATGCAGGTAATCCTTGAACTGGCTTACGCTGTAGAGCGATTCACCGATCGCGATCGGAACCGGACAGACGGCCGCCAAGCGGGCATGACCCCCGATGTCATCGGCCGCCAGTGGCTCTTCGATCCATGCCAGGTCCAGGTCGGCCAAGGCCCTGCCGCGGCGCTCGGCGTCATCGAGGCGCAGTGCCTGATTGGCGTCCACCATGAGCTGGAAGGTCTCTCCCACCGCGGCGCGTACCGCCCTGAGCCGATCACGATCCTCCGTATGATGAGGCTTGCCGATCTTGAGCTTCGCGCCCCGAAAACCACGTTCGCGCATTCGGACCGCGTCGTCGACGAGCTGCTCAGCAGACAGGTGCAGCCAGCCGCCCTCTGTGGTGTAGACGGGCATTCGGTCGTGCGCACCGCCGATCGCCCGGTACAGCGGAGTGCCGGTCCGGACGCACCGAAGATCCCAGAAGGCGATATCGATCGCGGCGAGCGCCAGCGAGCTGACCGGGCCGACGGCCAGTGCGTGCATACCGAACAGCAGCGACCGCCAGTTGGCTTCGAGTGTCTCGGTATCCATCCCGATCACCCGCGGGAGCAGATGGTCGCGCATCAGCGCTACGATCGCGCTTCCTCCGCTACCGATGGTGTAGGTGTAACCGGTGCCGGCGCAGCCATCGTCGTCGGTCAAGGTGAGGATCGGCGTTTCCTGGCTGACGAAGGACTGGATCGCGTCGGTCCGTTGCGTCATCGGTTTGAGATCCACCAGTGTGAGCTCGGCCCGGACAATCCGCGCCATCTCTAGGCCTCCGTGTCTTGGGTCGGTGTGCCGGCCGCCGGCAGCACTTGCAGCTCGAGGTAGGACGGGGTGGGTGCGGCATGGTGAACCGTCTGATGGGCCTTGACGAGATCCCGCACGGTGGCGGTCGCGATCGCACCGCCGTGATTGGGGTTGACATCGAAGCGGGGATAGTTGGAGCTGGAGATCTCCACGCGCACCGCGTGCCCGGCCGGGAGCACGATGCTGGTGTAGCCGAGATCGATCCGGTACTCGTAGCACTCGCCCGGAGTGACTGGTTCGGCGTGCGATGTGCCGTCCCGGTACCGGGCCCGGACGATACCGTCGCAAATGCTCAGCGCCCGGCCGTCGGGATGGACCTCGACGAGTTTCGCCGTCCAGTCGGTGTCCGCCGCCGACGTCTGGGCGTGCAGTACGACGTTCACCGCGCCGCCGATCTCGAGGTCGTGCTCGAGAGCCGCACTCGTGTAGCACAGGACGTCCGGGCGCGCCTCGATGGTTCGTTGGTCGCGCGGCCCGGCACGCAGACCGACATAGGCGCCCGGCAAGAACGTCGAGCCACCGGCGGTCGGCACGGGATCGGCCGGATCGAAGACGAACTCAGCAGGTTGCTCGCCGGTTCCTGGCAGCTCGGCCCGCAGGGAGCCCGGCGCACCGCCGCCCAGCGCGCCTACCAAGTACAGCCTGGTCGTCGCGGCGCGCCGCGGTGGCCATTCGGCTTCCGCCCGCCAGCGGTTGGCTCCCATCACGAAGACCTTGACCGGCGCTTGCGCTAAGCGAGCGGAGTCTCCGGCCTTCAAGAACGAGTTGAACCAGCCGAGTTGCACGGCGGTCATGTCGAGCGCGGCGGCTGCCGCGTCGGAGGCGAAATACACCTCGCCAAGGCCGTCATGGGGCACGGCGTGCGCCCATGGCCCGATGATCAGATGCTGGCGTGGGCCCGCCTCGCCGCCCGCGGTGGACATGCCCCGGTAGTTGGCGACCGTCCCGCGCAGGAACAGGTCGAACCAGCCGGCGATGTGCAGCGCCGGAACGTTGATCCGGTCGTAGCCCTCGGCGATGCTGATCGGCCGCCAGAAATCGTCCCGATCCGGATGAGCGAGCCACTCGTCCCAGGCCGGAAGCAACGATCTCAGCGGTGCTAGGCCGGCCAAGGGCCGGGCCGAATACGCCTGCCAGGGATCGCGCAGGAACTCCTCGAGGGCCGCGGACGATTCCGCCACGTCTGCTCCCGCGCTCGCCCGCCGTGCTGCCTCGGCGGCAGCCAGCCCGAGCGCCCAGTAGAGACTGAACCCGAGCTCGAGCGCGCCGCCGTAGTAGGTCCACGTGTCGTGATAGTCCGACGCCGTGGCCTGTGGCGCGATGGCCTTGAGCGCGGGCGGTTGACGGACCGCTACCAGCAATTGGGTCGCGGCATAGTACGAAGCCCCGTACATACCGATGTCGCCGTTGCAATACGGCTGTGCGGCCAGCCACTCGATGGTATCGACGCCGTCGTCACCCTCGTCGAAGAACGGCGTGAAGGCGCCCTCCGAGCCGAACCTTCCCCTGGTGTCCTGGATGACGACCACGTATCCGGCTGCCACGGCACGGAGCGGTTCGATGCCGGCGCTGACCACCACGGCGAACGAGTCCGCGCGGTTGTACGGGGTCCGCTGCAACAGGGCCGGGAACCGGCCGGCGCGGGCGGGGCGCCAGATGTCGGCCTGCAGCCGAACCCCGTCGCGCATCGGCACCCATACGTCGCGTTCGACGATCACGGCTTCGTTGCTCATGTGTTTGCTTGCTCCCGTCAACGACTGGCTGCCCCGCACAGGTATCCTATATTCTATAGGAGAGCTGCGTTACGACCGTACTGGTCGAAGCGCGGAATCCGCTACCCTGTGTTCATGGTGGAGCGCCCGGGTGCAACCGGAGGGGATGCCGCGACGACACGGTCCATGTGGACGACCGTCGGCGGCCCGGTGCGCTCCGTGCTGGCCGACCGCGTCTATGAGTTGATCAAGATGAAGCTCATGGACAATGTGGTGGAGCCCGGTGCGCGGCTGTCGATCGACGCCCTGTCGCGGGACATGCAGGTGTCGGCGACGCCGATTCGCGAGGCGTTGGCCAGGCTCGAGTCGGACGGTTTGGTGGTCAAGCGCGCCCACCGCGGCTACACCGCCGCCCCGCGCCTCGATGCCCGGGCCTTGGACGAGCTCTTCCGGATTCGGATGCTGCTCGAACCGGCGAGTGCTTCCTGGGCGGCGCAGGCCGCGACCGCCAGGCAGATCGCGGCGATGGAGGACATGATCGCCGCGATGAGCGAACCCGTGACCGGGGACAGCTACGAGAGCTACCGCGCGTTCGCGGCGCAGGACGCGGCATTCCACCTGGCGCTCGCCGAGGCGAGCGGGGTCGGCCTGATGGTCGACATCCTGACTCGCCTGCGTCCGCATACTCAGCTCTACCGCCTTTACTACACCGTCGGAATCAGCGAGGACACGGTTGCCGAGCACAGCCGGGTGATCGAGGCTGTGTCCCGGCGGGACGCCGCGTCCGCCGCCGAGGCCATGGCCGCTCACCTGTCGGCGTCCCAGCAGCGCCTGGCGACCAGCTCAGGACCGGGTTCGGACCGCGGCTAGACGAGCACCGTAAAGGCATCGACGGTGTGCCTGCACATCGGTGCCGCAGCCGCCTTGATCGGCAGCGGCTTGTACCCATTTCCGAGCCCGCGTAGAGCACGGACGGCGCGGTGTCCTCAAGCACCCGGTTGGGTTCGACGGTGAACTGCCTGACCGTGCTGGCGTCGTCGGACGCCGCCCTGGCCGCCTTCGGCGGGTCGGCTCCCGTCACCTTTTGACTCTGGACTACGACGGCTGGGCCTGGCTATGATCCTATATTATCTTCGATTTGGAGCAGACGGCCAGAACATGTCATGACTGAAGAATCCGTACCACCGGGTCGTTGCGGCGTGCTGGAGCACCCGCCGGCTGCGACCATTCCGGCGCCGACCATGGCCGCGAACCCCGCATGCCACGTTGGCTTCGGATGACTCAGACCTCGGCGAAGACGTCGCCCTCAACGCGCGCGGCCCAGCCGAGAGAGCAGGCGCGGCCCGATCGCGGCCTCGCTGCCGGCAGCTGTCCTTCCAACTGAAAATCGAATCAGCTCGGTCGCGCCACCTCACGGCGACGCGACGCCGTCTCCTCATCCATGCCAAGCTCAGACAGGAGCACAGAAGTGAAGACAATGCTGTCTGCGACCGCTTTCGTCGCCAGCCTCGCGTGTGCGGCGGTGGCGCTCTCGGCTTGCAGTACCGAGCAGACGTCGTCGCAGGGCGCGGGCCAGCCGGCCGGAGCGACGAAGTCCTACACCTTCGGACTGGCAAACCAGCAGGAATCGGTCACCTTCCCCGCCGCGCTGGCCAAGGGCGCCAAGGCGAAGGCAGCCGAGCTCGGAGTGAAGATCGTGGACCTCGACTCGCAAGGGGACCAAACCAAGCAGGCCAGCCAGGTGCAGGATCTGATCGCGCAGAAGGTCAACGCGATCATCCTCGTGCCGCTGTCTCCCGGTCCGGCACAGGCCCTGGCCGATCAGACCGCCGCCGCCGGCATCCCGATCGGAACCGCGCACGGCTACGTCGGCGCCAATCAGGACGTGAGCACGCCGTATGCGAAGTTGAAGTTCGTCATCGACGAGAACGAGCTGGGTGCGGGCGCGACGGCGGGCGCGATGGCCGTGAAGGCCATACCGAACGGCGGCAAGGTCGCGGTGATCAGCGGGTCGGCAGGCTTCGTGGAGAACACGACCCGGGTCACGAAGTTCCAGGAGGCCCTGGCTGGGGCCGGCGCCGGAAAGTTCACGGTCGTCGCCACCCAGCCCGGTGACTGGACCAAGGAGAAGGGCCAGTCGGCGTGTCAGAACATTCTCGCCGCCAACCCGGACATCTCGCTGTTCTACGCGCTGTCCGACGACATGGCTGTGGGCTGCGCGACCGCGGTCAAGTCTGCCGGCTCAACGGCGAAGATCATCGGCCTTGGCGGGTCGGCCGCCGGAATCGCGGCGATCAAGTCCGGGGACATGTACGGCACGGTCTGCTACAAGCCCTACGACGAGGGTGCGATGGCCGTGCAGACGATGTACGACGCCATGACCGGCAACCTGACCGGCCCCCCGAAGACCAGCTTCTACGACGCGCCCGCGATCACCGCGGACAACGTCGGCTCCTGCACCCCGCAGTGGTGACCACGACGCTTCCGGTGCGCTGACACCACCAAAGGATCCCCACATGGCGGAAAACTCGGCCGGACCACGCGAGCCGGTCCTCGTTGTCTCGGACGTGCACAAGATCTACTCCAGCGGCACCCATGCGTTGCGCGGTGTTTCACTGGCGGTCCGTCCGGGCTCGGTGCACGGCCTGATCGGCGCCAATGGAGCCGGGAAGTCCACGCTCATCCGGATCATGTCCGGCGTCGAGACCGCGACCAGCGGGACCATGTCGTGGCAGGGCGAGCCGGTCTCCTGGACGACCCCCAGGGAAGCGCTCGCCGCCGGCATGGCAGCGGTACACCAGCACACCCCGCTGGTATCGACGCTGTCCGTATTGGACAACGTGTTCCTCGGTCGCAAGGACTCCGTCAGGTGGGATGCCGCACGGCGCGAAGGCCAGCTGAGCGAACTGTGCGAACGAATGGACTACGACATCGATCCGCACCAGACCATCGGCGAACTATCCACCGGCGGCAAGCAGATGGTCGCGATCCTGCAAGCACTGGCGCGCGACGCGAAACTGGTCCTGCTCGACGAACCCACGGCGGCCCTGTCGCCACACGAGCGGGACGTGCTGTTCCGGTCCGTCCGCAGGCTGCGTGACGCGGGCACCACGTTCGTCTATGTGTCGCATTTCCTCGACGAGATCCTCGACCTGACCGGTCATCTGACGGTCCTGCGAGATGGCCAGGTCATCGTCGACACGCAAACCTCGAGCGTGGGCAAGCAGGAATTGGTGACCGCCATCGTCGGGCAACGATTGGCCCGGGTCGAACAACAGAACAGCACGCCAGAGGGGCCGGCGGGAGAACCTCTGCTCGTTGCGGACGGTCTGAGCTCGCCCGGCCGGTTCGGCCCGGTCAGCCTGACCGTGCATGCCGGCGAGGTCGTCGGGCTGGCCGGCCTGCTCGGCAGCGGCCGCACCGAGCTTCTCGAAGCGATCTACGGGGCGGACCGTTCCGCCGGCGGTACGGTCCGGGTCGGCTCGCAGCGTATCCGGCACCGGTCGCCGCGGGCCGCGGTCAGGGCAGGCCTGGCGCT
>JAODNO010000648.1 GCA_025465235.1 Pseudonocardia sp.
ACTCATCCCTCCGTCCACCGCGACGAACGTGCGCCGCACACCGTGCTTGACGGCGGCGACCCGGTACACCGTGACACCTGCGCGGGCGACGATGGCCCGTCCCGGCTCCACGGTCAGCCGGGGCACCGGCATTCCCAACCGGTGACATGCGGCGGTCACCACGGCCGGCACGATGCGCGCGAACTCGGCGAGGTCGACGGCCCGCTCTCCCGGCGCGTACGCCACCGCGTGGCCGCCGCCCAGGTCGAGCTGGGGCAGCTCGATGCCGTGCTCCCGGGAGATCTCGGCGAGGAACGCGACCATCCGTTCCGCGGCCTCGACGTATCGCGTGACCGACCGCACCTGGGAGCCGATGTGGCAGTGCAGCCCGACCAGCTCGAGCTCGGGACGGGCCAGCACACCGCGCACTGCCTCCGCTGCCGCTCCAGTCGCGATCGACAGCCCGAACTTCTGGTCCTCCGTGCCGGTCGTGAGCCCGGCGTGGGTGCCGGCGTCGACCCCCGGGACGACCCGCAGAAGCACCTGCTGCCGGGCCGGGACGAGGGCCGCGAGGGTTGCGATCTCCTCGAGGGAGTCGATCACGATGCGGCCTACCCCCACCCCCAGCGCGGTCTTCAGGTCCTCATCGGTCTTCACGTTGCCGTGCAGCACCATCCGATGTCCCGGAAAGCCCCCGGCCGCTGCGACGGCGACCTCGCCGCCGGAGCAGACGTCGAGAGCAAGTCCCTCCTGGTCGGCCAGCCGGGCCATGGCACGGCAGAGGAACGCCTTGGCCGCGTACGCGATCTCCGCTCCAGGGAGCGCCTCCCGGTAGGCCCGGCAGCGCGAGCGCACGTCCGCGGCGTCGATGGCGAGCACCGGGGTACCGAACCGCGCGGCCAGGTGGGCCAGGTCGACTCCACCCACGAGCAGTTGTCCGTCACAGGTGGCGCGAGCGGTCTCCGGCCAGAGGCCGGGTTCCAGGCGGCACGACAGCGACGTGCGCAACGAAGGGATGAGATCGGCGAGAGTCACCGTGTCCTCCGGAATCGAGAGGCGGCCGACGGGGCCACCGAGGGTTCCGTTCTCCCGCTCACAGCCCCGCCCCGCACTGCTGCTCATCGATCCGTTGACGGCAGGGGGCCACGTCCTGACGCCACGGTGACGTCGGGGGTGGTGCTGGTCACAGGGCCTCTCGCCGCGCGTTGCGACCCGCCCGTCAAGAACGCGTGAGGATCCTCGCCGGGCACCACGTGCCATCGGATGATTCGCGGCGCGCGCGGCGCGCTTTGCGCTGTGTTGGGGGCGAGGCGCGGTGACCACCGCGGGGAACAGGATTCCGATGACGAACGTCGTCAGCCGGCTGAGGCGCGCTCCGCTGGCGCAGGGCGCGCCCGAGGAGCGACACCGGCTCACCGCCTCCACCGGCCTTGCGGCCCTCGGTCTGGACGCCCTGGCATCGTGCGCGTACGGCCCGGAGTCGATCGTGCTGGCGCTCGCGGTCGCGGGCGGCGCGGGTATCGGCTTCACCGTGCTGGTCACGCTGGTGATCGTCGGGCTGCTCGCGGTGCTCGTGGTCTGCTACCGCCAGGTGATCAACGCCTACCCGGAGGGCGGCGGCGCGTACGCAGTCGCCCGCGACAACCTCGGGCGCCGGGCCGGACTCGTCGCCGCGGCGTCGCTGGTGGTTGACTACGTGCTGAACGTCGCCGTCTCCGTCGCAGCCGGCGTCGCGGCGCTCACGTCCGCGTTCCCCGCGCTGCTGCCGTACACCGTCGAGCTCTGCCTCGCGGTGATGCTGCTCGTGGCTGCGGTGAACCTGAGGGGCGTCGTGGCGGGCGGCAGGCTGTTCGCGCTCCCGGCGCTGGTGTTCGTCGGTTCGATGGTGGTGCTGATCGTCGTCGGGCTGGTCCGCGGGGGGCCGCTGGCGCCCCTGCCGGCTACGGACGTGGTCGTCACCCCGCAGACGGTCGGGGTGCTGCTGATCCTCGCCGCGTTCGCCAACGGCTGTGCCGCACTGACCGGCGTGGAGGCGATCGCCAACGCCACGCCGTCGTTCCGCGCTCCGCGCCGGGTGCGGGCCCGCCGGGCCGAGGCCGGGCTCGGCCTCGTACTGGGCACGCTCCTGATCGGGCTCGGAGTGCTCGTCCAGCTGTTCCATGCAGGCCCGGTCGGGGGTCGCACCCTGCTCTCGCTGCTGGCCGAGGGCTCGGTCGGCACCGGGGTGTTCTACGTGGTGGTGCAGCTGTCCACCGTCGTGCTGCTCGGGCTGGCCGCGAACACCTCCTACGGAGGGCTCCCGGTGCTGGCCGCGCGGCTTGCCGCGGACGGCGCGCTGCCGCACGTGTTCGGTCTGCGCGGGGACCGGCAGGTCTACCGGGCCTCGATCATGGTGCTGTCGGTGCTCGCGGGTGCCCTGCTGCTGGTCTCCGGCGGGCAGGTGGCCGTGCTCGTGCCGCTGTTCGCTATCGGTGTGTTCGTCGGGTTCGCGCTCTGCCAGGCCGGGATGCTGCGGCACTGGTGGGCGCTCCGCGGCCCGCGGTGGCAGTCGCGCGCCGCGCTCAACGTCCTGGGTGCGGTACTCACCGGGGCGGCCGCGATCCTGCTGGCGGCGGAGAAGTTCTCGGCGGGTGCGTGGCTCATCGTGCTGGTGATTCCGGTGCTCGTGCTGCTGTTCAGCGGTGTCCGGTCTGCGTACGCCCGGATCGGGCAGGTGCTCGAGGTCGACGAGCGCCCACAGCGGCCGCGGCCCGTGGGGTCGGTGGTCGTCGTCCCGGTGGTCGGCATCAGCAGGCTTGCGGAGGAGAGCCTGTCCGCGGCGCTGTCGATGGGCGACCGCGTGGTGGCCGTGCACGTCGTGCTCAGTGGGGAGAACGACGACCGCGCCGCCGCGGCCCACCTGCAGCAGCGTTGGGCGGAGTGGCGCCCGGACGTCACGCTCGTGCTGCTCGAGGCCGTCGACGAGCACGGCAGGCCGAGTCGCGTACTCGGCCCGGCGATCGTTTCCTACCTGCGCACCCTCGCCGAGCCGGGTACCGAGCGGGTGCTGCTGCTGGTCGGCGAGGTCCAGCCCGACCACTGGTGGCAGCGCGTGCTGTTCAACCGGCGCGGCGCCGTGGTCGGTCGCTACGCGGAGCGGCACAGCCAGGCGGTGGTGTGCCGGCTGCGGTTCCGGCTGCTGCCGCGTCCGGAGACGTCCCCGGTGGCGCGGGCCCGCGGCGAGCGTGGGCTGGTGCTGCCGCGGTCGTGATGGGGCCGGCCCTCGTACGGTCTAGAGCCAGCCGCGTCGCTTGAAGATCGCGTACAGGCCCAGGCCGAGCAGCAGCATCAGCACGAGGGCGTAGGGGTAGCCGAAGCGCCAGCTCAGCTCGGGCATGTGAGTGAAGTTCATCCCGTAGATCGAGGCGACCAGTGTGGGGGCAAACAGGATGGCCGCCCACGAGGAGATGCGCTTGACCTGCTCGTTCTGGAGGTAGCCCGCCTCGGTCATCCGGGCCATCTCCTCGTTCTGGCGCTGGGCTACGAGCGCGGCGTTCACCTGGAGGATGCTGCTGAGCAGCTGCCGGAAGGCCTCGATCCGCTCCATCACCCGAGTGGCGTGGTCGGCTACGTCGCGCAGGGCTCTGCGCAGCTCGAGGTCGGACTCGCTCGCGTGCTCCTTCAGCCGGTCCCGCAGCTCGATGAAGATGTCGCGCAGCGGCTCGACGGCGCGCTGGAACTCGATCACCTCGCGGCTGAGCTGGTAGATCCGCTTCGAGACCCCGGGGTCACCGCCGAAGACCTGCACCTCGATCCCGTCGATGTCGTCCTGCAGGCCGTCGAGCACCGGGCTGTAGTCGTCGACGATCTTGTCCAGCACTGCGTAGAGCACGGAGTACGGCCCGTTGTCGAGGAGTGCCGGATCGCTCTCCAGACGCTTGCGGACCTCGGCCAGGTCCGGTTCCTCCGCGTGCCGGACGGTGATCACGAAGTCCGGACCGAGGAACAGGTGCACCTCGCCGATCTCGACGACCTCGACCGGGTCGACGTAGCGGGCCGGGCGCAGCACCACGAACAGGACGTCGCCGTAGCGCTCCAGCTTCGGTCGCTGGTGCGCGTTGATGGTGTCCTCGACGGCGAGGCCGTGCAGGCTGAACTCCTCGGCGACGGCCTCGATCTCGTGCTGGCTGGGACGCAGCAGGCCGATCCAGCAGAAGCTGCGGCCCTGGTCAGGGCACTGGCGGAGCTCCTCGAACGTGTGGTCGAGCGACGTGGGGACGGCGGCACGCTTGCCGTCGATGTAGATCGCATTGTCGATGACGGACATGCGGACTCCTGTCGTGCCCGAGGGCCACATTCGGCCGTCGTCGTGGGTGCGCCGGTGTGGGGCACCGTGACCTTGTGCAGGGTATCGCCGTAAGCCTGAGGTCTGTCGCGACGCCGCATGTCACACATCAAAGGCAGGGGAGGAGCGACCCGATCGGGCGCTCGGTTCCGACGACCGATGCCGGCCGGGAACGCCATGATCCTGGTGGACCAGACAGCGATCCCACTCGCGCTGCTGGACATCATGGACCACTTCGGGGTGGGCTCCCAGCCCGTCCAGTGGGTCCTGACCTGCAGCTTCCTACCGCTGGCGGGACTGCTCGTGCTGGCCGGCAGGCTCGCTTGGCCGGCTACCTGCTCCCGGCGAGGGACGCGTCAGCGTACGGGTACTCGGACGCGGCCTGGTCACCACCGGGCTCGCGGTGCTCGGGCTCATCGTCGTAGCGTGGCTCGTGCGCAGACCGCCCGCGGCTGTCGGCGACCCGACGCTGCAGGAACCGAGCACTGACGATCCGCACCCCGATCCTGACCTTGAGCGATCTCAGGGCGGCTGAGGGACGGACGCACCGCTCGCGGACGTCGTTCCCGGCCTGCATGTCGCACCACGGCTCCGACCAGCTGGGCTGCGACGGCGGCCACCACCACGACGCCTAACGCAACGAGGTCCCCACGGCCGGCTTCGAGCGTCCCCAAGCGGTGGAGCACGAAGCCGTCGTAAGAGGCCCAGGACAGTGCGCCGGTGACGACGGCGCCGGTTGTGGTGGTCAATGCCGCGAGGGCCATCGCCGCCACCGCGGCGAGCACGATCCCGGTCGTCGGGTTGCCGTCGAACGCCCACGCCGCGATGGCGGCGACGGCTCCGACGGGCAGGCCGAGAGCACCACCGACCGCGCCGGACAGGACGGGTCGGGCGGGGGTTGCGTCGCCTGCAGTGGATCGAAGTGCGAGCACAACGTTGACGATCCGACGGCCGGAGCCACACGTGCGGAGTGTTGACGACGTCCTGACGGAGGCGTTCCGACCCCTGACGCGCCCGTCGTGCGCACGGCGTACTACTGTGTCTTGCGTAGTACTGTGCGGTGCGCAGATGGGGCGGACAGGCGTCAGGGCAATCGGAGAGGGGGCGGTGTGGACACGAGCCAGCTGCTCAAGGGGGTGCTCGACCTGGCTGTGCTCGCGGTGCTGGACCGCGCGGACGGCTACGGCTACGAGGTGGTGCGCGGGCTGCGCGCGGCCGGTCTGGAGGAGGTGGGAGACGCGTCCGTCTACGGCACCCTGCGCCGGCTCTACAACGCGGGGCTGCTGACCTCCTACGTCGTGCCCAGTGAGGAGGGGCCGCACCGCAAGTACTACAGCGTGAACGCCCCGGGCAGGGAACGCCTGCGCGAGATGGTGAAGACGTGGCGTGCGTTCGCGGAGACGATGGAAGGGCTGGTGGGGGCCGCATGAATGCGGACAACGAGGGCGTGGGCCGCAGCGCGACGGGCGCGGGCGGAACCGACGGAGCGCCCACCGTGAGACTCCTGAAGGGTCCGGCCGAGCAGTACCTCGCGGGGATCCGGTCGGCGCTGGCGGACCTGCCGGCGTCGGAGCTGGCCGACATCCTCGACGACGTCGGCGCGCACCTGGCCGACCTCACCGCCGAGCTCGGCAGCGAGGCGGGCCATGCGGAGCTCGTCGCGCGGCTGGGCACCCCCTCGGCCTACGCGGGCGAGCTGCGCG
>JAODNO010000668.1 GCA_025465235.1 Pseudonocardia sp.
ATCGCGCTCGCCTGCGTCCTGCTGCAGACGATGTGCGACGCGGCGCCGGCGCAGACACAGTCCCGGTTGGAGGCGTTCGAGCAGTCGGTCGCCCGCCGGCAGGTCTTCCTGCCCTAGGAGGTTTGTCGTGGAATCGATTCGCGCCGCGCGTGGCACGCAGCTGAGCACCCTCGGCTGGCAGCAGGAGGCCGCCCTGCGGATGCTGCACAACAACCTCGACCCGGAGGTGGCCGAGCGCCCGGACGACCTGGTCGTGTACGGCGGCACCGGCAAGGCCGCCCGCGACTGGCCTTCGTTTCACGCACTGACCCGTACGCTGCGCGACCTGCGCGACGACGAGACCATGCTGGTGCAGTCCGGCCGGCCGGTCGGCGTGTTCCGTACCCACGAATGGGCCCCGCGCGTACTCCTCGCCAACTCCAACCTCGTCGGCGACTGGGCGACCTGGCCCGAGTTCCGCAGGCTGGAGCGGCTCGGGCTCACCATGTACGGGCAGATGACCGCGGGCTCGTGGATCTACATCGGCACGCAGGGCATCCTGCAGGGCACCTATGAGACGTTCGCCGCCGTCGCCGCGAAGCGGTTCGGTGGCTCGTTGACGGGCACGCTCACGGTCACCGGCGGCTGCGGCGGCATGGGTGGCGCGCAGCCGCTCGCCGTCACCCTCAACGGCGGGGTCTGCCTGGTGGTCGACGTCGACGCGGCGCGGCTGCGCCGGCGGGTGGAGCACCGCTACCTCGACGAGCTGGCCACCGACCTCGACGACGCGGTGGCGCGCTGCGAGCAGGCCAGGCGGGAGCGCAGGGCGTGGTCGGTCGGGGTGGTCGGTAACTGCGCTGCCGTGCTGCCGGAGCTGCTGCGCCGCGGCGTCGCGGTGGACGTCGTCACCGACCAGACCTCCGCCCATGACCCGCTGTCCTACCTGCCCGACGGCGTCGACCTGGACGACTGGCCGGAGTACGCGGCCGCGAAGCCCGAGGAGTTCACCGACCGGGCCCGCGAGTCGATGGCGCGCCACGTCGAGGCCATGGTCGGGTTCCTCGATGCGGGCGCCGAGGTGTTCGACTACGGCAACTCGTTGCGCGACGAGGCCCGCCAGGGCGGCTACGACCGGGCGTTCGCCTTCCCCGGCTTCGTCCCGGCCTACATCCGGCCCCTGTTCTGCGAGGGCAAGGGCCCGTTCCGGTGGGCGGCGCTCTCCGGTGATCCCGCCGACATCCACGCGACCGACGATGCCGTGCTGGAGCTCTTCCCCGACGACGACCGGCTGCACCGGTGGATCCGCGCGGCCCGTGAGCGGGTGGCGTTCCAGGGGCTACCCGCCCGGATCTGCTGGCTCGGGCAAGGCGAGCGGGACCGCGCCGGGCTGCGGTTCAACGAGATGGTCGCCTCCGGAGCCCTGTCCGCACCCGTCGTGATCGGCCGCGACCATCTCGACACGGGATCGGAGGCCTCGCCTTACCGGGAGACCGAGGCGATGGCCGACGGCTCCGACGCGATCGCGGACTGGCCGCTGCTCAACGCCCTGGTCAACACCGCGTCGGGAGCGAGTTGGGTGTCGATCCACCACGGCGGCGGTGTCGGGATCGGGCGCTCCCTGCACGCCGGGCAGGTCACCGTCGCCGACGGCACGGACCTGGCGGCACGGAAGATCGAGCGCGTCCTCACCAACGACCCCGCCAGCGGGGTGCTGCGCCACGTCGACGCCGGGTACGAGGTGGCATCCGAGGTGGCCGCCGCGCACGGGCTGCGGGTGCCGATGGCAGAGCGGGCCGCTACCGAGGAGGACCGGGTATGACCCAGGTGAAGCCGATCCTCTCGCGCGTCGAGCGGCGTTCCATCGACGTGGTTCCCGACGCCGAGCGGCACGGATCGCCGCGTAGCCAGTTCACGCTGTGGTTCGGCGCCAACATGCAGATCACGGCGATCGTCGACGGGGCGCTGGCCGTGGTGTTCGGGGCCGACGCGCTGTGGGCCATCGTCGGCCTGCTGATCGGCAACATCGCCGGTGGCTGTGTGATGGCGCTGCACTCGGCCCAGGGACCGCGGCTCGGGCTGCCGCAGATGATCTCGAGCCGGGCGCAGTTCGGGGTCTACGGCGCCGTGGTGCCGCTCGTGCTGGTCATCATGTTGTATCTGGGATTCGCCGCCACCGGCACGGTGCTGGCCGGGCAGGCGATCAACGAGGTTCTGCACGTCGGGGTGCCGGCCATCGGGATCATCGTCTTCGGTGTGCTCACGGCGGTCGTGGCGACGCTGGGATACCGCTTCATCCACATCATGGGCCGGATCTCGACCGTCGTCGGCATCGTCGGGTTCACCTACCTCGCCATCCGGCTCGTCATGCAGTACGACGTGGGATCGCTGCTCGGAGCAATGCCGTTCGACGCTGCGACGTTCCTGCTCGCCGTGTCCCTCGGCGCCGGCTGGCAGCTCACCTACGGTCCCTATGTGGCCGACTACTCGCGCTACCTGCCGCGGCTGACCAGTGAGCGCGCGACGTTCCACGCAACGCTGTGGGGGAGCGTGCTGGGTTCGCAGTGGTCGATGACGCTCGGCGCGTTGATCGCCGCCGTCCCGGTGGCGGCAGGTAGCGGTTTCCTCGACGGGCAGGTGGCGTTTCTCGGTGAGCTCGGCGGGGGCGGAGCGTTCGCGATCGCCATCTACCTGGTGATCGTGGTCGGGAAGCTCACGGTGAACTGCCTGAACGCGTACGGCGGCTTCATGTGCGTCCTGACCACCGTCACGTCGGTCACGCGTGCGGCGCGGGTGTCACGGGCGGGGCGGGCAGTGTTCATCGCGGGGTTCATCCTCGTCTCGGTGCTCATCGCACTGCTCGCCTCGGCGAACTTCCTGGACAACTTCCGCCACTTCATCCTCGCCCTCCTGATGGTCTTCATCCCGTGGAGCGCCATCAACCTGATCGACTACTACCTGATCTCCCGGGAACGGGTCGACGTGCCGGCGCTGTACGACCCGGACGGCCGCTACGGTCGGTGGAACATCGTCGCGCTGGTCTCGTACGCGATAGGCGTGGTCGTGCAGGTCCCGTTCATGGCGCAGTCTCTCTACACGGGCCCGATCACCGAGGCGCTCGGCGGCGCCGACGTCTCCTGGCTCGTCGGTCTGGTCGTCACGGCCGGGGTCTACTACCCGTGGGCAAGGCGGAGGACGAACGCTCCGGCCGAGATGATCTACCCGGCGGAGACCGTCGCGGCAGGTGTGCGATGACCTTCGACGCCCCGACCTTCGATGCGCTGTGGGCCGACCTGGAGCCGGTCGGGCGCCACCCGGGCACGGGCGGGTACCGCCGGTTCGCCTGGACCCGGGAGGACGCCGCGCTGCGCGAGTGGTTCGTCGGCGAGGCGCAGCGGCGGGAGCTCGATGTCATTCCTGACCGCGCGGGCAACCTGTGGGCCTGGTGGGGCGATCCGGACGCCTACGGCCCCGGGCTCGTGGTCGGCAGCCACCTCGACTCCGTGCCGCACGGCGGGGCGTTCGACGGCCCGCTCGGGGTCGTGTCGGCGCTCGCGGCGCTGGACGCGCTCCGCGCCAGGGGATGGAGGCCCCGTAGTCCGCTGGGCATCGCGATGTTGTCCGACGAGGAGGGTGCGCGGTTCGGCGTGGCCTGCGCCGGGAGCCGCATCATCACCGGTGCCCTGGACGCCGACCGTGCGCGGTCGCTCACCGACGCCGACGGCACGACCATGGCCGAGGCGATGGCAGCGGCCGGACACGACCCCGGGCAGGTCGGACCCGACAAGGAGGCGCTCCGGCGCGTGGGGACCTTCGTGGAGCTGCACGTCGAGCAGGGCAAGGGCCTGGTCGACGCGCGCGAGGGCGAGGGGTCGGCGGTCGGTGTCGCCAGCTCGATCTGGCCGCACGGCCGGTGGCGGCTGGACCTGCGCGGCCGCGCCGACCACGCCGGCACCACCCGGCTGACTGATCGGGACGACCCGATGCTCGCACTGGCCGCGGTCCTGGCTACCGCGCGCACCGCGGCTCAACGCCACGCGGCGTTGGCCACGGTGGGCAAGCTCCGGGTGGAACCGAACGGGGTGAACGCCATCCCGTCGGCCGTCACCGCCTGGCTCGACGCACGCGGGCCGGTGGAGCGGGACGTGCGGTCCGTGGTCGCGGAGGTCGCTGCGGCCGCGTGCACCGACCCCGTGGAGGAGTCCTGGACACCGCCGACCGACTTCGACACGGTCCTGCGCGACCGCATCGCCGCCCTGCTCTGCGACGCCGGGGGACCGGCGCCGGTGCTACCGACCGGGGCCGGTCACGACGCCGGGATCCTGTCGGCCGCAGGCGTCCCCACCGCGATGCTGTTCGTACGCAACCCGACGGGGGTGTCCCACTCACCGCACGAGCACGCCGAGTCCGCCGACTGCCACCGCGGCGTCGCGGCCCTCGCAGGCGTCATGGAGGAGCTGGCGTGACGGTGGAGCCCGAGGGGCAGGCGTTCTGGTGCGAGCATGCGTGGCTCGGACAGGGCCCGGTTCCCCGGGTCCGCGTCGCCGTCCGGGACGCCCGGATCGCCGCCGTCGAGACCGGGGTGGACCCTGCACCAGGTGACGAGCGCCTGCCGGGCCTGGTCCTGCCCGGTTTCGCCAACGCCCACAGCCACGCCTTCCACCGGGCGTTGCGCGGTCGGACCCACGACCGGGGTGGCACCTTCTGGACCTGGCGGGACCGGATGTACGCCGTCGCCGCGCGGCTGGACCCGGACTCCTACCTCGCCCTGGCCCGCGCCGCGTACGCGGAGATGTCGCTGGCGGGCGTCACCGTCGTCGGGGAGTTCCACTACCTGCACCACGGCCCGGGTGGCGCCCCGTACGCCGACCCGAACGAGATGGGCCGTGCTCTGGTCGAGGCGGCCGCCGATGCGGGCGTGCGGATGACGCTTCTGGACACCTGCTACCTCGCAGGCGGCCTGACCGCGGCCGGCCACACCCCGCTCGACGAGGTGCAGACCCGGTTCTCCGACGGCGATGCGGCGCACTGGGCGGCCCGGGTCGACCGGCTCGAGGACAGCGACACCCTGCGCATCGGCGCCGCCATCCACTCGGTCCGGGCGGTCCCCGCGGCGCAGCTGCCGCAGGTCGCGTCGGCCACCGCCGGCCGCACGCTGCACGTGCACGTCTCCGAGCAACCGCAGGAGAATGAGGCGTGCGAGGCGTTCTACGGCCGGACACCCGCCGCGCTGCTCGCCGACCACGGCGTCCTCGGACCGAGCACCACGGCCGTTCACGCCACCCACCTGACGCTCCCGGACATCGCCCTGCTCGGCGGATCGGGCACGACCGTGTGCGCCTGCCCCAGCACGGAGGCGGATCTCGCCGACGGCGTCGGACCGTTCCGCGCCCTGCGCGACGCCGGGTCGCCCCTGTCCGTCGGCAGCGACCAGCACGTCATGAGCGATCTGCTCGCCGAGGCGCGGCTCGTCGAGGCCCACGAGCGGCTGACCAGCGGCAAACGGGGTCGCTTCACACCCGCCGCGTTGGTCGACGCCCTCACCGCGCAGGGCCACACCTGCCTGGGCTGGTCGGACGCCGGCCGGATCGCGCCAGGCCAGCGCGCCGACCTGGTCGCGGTGCGCCTCGACAGCCCACGCACCGCTGGGGCCGCCCCTGAGCAGGTGGTGCTGGTGGCCACCGCGGCGGACATCGACACCGTGCTGGTCGACGGCGTGCCGGTCGTGAGGGGCGGTGTGCACCGGCTGGGCGATGTCGGTGAGCTGCTCCGTGCCGCGATCGAGCCCTTCTGGAGCATGAGATGAACACCAGCGCGGTGAACGCATGATCGAACAACTCTGGCGTCCGGCTCACGGCGCGACGCTGATCACCGGGGTCGCCGAGCTCGTCACCAATGACCCGTCGCTCGGCGCGGGCCCGCTGGGGCTGGTGCCCGATGCGGCCCTCGTGGTGCAGGACGGTGCGGTCGCCTGGGTCGGCCCGGCCGCCGCGGCTCCCGCGGCCGACCGGCGCGTGGACGTCGGGGGCCGTGCGGTGCTGCCGGGGTTCGTCGACAGCCACGCGCACCTCGTCTTCGCCGGGGAACGTTCGGCGGAGTTCGAGGCCAGGATGTCGGGCGTCCCCTACGACGGCGGTGGGATCGCCTCCACCGTGCGGGCCACCCGCGAGGCGGACGAGGAGCAGCTGCGGTCGCGCCTGCGCACACTGATCGCGGAGATGCGTGCCCAGGGCACGACGACCGTCGAGGTCAAGAGCGGCTACGGCCTGACGGTGGCGGACGAGGAGCGTGCCCTGCGACTCGCCCGGGAGGTCACCGACGAGACGACGTTCCTCGGCGCGCACGTGGTGCCGGCGGAGTACGCGGGCCGGGTGGACGACTATGTCGCGCTGGTCACGGGTCCGATGCTGGCGGCCTGCGCACCGCACGCGCGCTGGATCGACGTGTTCTGCGAACCCGCGTCACCGCACGCCTTCGACGGCGCCGCGAGCCGGGCGGTGCTGGAGGCCGGCCGGGACGCGGGACTCGGCCTGCGGGTGCACGGCAACCAGCTGGGCGCGGGCCCCGGCGTGCAGCTGGCGGTCGAGCTGGGCGCTGCCAGCGTGGACCACTGCACCTATCTCACCGACGACGACGTCGATGCCCTCGCGTCCGCCGACACGGTTGCGACGCTGCTCCCCGGGGTCGAGTTCTCGACCCGGCAGCCCTATCCGGACGGCAGGCGGCTGCTCGATGCGGGGGTGACCGTGGCACTCGCGACCGACTGCAACCCGGGCACGTGCTTCTCGTCGTCGATGTCCCTGTGCGTGGCGCTGGCGGTGCGGGAGATGCGGATGACCCCGGTTGAGGCCGTCCTGGCGGCCACCGCCGGTGGCGCGGCGGCGTTGCGCCGCACGGATGTCGGGCACCTCGGTGTGGGCGCCCGCGCCGATCTGGCCGTCCTGGACGCGCCGTCCTACCGGTACCTGGCCTACCGGCCCGGAGTGCCGATCGTCCGGACGCTCGAAACCGGGAGCGTGAGCCGAGCGCCGGGATCGCCGCTGGAGCCCGATGCTAGGTTCCGTTGATCAGCTGAGGTGGCGCGCCGATGACGAGCACGCCGAGCGGCCTACCCGATCTCGGTCAGGGATCGCCCGGATGCACCGAGGCGGTACGGACCCCGGCGGTGCAGCCCGTTCTGAGTGATCACTAAGGAGTCCACAGGTGCATGACCGCACAATTCGGCCGTTGACCGTCGGCCTGGTGCTCGCCGCAGTCGGACTCGCCGCCGCATGCTCGTCCCACCCGGCCACATCGGCTGCGCCCTCCGCCATTCCGTCAACGGTCGCCGGCGCCCCCACGGTGGCCACGACCGAACCGTCGTCGACACCGTCGGCCCAGCAACCGGCGGGCGGGAACAGATCCGACGGCGGCACCGACCTGGCGGCCGTGAACTGTGGCAAGGTCGGCCCCACCGGCGGCGCCGAGGTCGATCTGATCGCCGATGGCACCGCGGCAGGCACGGTCGGGTGCACCGAAGCGATCAACATCATCTCGGACTACTACAGGGATGCCCCGACGATGTCGGAAGGCACCGCCCACCACCTGGTGGTGCAGGGGTGGACGTGCCTGGCCGACACCGGCGCGTTCGGCACCGGAACGATCGGTTGCTCCAAGGACGGCTTCGCCTTCCACACCCAGTCCTGACCTGTCCGGGCACGGCCGGCTCGAGATGAACGTGGGGTCGAACGCCGGTCAGGACCCCCTGGACTTCGCGCTGGGCCAGCCGCACCTCTACGTCTTCCTGTTCACCGAGAACCGCACGGGTGCTCGCGCCTTCCCGCACGATTTCCGCTCCGGCGCCTCGCCCACGCTCACTCCCGTGGCGGATGCGCTGACGGCCGGCGTTCGGCGCGGCGTGTTCGTTCCGCACGACGTGTGGGAGGTCGCGCTGACCATCGCCGCACAGCTGCACGGCCTGGTCGAGATGTACCACGGAGGTCGGATCGGGCTGGCCGAGAGCGAGTTTCGAGCGCTGTGCAGCCGCGCCGTCGAGAGGATCCTCGATGGCGTCCGTCGCTGAGCGCCCCGCGGCCCGGGCGGTGCCGGTGGCCGTGGCCCTGATGGCCTCGGCCGCCCTGTTCTTCGTCGGTACCGGCCTGCACCCCGTCTGGTGGGTCACCTGGCTCGCCCCGCTTCCCGTGCTCCTGCTCGCACGACGAGTCTCGGCCCGCACCACCGGGTCGGTCGCCGCACTGGCGCAGCTGCTCGGGATGACCGGCTACGCCCACTACGCGCTCACCGTGCTGGGCGTACCTGTACCACTGGTGGCCGGGATCTGTGTCGTGGCCGCCGTGTTCACCGTCGTGGCACTGGAGTTCCGGGCCGTGCTCCGGCGCGGTCACACCCTGCTCGCGGTGCTCGGCGCCGGGGCGACGTGGGCGGCGGCGGAGTACCTCGTGGCCGTGCTCACCCCGACCGGCTCGAACTGGATGATCGCCAACAGCCAGGCGGACAACC
>JAODNO010000717.1 GCA_025465235.1 Pseudonocardia sp.
GTGCGCGGATACGAGTGCTTGAGCACTCGTATACGCGCACGACCCCACGGGACCGCGCCCGCCCGCAGGTACACGCTCACCGGCGCCCGCCAGAGCGTGCGGCAGAGGGAGAACCATGCAGACTCGAGTCGCGTACGGCGACACCGGCCTCCGGCTGGACCTGCCCGACGGGGCGACGGTCGTCAACCCGAGCCACCGGCAGGCGGCAGCCGACCCGCGGGAGACGCTCCGCGCCGCGCTGCGCAAGCCGGTGGCCGGACCCCCGCTGCGGGAGCGCGTCTCCCGCGGCCAGACGGTCGCGATCTCGGCCTGCGACATCACCCGGCCGCAGCCGCGGCACCTGATGATCCCCGCCCTGCTCGAGGAACTGGACGGGATCATCGACCTCGACGACGTCGTCGTCCTCGTCGCCACCGGCACCCACCGGGCCAACACCGAGGCTGAGCTGCGGGCGATGTTCGGCGACGCCGTCGTCGACTCCGTGCGCATCGTCAACCACGACTCGCGCGCCAAGGACACGATGGTGTGGCGCGGCGCGTTCGGCCGCGACGTGCCCGTCTGGCTCAACCGGGAGTGGAGCGAGGCGGACGTCCGGATCACCACGGGGTTCGTCGAGCCGCATTTCTTCGCGGGCTTCTCGGGTGGTCCGAAGCTCGTGGCGCCCGGGCTCGCGGCGCTCGAGACCGTGCTCGTCCTGCACGACGCCACCCGCATCGGCGACCCGCGCGCCACCTGGGGCATCACCCACGGCAACCCCGTGCATGACGACGTGCGCGCGATCGCCGAGGCCACCGGCGTCACGTTCGCCCTCGACGTCGTGCTCAACGCCGAGCAGGCGATCGTCGAGGCGTTCGGCGGCGACATCCTCCCCATGCACGAGGCCGCCACCGCGTTCGCCAAGGACGTCGCGATGCAGCCGGTGGACGGTCGGTTCGACGTCGTGCTGACGACCGGCTCGGGCTACCCGCTCGACCAGAACCTGTACCAGTCGGTCAAGGGGATGTCGGCCGCGTACCAGGTTGTCAGGCCAGGCGGGATGATCGTCTGCGCCGCGGAGTGCCGGGACGGCTTCCCCGACCACGGCTCCTACCGCACGGCGTTGACCTCAGGGGCATCACCCGAGGAGATGCTCGCCGACATCGCCGGGCGCGAGAGCACGATCCCCGACCAGTGGCAGGTGCAGATCCAGGCGAAGATCCAGTCCAGCTCCCGCGTGGTCATGCACACGTCGTACCTCTCCGACGCCGACCTCGCCGCGGCGCACCTCGAGCAGACCGCCGACATCCCCGGCACCGTCGAGAAGGCCCTGCACGCCGCAGGACCCGGCTCCCGGCTGTGCGTGCTGCCCGAGGGGCCACAGACCATCCCCTACGTCGCCGGCGAGCTGCCGTGACCGCCGCCGACGGCGATGACGGGACCTGCCGGGGCTGGGCCCGGCGCGTGGAGAGTGTCGGAGTTCGTTGTGGGCGAGCTTGACCGTGGCGAGAAGGGCGACGGAGAACAGCGTTTCCTGACCACGGACAACCGCCCTTATCCGTGCGCTTCCACAAGATTGAGTTCTTGCACCCCACAAAACCTCTAGCTACCATCGCAGCTATCGGAGTGGTCGAGGTCACTCCTCCCCCGCTCCGCACGCGTCGCGATCTTCGGTCGATGGCGAGAGGAGTGGCGAGCGATGCTGATGCGAACCGACCCGTTCCGGGAGTTGAACCGCTCGACCCGCCAGGTGCTCGGCAACAACGCCCGGGCACCGTCTCCCGGCCCACCCCGATGCCGCGCCGGCGACCAGTTCGTGGTGATCGGCTCAGCCATCCGGTCCGTGGATGACCTCTCGGTCACGCAGCCCGGCTCGCGATCCAAACCCGGCGCCAATCGGACAGATTCTCGCGCGATCCGTATAGAAGGTCCTCTACCGGCGCCATTGACTTGAGGTTAACGGACCGGGACGGCGCGGAGCGGAGTGCTCCCGGTCGCATGTTGCCTGTCCGCCCCGTCGTCCAGCACTAGGAGACCAGCCGCCATGGACGCCGACAAGGCCCGGGAGAACCGCCTCCGGCGGGTAGCCGCCCGCCAAGGGCTCCATCTCACGAAGAGCCGCGCCCGCGACCCGCAGACGCCCGACTTCGGCACCTACATGCTCACCGACCTCGCCACGAACTTCCTCGTCGCCTCTAAACTCCCGAACGGATATGGCCTCAGCCTCGATGACGTAGAGCGCGCTCTCCACCGGGGCGACTATCCGGGCGTGTATCGCACCGTCGAGACCACTCCCAGCGGAGAGGCCGTGTACACGACCTCTCGAGGCGGGCGCTTCGTCAGCGCCAAGGTCGCCGCGATCGCGGCACATTTCGAGCGGCGGGACCGCTCCGCCGCCATCACCGCGATCGCTGCCGATCTCACACTCCGGGCCCTGCCCCCAGACGCCGACGACGCCCACCGGGTCGAGGCCTACGACCGGCCGATGAGCAAGGCGATTCGGGAGGCCAACGAAGAAGTCGGGATCTTCGTCGAACTTGCACACCTCGCCGGAACGGCGATCTCGCTGCTCGCGCTCGAACGCGACTGCACCCCCCTCGAGTACCTCCAAAAGATTGCGATGCGCAACACGCTCATCGACGTGCTCGACGACGACCAGCCGCCCGTACCGCCCAGAGAAAGCGTTGCAGCGCCTCCCCGCTCGCGTTGAGAGTCGAAGGTGGATTTATCTGCGCTTTGGCGGAGACGGCCGGGCCAAGGAGCCGCCGTGGACGGCTTCGCTGCTGACGGATAATGTGGTCAGTTCACAGTCTGAGCAGCACCGCTCAGCGCACCGAACCAGGCCGCGTCGCGATCCGCGCCAGCCCACGGCACCAGCCCGCGCAGCGACATTCCTTTGTGGCGTGGCCGCCGGGCATTGACCCGGAACCTGTTGCTCACGGAGATCGTGTCGACGCTGCTGTTGACCACGACGTGCCGTGACATCCCCCGGTACTCGGTCGTGATCGAGCCATCCGCTGTACCCGTCAACAGGACCGCCCGC
>JAODNO010000003.1 GCA_025465235.1 Pseudonocardia sp.
AGCCGTACCTGCTGGCCATGGCGAACGCCGGCCCCGGCACCAACGGCTCGCAGTTCTTCATCACCGTTGGTCCCACCCCCCACCTCAACCGCAAGCACACGATCTTCGGGGAGGTGGCCGACGCCGAGTCCCGCGCAATCGTCGATGCGATCGCTGCCACCAACACCGACCGCTCCGACCGCCCGCTCGACGACGTCGTCATCGAGCGCGTCGAGATCGTGGGCTGACCGAGCCGTGACGCACCCCGCCGGTCCGCCGTACCCGGGGGGCCCGCCGCCGGCGCCCGCCGTCTGCGTCCGGCACCCGGACCGCTCCACCGGACTGACCTGCACCCGCTGTGAGCGGCCCGCGTGTCCGGAGTGCCTGCGCGAGGCCTCCGTGGGATACCAGTGCGTCGACTGCGTCGGCCGGCCCGTGCGTCCCGGGCGGCGCGGCACCACGGTGGCGGGTGCCGCGCCCGGTGGACGCCCGGTGGTGGTGCCCACGCTGATCGGGCTCAACACGGCGATCTTCCTCTTGACCGTCGTGCAGGCCGGGAGCGTCAACGGGAACGCGGCCGCGCCACTGTTCGACGAGTGGGCCCTCGTTCCCACGCTGGTGCAGACCGGTGAGTGGTGGCGTGTCCTCACCGGTGGCTTCCTGCACATCGGGCCGATCCACCTGCTGTTCAACATGCTGGCGTTGTGGGTGCTCGGGCGGGACATGGAGATCGTGCTCGGCCGCGGCCGGTTCCTGGCCGTGTACCTGATCTCGCTGCTCGGTGGTTCGGCCGCCGTGATGGTGTTCTCTGCACCGAACCAGGCGGTCGCTGGTGCGTCCGGGGCCGTGTTCGGACTGATGGGTGGCCTCGCCGTCGTGCTGCGCAGGCTTCGGGCGCCTGCCGGCCAGGTGGTCGGGCTGATCGCGGTCAACCTCGTGATCAGCGTGGTCATCCCGGGCATCTCGCTGATCGGCCATCTCGGCGGCCTGGTCGTGGGGGCTGCGGTCACGGCAGCCCTGGTCTACGCCCCCGCCCGCAACCGGACGGCGGTGCAGGCCGCTGCGCTCACCGGGCTGACGGTCCTGCTCCTGCTCCTGATCGCGGTCACCGGGCTCCGGTAGCTCGCTCTCGCGACGACGGCGGGGCTGCCCTGGGAGGGCTGCCCCGCCGTGGCTCGTCGGGATGATTCAGGCGGGTGTACTGCAGCCGCAGCCCGTGGCGCAGCCGTCCGTGCCCCGCATCGGTGTCCTCGCTGCCATGCAGACTCCCTTCGTCGAGTCCCGTGATCATAAGCAGAGTCGGGCGTCGCCACGACCGCTCATAAGGGGCGGCTCGACGCGACGAGCCGTGCTCGGCCTGCTGCATATGGGGGAACGATCTGATCATGGACGCAGCGCGAGCAGTTGCGGCGCGACGTCCTCCGGATCGGCGGCGAGCTCCAGCCGCCCGAACACGAGCAGCTGCTCGTGCCCATCCGTGCTGATGGTGTCGACCTCGAGGAGTGTGGTCTCGCGGCCGAGCCGGCGTACTCGCAGCACCCGCACGTCCTGCACCAGTGGCCAGGGATGGTGGTGGGCGCGCAGCATCCCGCTGACCGTCAGCCCGTCCGCGTCGACGCGCAGGCGCGGCCGGGCCCGCGTGCCGAACAGAGCGGCGATGGCCGCTCCCACGGCAGCGACGCCGGCCAGCAGCCGGCCGGCCGGGTCGGCGTCGGAGATCGTCAGCGCCACCGACCACGCGGCGGCGGCCAGCGCGAGGAACCAGGCGCAGACCACCAGGCCGGGAGCGGGGCTCCACTCTTTGACTGGCTCACTCATGATCACTCAGTGTCACGTGTCCACAGCGTCCATCCACACTGGGGACTGCTTACAGCGATGTGTTTTCGCAGGTCAACGCCATCTCATGGTCATCAGCAGGCCGATCACGATGAGTGCGAACCCGATGAGGAAGTTCCACGGGCCGAGCGCAACCATGAACGGGATCGACTGGCCGGCCAGATAGTTGACGACCAGCCATGCCAGGCCGACCAGCATCAGTCCGAGCATCACGACGACGTACACAGGATGCGTCGGGCCCGCAACCTTCACCGGGTTGCGCCGCTCGCTGGCAGGCG
The DNA here is from genome assembly GCA_025465235.1 of Pseudonocardia sp. Classification (GTDB taxonomy): domain Bacteria; phylum Actinomycetota; class Actinomycetes; order Mycobacteriales; family Pseudonocardiaceae; genus Pseudonocardia. The sequence continues at coordinate 2,094 of JAODNO010000003.1, forward strand.
GCGTGTAGACCGCCTTCTTCCGGACCTTGGACTTGGGCATCTCTGACCTCGCGAATGTTCGGGGTGCTTGACTCCACGGTAGCGCGCGAGTCGCCCGGGCCAGCAGGGCAGGCACGCCCCGGCTGCCGGCGTCCGGCTCAGGCGCGCTCGCTCAGGGTGGCGGTCTCCGCCGTCAGCGCCTCCACCGTCGGCTCGGCCGCCGGGTGCCCCGCGCTCGCCATCCAGTTGGCCAGGAGCCGGTGGCCGCCCTGCGTGAGGACGGACTCAGGGTGGAACTGCACCCCGACCACCGGCAGCTCACGGTGTCGCACGGCCATGATGACGCCGCTGTCCGTGCGTCCGGTCACCTCGAGGGCGGCGGGCAGCGAGTCGGGACGGATCGACAGGGAGTGGTAGCGCGTCGCGACGAACGGGTCGGGCAGGCCGGCGAGCAGGGGGTCGCCCGAGTGGTGCACCAACGATGTCTTTCCGTGCAGCAGTTCCGGAGCACGCTCGACGATCCCACCCCAGGCCACGCCGATCGCCTGATGACCCAGGCACACCCCGAGGAGGGGGAGCCCGCGATCGGCGCTGCGGCGGATCACCTCGATGCTGGCGCCCGCCCGCTCCGGGGTGCCGGGACCGGGGCTGACCAGCACCCCGTCGACGTCGTCCAGCTCGTCGAGGTCAACCTCGTCGTTGCGCCGCACCGTACTGTCGGCGCCGAGCTGAGCCAGGTATTGCACCAGGTTGTAGACGAAGCTGTCGTAGTTGTCGACCACAAGCACGCGCATCGTTCCAGTGTTCCTGAGCAGCCCGGCGGGTGTCGCACTAGTTGTTGCCGAAGACACCGCCGCCGGAGTAACGACCTTGAGTGATGGTGATGTCGTCGTTCGGGTTGGCGGTGGAGCCGGCCGGGATCGACTGCTTGACCACATTGCCGTCGTCTTTCCGGTTGTTCACGTCGACGGAATCCTGGTTGATGTTGCTGAAGCCGGCCTGCTGGAGCGTCCGCGCCGCATCCTGGAGGCTGTCGCCGACCACGTTGGGCACCTTGATCTGGTTGCCACGGGAGATCTGCAGCACCACCTGGGAGTTGCGCTGCACACGCGAGCCCGCCGGCGGGTTGGTGCCGAGTACCGACCCCTCTTGACCAGTGCCGTCCACATCCTGGCGCTGCACCCGGAAGCCGCTGTTGGTGAGCTGCTGCTCTGCGCTGTCGGGATCCTGGTTCGAGACGTCGGGCACCTGCACCGTGGTCTGCGCGATGCCGACGACCACCGCGACCTGGCTGCGGCCGGGAGCGTCCACGCCGGGGCCTGGCGTCGAGGAGAGGATCTTCCCGACCTGGCTGGCGTCGCCGGTCTCCTTGGTGGTCTGGGCGCCGATGTCGAGGCCACGCTCGCGGAGAAGGGTCGTGGCATCCTGCACCGTCATGCCCGCGAGAGCCGGCACCGCGACGGTCGGCGGCCCATTGCCCACCGAGAGGTTCACAGTGGAGCTCTTGGCGATCTGGGTGCCGACCGCCGGGTCGGTGGACAAGACCTGGCCGATCTGGCTGGCCTGGGACTGAACCTGCTGCACAGTGCCCACGCGTAGGCCGGCCGAGATGACCTGGTTGCGGGCGTCCTGCTCGGTGGCGCCCACGACGTTGGGCACCGCCACCTTCGGAGTGGGCGGCGGTGAGAGGAAGAACACCTGGAGGACCACGAACCCGACCAGCCCGAGCGCGACGAGCACCGCCGCGACGATGCCGACGGTCTTGGCGGTGCTCCGTCGTGGCTGCTCGTCGTAGTAGTCGTCGTAGTCGGACACCGCCTGCGGCGGCATGGTGTGCCTGCCGCCGTTGATCCGCCGGGTGGGACCGGTGGACGGGCTTGCGGCGAGCATCGCGGTGCGCTCGTCCTCGCTCATCACCAGCGGCGCCAGCGGGCTCTGCCCGCTGCGCACCCGCACCAGGTCGGACCGCATCTCGGCGGCTGACTGGTACCGGTTCAGCGGGTTCTTGGACAGCGCCTTGAGCACCACCGCGTCGAGGGCGGCGGGGATGCTCGGGTTGACCTCCGACGGGCGCCGCGGATCCTCCCGCACATGCTGGTAGGCCACCGCGACGGGAGTGTCGCCGGTGAACGGCGGATCCCCGGTCAGCAGCTCGAACAGCACGCAGCCAGCCGCGTAGACGTCGCTGCGGGCGTCGACGGCCTCGCCGCGCGCCTGCTCCGGCGACAGGTACTGCGCCGTGCCGATCACGGCGGCGGTCTGCGTGACGTTCTGGCCCTCGCCGAGTGCGCGGGCGATCCCGAAGTCCATCACCTTCACCGCGCCCGCGCGGTTGATCATGATGTTGGCCGGCTTCACGTCACGGTGGATGATGTTGTGGCGGTGGCTGAAGTCAAGCGCGGCGCAGACGTCGGCCATCACCTCGATGACTTTCTGCTGGGTCATCGGCCCACTGGTCTTGACGATCTCGCGCAGGGTCTGCCCGTCGACGTACTCCATGACGATGTACGGGAGCGGGCCGGACTCGCCGGCCACCTCACCGGTGTCGTACACGGCGACGATGGCCGGGTGGTTCAGTGCGGCGGCGTTCTGCGCCTCGCGGCGGAAGCGGATCTGGAACTGCGGGTCACGCGCGAGATCCGCGCGGAGCACCTTTACGGCGACGTCGCGGCCCAACCGCGTGTCGAGCCCGCGATGCACCTCGGACATGCCGCCGTAACCGAGCACCTCGCCCAGTTCATAGCGCTCGGACAACAGTCGGGGGGTGGTCATCGCTGCCGATTCCTGGGAGTCATGGATGATTCGGACATCATGCCGGGCCGAGTCGGCGAGTGGGGTACACAGCCAGCCGGTCGAGCGCCGGACCGTCGGTTGGACGGGTTCACCGGACGATCATCGGGACGAGCGCCCTCTCCGCCGCCGCCGATCCGGCCAGGATGCCCACCCAGCCGGTGACGGTACCGGTTGACGTGCCCTGTGGGACCGGATCGGACAGTTGGTGACCGCCGGACTGCAGGGCGCGGAACAGAAACACCCCGACCGTCACAGCAGCCATAGTGAGCAGCACGAACAGCACGAGCAACAACGTCCGGCCCGACCGTGCCTTGGGCCGCAACCGCAGCGGTTCGGTGCGGAGCGATGTCGCCGGAGTCGCGGTGCGCCGCACGGCCTTGGCCGGCGTTCGCGACCTGCGGTCCTTCTCCGGCGCCGCTGCCGGGGCTGCCCCCGCGAGCGACACTGCAGGCCGGCCTCGGGTGGGCGTTGACGACCGCGCCGTCATGACCGGCATCTCCCCGCTCATCGACGCAGGTTCGGGCAGGGGTTCGCCGCGCCGGATGGCCGCGACCGCGAGAGCCAGCTCCCCACCGGTCGCATAGCGCAGCGCCGGATCCTTGACGAGCACCGCCTCGATGAGCGCGCGCGCGGCGAATGGGACCGAGGCGGGCAGCGGCGGCGGCGGCTCCCTGACCTGCATCATTGCCACCGCCACGGCGCTCTCTGCCCGGAACGGTCGGTGCCCGGCCAAGCACTCGTACCCGACGATCCCCAGCGAGTAGACGTCCCCCGCCGGTCCGGCCTCCGAACCGCTGGCCTGTTCCGGTGCGATGTAGTGGGCGGTGCCCATCACCATCCCGGACCGCGTGACGGGCACGGCGTCGGCGGCCTTCGCGATCCCGAAGTCGGTGAGCTTCACCAGGCCGTCGTTGCGGACGAGAATGTTGCCGGGCTTCACGTCACGGTGCACGAACCCGCGTTCGTGCGCCGCCTGCAGTGCCCACGCCGCCTCCTCGATGAGGCGCAGGGTCTCGTCCGTTTCGATGGGGCCGCGCGAGATCAGCGTGGACAGCGGTTCACCCCGGACCAGCTCCATCACCAGGTACGCGGTGCGCCGCCCGGCCGGCCCGTCGTCCTCGCCGTAGTCGTGGACCGCGGCGATGCCCGAGTGGTCGAGGGACGCGACAGTGCGGGCCTCGATGCGGAAGCGGTGCAGGAACTCCGGGTCGTCGGACAGCTCGGGCCGCAGCACCTTGACCGCGACGCTCCGGCCCAGGCGCGTGTCGGAGGCTTCCCACACCTCGCCCATCCCACCCACGGCGATGCGGTGGTCCAGGTGGTAGCGGTCGGCGATCTTCTGCCCGGCCGCGAGAACCGTCACGACTGCTCCTCGCTCGCGCTCGTCGACAGGGCGGCACCGGACGTCGGAATGCCGAATGCTGTCGTGGCGGGCCGTCGGGTGCTCACTGCCCACCCCCGAGCGCGGCCCGGATCACCGCACGGGCGATCGGGCCAGCCACGGCGCCACCGGTGGCGGCGAGGTTGTTCCGGTCCCCGCCGTTCTCCACGAGTACGGCGACGGCCACCTGGGGATTGTTCGCCGGAGCGAACCCCACGTACCAGACGTGGGGCGGGGTGTTCTTGGGATCGTTACCGTGCTCCGCAGTGCCGGTCTTGGCCGCGATCTGCACACCGGTGATCTTGCCGGCGCCCGGGTAGCTGTTCTCGTTGTTGACCATGAGATCGGTCAGCGTTCGCGCGACGGTGGGGTCGATGGCCCGGCCGAGCCGGTCCGGTCCGGTGGTCGCGACCGGGTCCAGCTCCTGGCTTTGGATCTCCTTGACCAGGTGGGGCGCCATGACCTGGCCGCCGTTGGCGATGGTGGCCACGATCATCGCGCTCTGTAGCGGGGTGAGCGCGACGTCCCGCTGTCCGATCGCGGACTGCTGCAATGCAGCCGTGTCCGGGATGTCGCCGATCGTGGACGGCGCCACCGGCATCGGGATCGAGAGGCTCTGGCCGATCCCGAACGCGTTCGCCTGGTCGCGGATCGCCTGTTCGCCCAGGCTCGCGTCGAGATCGGCGAAGGCGGTGTTGCAGGAGCGCTGCAGCGCGTCGCGCAGGCTGGCCGTCGGGGACGTCCCGCACGCGTTGCCGTTGAAGTTCTCCAGCGTGGTGTTGGTGCCCTGCAGCGTGATCCGCGGCGCCGCGGTGAGCTGACTGTCGGGTGTGTAGCGACCGCTGCTGAGCGCCGCGGCGGTGTCGATGAGCTTGAACGTGGAGCCGGGCGGATAGGTCTCGGAGATCGCGCGGTTGGTCAGTTGGCCGGCGGCGTTGTCGGCCTTCCACGCCGAGTTCTGCTGGTCGGAGTTGTGGCTGGCCAGCGGGTTCGGATCGAACGACGGCGTGGAGGCCATCGCGAGGATCTCACCGGTCTGCGGGCGGATCGCCACTACCGACCCTGTGTAGCCCTTGCTCTGCAGCTGGTCGTACGCGGTCTGCTGGACCTTGGGGTCGATCGTGAGGACCACGTTGCCGCCGCTGGGGTCGCGGCCGGTGATGAGGTCGGAGAGCCTCCGGCCGAACAGCCGGTCGTCGCTGCCGTTGAGCACCGAGTCGGAGGCGCGCTCGATGCCATTGGAGCCGTAGATGACCGAGTAGTAGCCGGTGACCGGTGCGTACACCGGCCCGTCCGAGTACTGCCGCTGGTAGCGCAGCCGGTCGTTCGTCTCGACGCTGCTGGCCAGGATCTGCCCGTTGGCGCTGATCTGCCCGCGCTTGCGGGAGTATTCGGACAGCAGCACCCGCTGGTTGCGCGGGTCGTTGCGGTAGTCGCCCGCCTTGACCACCTGCACGTAGGTCAGGTTCGACATCAGCAAGAGGATCATGACCATCACCGCGATGGCGATGCGCCGTACGGGGGTGTTCACCGCGGACGCTCCACCAGCTCGGTGCCGGCCTCGGCGATCGGCGGCAGCGGCGTGGCCGGTCGGCGGGGTAGCGGGGCACGCGCGGCGTGGGAGATCCGCAGCAGGAGCGCGACGAGCGCGTAGTTGGCCACCAGTGACGAGCCGCCGTAGGACAGGAACGGAAGCGTGAGACCTGTGAGCGGGATCAGTTTCGACGCCCCCCCGATGACGATGAAGACCTGCAGCGCGATGGCGAACGCGAGGCCGGTGGCGAGCAGCTTGCCGAAGCTGTCGCGTACCGCCAGCGCGCTGCGCAGGCCACGGGTGATCAGCACGAGGTAGATCACGAGGATCGCGGCCAGGCCGATCAGCCCCAGCTCCTCACCCAGCGAGGAGAGCATGAAGTCGCTCTCCGCGAACGGGACGAGGTCCGGACGGCCCGCGCCGAGGCCGGTACCGCCGACGCCACCGGTGCCGAGGCTGAACAAAGCCTGCCCGATCTGGTAACCGGTGTTGGCGAAGTCGGCGAAGGGGTTCAGCCAGACCTGTACGCGCACTCGGACGTGGCCGAACAGGTGGTAGGCGATCGTGCATCCGGCGAAGAAGAACATCAGGCCGATGAGCATCCACGACACGCGCTCTGTGGCCACGTACAGCATCACCAGCAGGATTCCGAAGAACAGCAGCGACGTGCCGAGGTCGTTCTCGAGAACGAGCACGCCGACCGACAGGCCCCACGCGAGCAGCAGCGGCGCGAGGTCACGGGCACGGGGCAGCTCCATGCCCAGGAACCGGCGCCCTGCGGTGGTGAACAGGTCGCGCTTCTGCACGAGGAACGCCGCGAAGAAGACGATCAGCAGGATCTTGGCGAACTCACCGGGCTGGATGCCGACCGGCCCCAGCCTGATCCACAGCTTCGCCCCGTTGACCTCGGAGATCGACGACGGCAGCAGGCCTGGCAGCGCCAGTAGCACGATTCCCGCGAACCCGGCCGTGTACGCGTACCGGGCCAGCGTCCGGTGGTCCCGCACGAGCCACAGCACGGCGACGAACAGCGCGAGACCGATCGCGGTCCAGGCGACCTGTCTGCCGATGAGCTCGGTGGGCGCCGCCCTGCCCAGCGCCAGCGCCTGGTCGACCTCGGCGAGATCGAGCCGGTGGATCATCACCAGGCCGAGCCCGTTGAGCAGCGCCACGCAGGGCAGGATGAGCGGGTCGGCGAACGGGGCGAACCTGCGCACCGCGAAGTGAGCGATCGTGAACAGGCCCAGATACGCGAGCCCGACGAACAGCAGCGACTGCGTGAGCTGCTGCTCCTGATTCGCCTCCACCAGCACGAGCGCGCCCGTCACCAGCACCGCCGCGAACGCCAGCATGATCAGCTCGATGCCGCGCCCGTTGGGGAGTGGCGCCGGGGCGAGAGGCGCCGGTTCGGAGCGCGTGTCGGGAGCTGCCATCAGCTCACCGACCGGCAGGTCGTTCCGGGCTCGGGTGCCGGCGTCGGCAGCGGGGTCGTGTCGACGGGCGGCACGCCTGGGGCGGGTGTCAGGTTCGGGTCGGGCGCGGGTGGTGGCTGCGAGACGACGGGGGGTGGGCACGGCTGCAGCATGCGGCCGCGCAGCCGCTCCACGAGGCCGCGCGCACCGGTGAGCCCGTCGGAGGTGATGATGCCGTCGCGGACCGCGCTCCGCTCGGTCTCCGGCAGGTCGTCGAGGGTGATGTTGCTGCGCTCAGCCACCCTGTGCAACGGGATGCCGAGCACCTCCCCGCGGACCCCTTGGAAGATCGACACCAGCTGCGTGTCGACCCCCACGTAGTACTGCTGCAGCACCCACATTCGCGCGAGCACCCCACCCCCGACCAGCACCGCGAGCACGACGACCACGCCCGCGGCGAGCCGCACACGCGACCGGCGCCGCGAAGCCGGCGCCTTCGTCTCGGCCAGTACGCGCTGCGGGGCGACGCGCGTGAGGGTGGTGGCCGATGCGCGGGCGGCCGCGGAGTCCGGCCGCGGGCCCTCGTCGCTGCCGTCGCCCACCGATCCGCCGATGATCGGGGCGTCCTCGCCGAACTCGATGTCGACGACGTCCGCGACGATGCACGTGATGTTGTCCGGGCCGCCCCCACGCAGCGCCAGCTCGATCATCCGATCGGCGCACTCCCGCGGGTCGCGGTAGGCCTGCAGCGTGTCGGCCAGTGTCTCGTCGCTCACGACGCCGGACAGCCCGTCGGAGCACAGCAGGTAGCGGTCGCCGGAACGGGCCTCGCGAATCGTCAGCGACGGGTCGACGTCCTGGCCGGTGATGGCGCGCAGCAGCAGCGAGCGCTGCGGGTGCGTGTGCGCCTCCTCCTCGGTGATGCGGCCCTCGTCGATGAGCGACTGGACGAACGTGTCGTCCTTGGTGATCTGGCTGAAGACGCCCTCGCGTAGCTGGTAGGCGCGCGAGTCGCCGATGTGCACCAGGCCCAGCCGCGATCCCGCGAACAGGATGGCCGTCAGCGTGGTGCCCATGCCGTCGAGGTCGGGGGCGTCTGCGACGTGCCGCGTGATGGCTGCGTTGCCCTCGACGGTGGCGTGGCGCAGCTCGGCGAGCAGGTCGTCGCCAGGGTCGTCCTCGTCCAGGGGAGCGAGCGCGGAGATCACCAGTGAGGACGCCACCTCGCCCGCTGCGTGCCCGCCCATCCCGTCGGCGAGGGCCAGCAACCGCGGGCCGGCGTAGACCGCGTCCTGGTTGTTCTGCCGGACGAGCCCGCGGTCGCTGCGGGCGGAGTAGCGCAGGACAAGCGTCATGTCAGCGCTCCGCCAATACGTTCGGGGCAGATCAGCCGGCGAGGCCGTCCCCGGTCGGATGCCAGGGTGCGGCACTTCAGCGCTCGCCGACTCATGACCGAAGCTCGATCACCGTCTTGCCGATGCGGACAGGGACTCCCAGGGGAACTCGGGTGGGTCCGGTGACCTTAGCCCGATCAAGGTACGTCCCGTTCGTCGACCCGAGGTCCTCGACGTACCACTCCTCCCCCTGCAGCGCGATGCGTGCGTGCCGGGTGGAGGCGTAGTCGTCGTCGAGCACCAGTGTCGAGTCGTCGGCCCGACCGAT
>JAODNO010000005.1 GCA_025465235.1 Pseudonocardia sp.
AGACGTGGTGCGCAGGTTCCTGGCGGTCCTGTCCGTAGTGATCGGTGTCGTCGCCATGCCCGGATGCGCGGAGGCGGCGGTCGCGGCCCCGGCCGCCGATCCGACTCCCGGGGCGCCGGGCATCGGCGACCCGTACTTCCCTCTCGACGGCAACGGCGGCTACGACGTCCAGAGCTATCTGCTCGACATCACCTATGCGCCGGCCGCCGATCTGCTCACCGGGGTGGCGGAGGTGCGGGCACGGGCCACGCAGGCGCTGTCGGCCTTCAACCTCGATCTGAGCGGGCTCGAGGTCCGGGCCGTGACGGTGGACGGCAGCCCGGCAACCTGGACCCGTCAGGGTGGGGAGCTCACCGTGACGCCGGGGAGCGCGGTGGCCGCCGACGCGAGGTTCACCACGGTGGTGACCTATGACGGTGTGCCGAAGACCGTGCAGGACCGGTGGGGCGCCTCCGGTTTCGTACACACCGATGACGGCGCCCTGGTGATCGGCCAGCCCGACGTGGCCGCCACCTGGTTCCCGGCCAACGACCATCCGCTCGACACGGCCTCCTTCACGTTCCGGATCACCGCGCCCGAGGGCCTGGAGGTGATCGCCAACGGAGTTTTCGACGGCGCCACCAGTAGCAACGGCATGACCACCACGACGTGGCGCGCGGCCGAGCCGATGGCCCCGTACCTCGCCGGGATGGCGATTGGCGAGTTCGACGTCCGGAGCTACGAGCAGGACGGGGTCCGGTACTGGGACGCCATCGACCCTGATCTCCTCACGCAGGGCGGCCCGCCGTCCGTCGGCGAGGTCGCCACCGCGTCGTTCGCCCGCCAGCCGGAGATCCTCGCGTTCCTCAAGTCCGTGTTCGGCCCGTACCCGTTCAGCGCCGCGGGCGGGATCGTCGACGACGTGGGGGAGCTGCGCTTCGCCCTGGAGAGCCAGACCCGACCGATCTACGCGTCGGTCTTCTTCACCGATGGGGCGTCGGGAGACCGGGTCGTCGTGCACGAGCTCGCCCACCAGTGGTTCGGTGACAGCCTCCCCGTGGAGCGGTGGCGCGACATCTGGCTCAACGAGGGCTTCGCGACCTACGCCGAGTGGTTGTGGAGCGAGCGCGAGGGCCTGGGCACGTCCCAGGAATTGTTCGAGCGGACCGCGTCGATCCCGGCGAGCGACCCGTTCTGGGCGCTGACGATCGGCGACCCCGGCCCCGCCGCGATCTTGGATAACGCGGTGTACGACCGCGGCGCGATGACGCTGCATGCGCTGCGTGGCGCCATCGGCGAGGAGGCGTTCTTCCGGCTCCTCACCGAGTGGCCGACCCGGCAGGCGGGGGAGAACGTGACGACGGAGGAGTTCGTGGCCCTGGCCGAGGAGGTGTCGGGGCAGCAGCTCGACGGCCTGTTCACCACCTGGCTCGCGACGCCCACGAAGCCCGCCGGGCTGCCGGGAACCTGAGCGCGGTCACCGTCGCGCCGCCGCGCGATTCCGTGGTAGGGCCCCGTCCCGGGCCAGCGCTACTCACACGGAATCCTCGCAATGATCGTGCCGGCACCGGGATTGCCCGCCACGTCGATCGTCCCGCCCATGCGCCGAACCTGGTCGTGCATCAGCGCGGCGTGCCGCACGTCGACCCCCGTCACGTGGACGGCCAGGATGTCGGCGTCGCGACGGACAAGCACCTCGACGGGCGGCGCTCCACCGTCGAGGGCATCGAGGCACTCGGTGACGGCGAAATAGGCCGCGCCCTCCGCAGCCGCTCCGAACCGGGCCTCCGGGGCGTCGATTCGCACCGGGGTGGCGGCCCGATCGGCCACCTCGCGCAGGGCAGGGCCGAGTCCTGCCCCGTCGAGCAGCGGGGGGTAGATCTTGCCGGCGACATCGCGCAGCTCTTGGAGCACGGCATGCAGCTCGTCCTGCAGTCCGTCGATGGACTCCCGCAGGTCGGGTACGGCAGCGGGTACCCGGTGCCGGAACAACCCCAGCTGCAGCGTGAGCGCGGAGATCCGCAGCGCTGCGCCGTCGTGCAGCTGTCGCTCCAGAAGGCGGCGGCCCAGCCACTGCTCGTGCTCGGAGCGGCGGTCCGCGTCGTGGGCGAGGATGGGGACTTGGATGGCCCGCGCGGTGGCGCGGTCGTTGTCGGTGGCGGCGGTCGGGGGCATTGCAGCGCGGGACGAACCTGTGGACCGGCCCTGCTCGGGGGCGGTGGGGGGAGCGCCGCCCGCGCGCTGCGCAGGCTCGAGCATCATCGCCGAATCGTCCGACGACCCCCGGCCGCCTGGGAATGGGGCAGACCCCACTGGTCCGGGGGGTTCTCCCCCGGAGTGGAACCGGCGACGCCCGCAAGGCGCGCCCGTTCGGGCGCCGCGGCCCGCTCGGGGTGGGTAGCGGGAATACGCTCGCCGTCACCCTGCGGTGTTCAGCACGGTCACGTCGTTGGAGCTGATGTTGGTGACGTAGGCGTGCTTGCCGTCGGGCGCGACGAAGACGTTTGTCGGCGTCTGCCCGACCCCGATGGTCGCCGTGACCTGACCGGTCGCGGTGTCAATGACGGAAACGCTGTTGCTCCCGTCGTTCACGACGTAGGCGTGCCGAGAGTCCGGGGCGAACTCGACGCTCTGGGGCTCCCGCTGCACCGCGATCGTCCCAGCCACCGCGTAGGAGGCCGGATCGATGACGGAGACCATGTCGGCGTCGTAGCTGACGACATAGACGCGCGAGCCATCCGGGGACATCGCGATGCTGTGCGGGCTGCGCGGCACGGGGATCTCGGCGAGGTTTGCGCCGTTCTTGGTGTCCAGGACGGTCACGATGTTGGACGCGTGGTTGGCCACGTAGGCTCGGCGGCCGTCGACGGAGAAGGCCACGCTGTGTGGGTTGGGTTTGACCTTGATCTTGTTGACGACGGTGTTGGTCGCCGTGTCGACGACCGAGACCAGGTCGGCGTCGTGGTTGGGCATGTACAGCTGCCGGCCGTTCGGGCTGACCGCCATGGCGTAGGGGTAGCTCTCAGCGGGGATGGACGCCGTGACGGTGCGGGATCCGGTGTCCACCACCACGACCACGTTGCCGATATGCCGGATCGGGTCGTAGACGCTGACGTAGGCGGACCGACCGTCCTTGCTGAAGCTGACGTATTCGGGGGGCCCCGCGCTGATCGGGATGCTCGCGACGACCGCGTGCGACGAGAGGTCGACCACGGAAACCGAGTTCGTGCCGGTGCTGGTGACGTAGGCGAACTTGCCGTCCGGGCTCACGGCCCCGGCCTGTGGACCTCTCGCGACGCGGAACGCGCCGGCCACTGTGGGCTTCGCGATGCTGGCACTGGGCGGGATGGACGTGGGCGCCGCCGGCGTGGTGACCTGCGGCGCAGCGGTGGGCTGCTGGGCGGGGTCGAGCGTGGCCAGCGAGTCCGCCGAACGCCCTGGCCCCACCAGGTACGCGAGTAGGGCCAGCACGACGACGATGGCCGCGGCCGCGAGAGGGGCGGGGCCGATCCGGATGCGCGAGGGCAGCTTCCGCAGGGGGCCGCCGGAACCGCTCGCGTCCGCGAAAGCCGGAGGACGGGCGGGAGCGGGAGCCCCCACGGGGGCGGCATCGCTCGGCGGCAGTAGCGGCGCCGGGGCATCCGCGATTCCCCACCCAGTGCCATCGGTGATCGTGGCGGCCCCGTTCGTGACCGGGGGGGCGGTGCGGACCCCGTCCAGGCCGACGGTAGGGCCGACGGCGTTGTACCCGCCTCGCGGCCCCGGCAGCGAGGGCGTCGACTCTGCCGCGATCGACGCGGCACCGAGGGCCACCGCGTACTTCGGGTGGGCGTCCTCCACGGTCGGACGACCGAACTCGTGCGACACCATCTCCGCGACCAGCGGGATGCGTGACGACCCGCCCACGAGCAGCACCGCGCTGAGGTCCGACGGGGTCAACCGGGCCGACTGCAGGGTCCGGGACAAGGCCCCGATCGTCGACTCGATGGGAGCTCGCACCATGTCCTCGAAGGCCGCTCGGGTCAGCCGGACGTTGAAGTGCCGGCCGGGCAGGAACACGGGGATGACGGTTTCCGTGTCGAGCGAGAGCGCCTCCTTGGCCATGACGCAGTCCTGGCGCAGCCGGGTGAGCGCCACGGCCGTCTGCGCATCGCCCATGTCGAGCTCGCTCAACGCGCCGCCCGCGCTGTAGTTGACGTAGGACACGATCGCCTCGTCGAAGTCGACCCCGCCGAGCCGTTCGATGCCCTCGGGCGTTCCCAGGATCTCGAGGCCCTCCACCTGTTTACGCACCACCGTGGCGTCGAAGGTGCCACCGCCCAGGTCGTAGACCGCCACGATCTCGCCGTCGTTCAGCCGCCCGGACCTGGCGTAGTAAGCGGCCGCGGCCTCGGGCTCGGTCACCATCTGCGGCGACTCCAGCCCGGCGGCCACCGGGACCTCGTCGAACAACTCTCGGCGGAACGGTCCCCAGTTGGCCGGGTGGGTGAGCACAATCTGCTCTGGAGGCTGCCCCTCGTTCGCGATCACCTTCTGCATGACCTCGCGCAGGAGCGCGCCGAGCAGGGAGGTGACGGGGTAGGGCACGCTGCTCAGCATGAGCGGCGTGGGGTCGCCCAACCTGCGTTTGAACTCGCGCCCGACCAGGTACGGACGGGTGACCGCTCGCCTGTTGGCGGCGTCGCCGGTGATCAGGCTCCCGTCCTCGCAGAGGTAGACGACCGCGGGCGTGACCACCGTACGGTCGCCGAGCGTAAACATCTCGACTCCGGTCGGGCGCGCGATCGCGGCCGCCACGTAGGTGGTACCGAGATCGACTCCAAGGCTGTATGTCACGGGTTCCTCCCCCGTAAGGAGTTCAGCCTAGCGCCAGAAATACGCTCGATACAGAGAAGTCCGGAGGCGAATCCGGGATCTGTGACAGGAGCGAGTCCCAGCTGTATCGAATCAGGGGTTCAGAATGATCGAATCACCCTGGACTCTGATCTTGCGCGGGGTCAGCGCCCGCATCGCGGGGCCATTGACGACCGCGCCATCGGTGATCGCGAATCGACTCCCGTGACATGGACAGTCGATTGTCGCGTGGGCGACCGTGGTGAGCATGCATCCGTCATGGGTGCAGATCGCGGTGAAGGCCCGCAGGTCTCCTGCCGCCGGCCGGGTGACGACGATCTGGTACTCGGGGAAGATCCTCCCGCCCCCGACGGGGATGTCCGACGTCGGTGTGAGCGCCGGTGCGGTACCACCGGGAGCGGTGGGGGCCGCGGGTGCGCCCGGGGTGGGGCTCGCCGCCGGGGGAGCGGTGGACCCGCTCCCGTTACCGCAGGCCGTGAGCGCTGCCGCGCACACCGCGCACGCCGCGCCACAGATTCCCGTCACCAGAGCGCGCCGCGTGGCATCGGGCTCGATGTCGCTGCTCATGGCCGCTCCCGGAACGGAGGACAGGGTCGCATTGTCGAGGTCGGTGGACGTGCAGGTCTCGATCACCGTCGGGGCCGCGGCGATGTAGGTCATCGCCGGAAGCTCAAGTAGTGCCACGTCGGACCGAAGTGGTCGCGCTGCTCGAAGGATCCGGCCGTGGCCAGCAAAATGCCGCTGTAGCGCTGGACCCTCGGCTCACCGTGGCCGTCGACGAACTCCGATCCTGACCTCGAGCGCCGGGGTACGCAAGCCCGAGTACTTCACGCCGCTGCCCCTTCCCTGGCGCTCCCGCGGTGTTCGTCGGGACCGGTGCCTCGGTGACGGCGGCAGCTGCGCTCGCGCTGATCGGCTACGCGGTGGCCGTCCTGACCGGATTCTCGTGGTTTCTTCACCATTTATCCAACGTCATCTCGGGAACGCCGTGACTTCTCGCCACTTCCGCGATCCATCGGCCCGATGAAGGAACCGGCGCGGGTTGCAGTGCCCCCCGGAACTCCATTGCGGCTTGGCGAAACGAGGTCGGCCAGTTTCGATGCCGGATTGGCCCGACATTCCCTACTGGCGACGAACCGTCATGGGCGAAGAGCGGATGTACCAGGCGTACCAGTCGCGGCTCGACGGCGTGAAGTAGTGCTGTGGGGAGACCTGCTCGGCAGGGTACAAGCGATACCCTGTCGGTGCGCCGTGCGGCTGGTCGTGGAAGTAGGTGCCACTGATCCAGGCGGGGTTGATGTCGAGCTCCATGCCCCGGACCACGCCCGCGTCCTGCAGGATCCGCCCGAGCGTGCACACCGATAGCGCGGGACCGCCGACGTAGATCTCCGCGCCTGTAGCGGTGACACCGAACCCCGAGCGGTCGATGTAGGCGGCCTGCCCGATAGTGCTGCCCCATTCACTGGTCCCACCCGTGCTGCAGGTGGGATTGACCTGCCCGCCGTCGACCAGCATCTGCAGGTTCTGCCGGACGCTGGCCACGTCGGGGCCCATCCGCACCTCGCTGTTCCATGCCCCGACGTCGGCGGTCCCATCGGTCCGCAGCACCAGGCTGGCGGCCCCGTCGCGCAATGGCGCGACCGTGCGCCCCTCGCTGTAGTAGCCGTTGTGGCTGGGGTCGCTGAGCCGGAAACCGCCGTTGAACACGGCCGCGATGCCGTTCTGTGCTGGGCCGCTCAGCGACGTGGACGCCTGCCACGAACCGCCGGGGTCCTGCGTGCCGGGATGGAGTCCGCCGCGTACGAGAGCGGGGTCCAACCGCATCACACCTACCACGAACGACGTGTGCTGGTCGTCCGGACGCAGCGACGCCACCTGGACCGCCGGGCGGCCGCCGGACGTCACGACGGTCTGCCACTGCCCCTCGTCCGGCAGCGGCTGCCCGGCGGCCAGAGTTGCCAGCGGGGCAGGTCCATGCGGGGCGCTGGGCGCGGGAAGTGCGCCGTCCGGGTGGGGGATCCCGCCGACGGGCAGGCCGCCGGTCGGCGGTTGCTGGTACGCCACCTGCTCCAGTCCGGTGATCGCGCCGTTGAGGCCGTGGCCGCGGCCCCACTCGGCCAGCTTGGCCGCGACGCTGTCGTTGCCGGGCACGTCCAGAGCTTCAACTACCACGGTCCCGACAAGGATCAGCGATGTCACCAGCACCGCGAGCACGGTCCGCCGCAGGCGGGAACGGCGGCCCGGAGGTCGATCGGTCCTGGTGGTCATCAGGAGCGGCCCCCCAACGGCAGCCGGAGGGCGAGGGTCAGGCAGGCCGCGGCGGCGATGCGGGCGTACAGGCCGCGTTGACCACGCCGAACGTTGGGGGGACCGGCCATCTTGCGCGCGAGGTTCAGCGCGGCCCCCACCGCGTTTACCTCGGTCGCACCTCTGAATTGCACCAGGCGGTCCATTGCGCGCCCGTCAGACCTTCTGCCGGAAGATTGCGCTGGTCTTGAGCCTTGCGAGGCAGGATGCGACGGGTACCTGCGGGGTTGCCTCGCTGAACCGCTCCCCGGACACAGGGCCGCAACTGAATTCCTGACAATATGGGTCGACGACGATCCATCCGCCTGCGCATGAGGTGGCGGTGGGCATGGGGTGCCTCCGTGTGTGAGAACGATGACGTGTTGGTGAAGGGGCACCGGTATGCGCCACTGCCCGGCTGGGGTCGGCGACCCAAGATTACTTGTCGGCGGGGTTGAGTGCGCGGAAGACCAGCCCGGCAGCCGCGCCGGCGACGAGTTCGACGACCAGGTAGATCCAGATCGTCGGCCTGGCCAGTATGCCCATGGAGGCGGCGCCGATGGCGACAGCCGGGTTGAACGCTCCACCGGAGATCCCGCCGACGGCGATCGCGCCGGCCATCACGGTGAAACCGATGGCCAGGCCGTAGAAGGAGCTGTCCGGGTGGTCCTTTCTGGTGGCGACGTTGAGCACGACGTAGGCCAGGGCGAAGGTGAACAGCAGCTCCACTACTACG
>JAODNO010000035.1 GCA_025465235.1 Pseudonocardia sp.
ACGACGTACTTCGGGGTGCCGTTCATCTGGGCGGTTGTCGGGTCGGCCGGGTCGGCGTCGGGCCAGAACGCGGCGAACTCGTCGTAGGTCTGGCGGCCCAGCAACATCGCGTCGTTACCGGCCATCATCTCACCGACTGATCGAACCCATTGTTGTCTCCTCGTGTCGGAGTCCGGCCAACCAGGTCTTCCACGCCTGGCCGGCCTGTTTCTCGTCGGGGTGGGCAAAGAGGTGGTGGCCAAGTACGAAGCCGCCGCCGTGGCCTTGGATGAACCGGTAGAGACCGTCCGCGGTACGGATGCCCAGCGCCTGTGAATTGACGAAGTCGACCAGCCCGGCGAGGCCGGGAACGCCCGGCACCGTCACCCGTACCGCGTCGCCGACCGCCGGCTGGTCGCCCACTCCGAGCCCGGTACGCCGAGCAGCCCAGGCTGTCGGCCAGTCCACCACCGGTGGCCTCGTGACGTTGAGCGGTGTGGCAAAGCGTCCGGCGAAGTGATCCAGGTAGGCGACCAGCGTCCGGAAGTACATCTCGCCGCCGGCGGTCATCGCTTCGAACTCCGCCTCCCAGTCATCGTCGGGAAGGAAGCCGTTGCTGACCAGTCGTAGCACCGTGCTGCTCTGGTCCCGGCCCTCGATGAGGTACTCGAAGGCGATGAACCGCTTGTCCGGCCCGTCGCTCCGGTAGGCGAAGTGCTTCGGCGGGTCCCACGCGGTGACTGTGCCGGTCATCACGAAATCGCCGACGTCGGTCGTCACCGAACCTGTTGGCCCCGGGTCGACCTGGTTGCGGCCCATGAACCAGGAGTCGATGCCCGGCCCGGTCGCGATTGCCGCCCAGACCTCGTCGACCGAGGCGGCAACGACGGCCTCGTCGCGCTCCTCCCACGCGTGTCCCATCTCAGGACTCCTTGTCTTCGGTGCCGTTCGCCAGGTGGGTGTCCAGCGCCGGATGGATGGCGACGATGACGCGGAACTTCCGGCCACCCTGAACCGCGTCGTCGTGGTACTTGCTGACGAGGCCGGTCACCACGTTCGTGAGTTCTTCCGCGAAGGCGGCCGGTGGGCGGCGGAGGCGAACCGCACCTCGCCGTCGAGCGCGAATGTGGCCACTCGCTGCCGGCGCGGGTGGCCCCGGAGATCAGTGCCCCCACATCGCTGACCAGCCGTGCCGCGACAGCAAGTAGCCAGCGGGCGGGTGAGATCACGTAGGACGAGGCTGTCGCCTGCAGCACCCGCTCCGTCATGTTGCCCTTGCGCCTCTCCTCGACCAGCTCGACCAGGCCGTGCCGCTCCAGCTCGCGCAGGTGGTAGTTCACCTTCTGCCGGGGCTGGCCGACCCGGGCCGCCAGGCTGCTGGCAGACCCCGGCTCGGCCAGCTCGGCCAGCAGTTGCGCCCGGAGGGGATCCAGCGTGGCCTCCGCCGCCGCCGCATCCTCGATCACCGCCACGTCCCACATGCGCGATAACCTGCCACCGACAATGTGTCTCGTATCGGAGTCTTCGGCGCACCTGTCTCACCGTCGGCAAGCGGGGCAGCCGCAGCCGGGCGCGCAGAACCTCTGACCAGTCAGAGAGTGCGGGCGTCGACGTGGCCGAAGGGGGCGGGGGGCCAGGAAGCCAGCCCGTGGCCCGCCGCGGGGCTTCGGTCGGCCGCGAGCAGGTGCGCCAGCTCCTCGACGCGGCCGGCGTGCCCGTGCGCGCGGTCCCGCGCGTACCCGGCGGCGGAGTCCTTGCTGACCATGAAGGCCCAGTCGCTTGACAGCGCGAGCAACGCCTCCTGCGCGAGCGCGTCGCGAAGCGGGTCCCGCGCAACCTCCGGTGCGAGGGCCCCCAGCAGCGTCTTCTGTACCTGCTCGTTGAGCGCCACCAGGTCGGCCACCTGCTCCCCGGCCCACACCCGCCAGTCCTTGCCCGACCCCCAGGACGACGGCGGCAGCTCGACCGGTTCGCCGACCAGCCCCGCGTCGACGGCCCCGCGCAGCGTCGTCACCCGGACGCCGGCCGCCGGCAGCGCCCGTAGCACCGCCTCCAGCCAGGCGGGGCCCTCGTGCCACCAGTGCCCGAACAGCTCCGTGTCGAAAGCGGCAACGGTCAGCGCGGGCCGGCCGAGCCGCTCCCGCAGCCCGAGGAGCCGGTCACGGACGACCGCCACGAAGTCGGCGGCGTCGCGGGCCACTGCCGCGGCGGCGCGGGCGGGCTCGTAGGGGCGCTTGTCCTCCGGAGCCACGGACCGCCCGGTGACGCGGGCCGGCTTGAGTCCGGACGGGTGGTCGAACGTGTGGAAGTCGCGGTAGTCGCGGCCGCCGGGGTAGCCCGAGCGCGGTGACCACACACGGTAGGTGACCTGCAGGTCGCGGCCGAAGGCCAGCACGTCCGAGGCCCCGACGGGGCGGGCGAGTGCGGTGTCACCGCGCAGCGCGGGACCGTCGACGAGGAACCGCCGGACACCGGCGGCCGCGTACCCGTGCTCCATCCCGGGCGCATAGCCGCACTCGGGGGCCCAGATGCCCGCAGGCCGCGAGCCGAGCCGGAGCGCCGCGTCGGCGAGGCCCGTCTCGAGCGAGAACGCACGGACCTCGGGGAGCAGCAGCGGGGCGAACGGGTGCGTCGCGGGCCCACCGAGCAGCTCGACCGCCCCCGCGTCGGCGAGGCGGCGCAGCATGGGGGAGGCGCCGTGCCGCCAGCGCGACTCGAACACGTCGAGCGCAGCGGTCGCGGCGCGATGTTCGTGCGATGCGAGGTCCGGGAGCCGGGATGCGGCGCCGTGGGCGCGCAGCAGCCAGCCGCCGAGCCAGTCGTGCATGCCGCGCAGGCAGTGCGGGTCGTCGAGCTGCGCGGCGAGCACCGGCGTGACGCCGAGCGTCAGCAGGGCGCGGTACCCCTCGCCGGCGAGGCGCTCCACGACGTCGAGCACCGGGAGGTAGGCGTGTGCCCACGACTGGTAGAGCCACTCCTCGCCGACCGGCCAGCGTCCGTGGTGTGCGAGCCACGGCAGGTGGCTGTGCAGGACCAGGCAGAACGTCCCGGTGGGCTCACTCACGGGCGCACGGCGAGGGCGACGAGATCCAGGCTCGCGTCGAGGTCGCCCGCACTGAGCTCGAAGTCGGCACACGTCACCGAGGCGACGTCGTCCAGCAGGGCCGGGGGCCACTGCGCTCCCGCGACGGCCACGGCGACCTGTGCGTCGACGATCGCGCCGCCGTGCCGGGCGTCGAGCTCGCGCAGCCGCCGGCCGTGGTGCAACCCGAGGATCTCGACGTCGACGAATCCGGCGTCCCGGACCAGCCCCGCCAGCTCGGTACCCGAGAGCTCCCGGGTATGGAACGGGTTGAGCGGGGTGTCGCGGCCGGGGGAGAACGTCAGGCGGTTGGGCGTGGAGAGCAGCAGCGCGGCGCCGGGGCGCAGCACCCGGTGGCACTCGCGCAGGAACCGCTCCTGC
>JAODNO010000265.1 GCA_025465235.1 Pseudonocardia sp.
GGCACCGCGTACTCGAAGATCGACTGAGCCGCCCGCTCGCCGCCGCCGAACGCGCCGTTGAGCACGGTGAGGTGGGCCATCACCAGGTTCACCGCGTCGTCGCGGAAGCCTGCGGTGAGGCTGGCCAGGATGTCGCGCAGCTGCTGGTCGTAGGCCCCGGTGTTCTCGGCGGGCGTGTTCGTCACGAGCTCGGCGGCGCGCACCGCGTAGCGCTGGGACAGGAACGGCAGCACCGCCACCGTCGCCCGCTCCCCCGTCGACCGGGCCGTGAACTCGACGACCCCACCCCGCTCCGCCGTGCGCACCGAGCCGACCAGGGTGATCCCGGCGACGCCCGCGAGCGGCCGGTAGGCGTCGAGCGTGGCCGCGTGGTCGTGGTTGCCCGCGATCGCGATCACCTCGGCACCCGTGCGAGCCAGCGCCATCAGCGTGCGGATCACGAGCTGCTGGGCCTGCGCCGAGGGGGCCGCCGTGTCGTAGAGGTCGCCCGCGACGAGCACCGCGTCGACCTCGTGCTCCCGGGCGATGCCGACGATCTCGCGGAGCACCTGCTCCTGCTCGTCGAGGCGCGAATGGCCTTTGAGAGTCTTGCCGACGTGCCAGTCGGACGTATGTAGCAGTCGCATCAGACGGACATCGTAGGCGCCGCGATCTCCCGCCTCCGGGACGCGCGCCGATGGTGGTCCTCGCAGAACCCGCGGCCCCTGCGAAGACCGGATCCGGCGCGCGAAACGGGTGCGCCTTCCCGCACGCACCGACCGGCTCGGCGCCGCGCGTAGCGTCGCGGGCGTGGCTTCCGGAGTGGTCGCGGCGCTGGCATATGCCGGTCCGCCGCCGTTGACACTGGCACGCACGTTCACGTCCTGGCGGTTCACGCCCGGTGTGGCGACGACAGTGGCCGCACTGGGTGGAGGTTATGGGGTCGGGCTGCGCCGTCGTCCGGAACGGGCTGGTCCGTGGCCACGTGGGCGCACTGTGTGCTTCGGGGCAGGGGTCGTCTCGATCGCGCTGGTCGGGATGTCGTTCCTCGGGGTCTACGACGACACGCTGTTCTGGGTGCGGGCGGTGCAGAACATCGTGTTGCTGATGGTGACCCCGATGCTGTTGGCGATGGGTGCCCCGATCACGCTGCTGCGTGACCTCCTACCTGAGCCGGCACGCGCCCGCCTGTCGCGGATGCTGCACAGCCGGGCGGCCCGGGTCGCCACCTTCCCGCTGATCGTCACCGTTGTGCTGACCCTGCCCCTGCTGGTGCTGTACCTCAGTCCGCTGTACGAGCTGACCCTGCGCAACGCGGCAGCGAGCGCGCTGGCCGGACTGGTCCTGGCCACCACGGGGTTCGTGTACTTCTGGACCCGGTTCCGCATCGATCCGGCGCCCCGGGCCGACCCGTACGGGGTGACGCTGGCGATCACGATCGTGGAGATGATCGGCGACGCCGTGCTCGGTGTGGTGCTGTGGCTGGGACCGCTGGTCGCGGCCGGCTTCTACACGGCGCTGTCGCGCGACTGGGGCCCGAGCCTGCGCAACGATCAGCTGCTCGGAGCCGGCGTGCTCTGGATCGGTGGCGACGTGGTGGGGCTGCCCTTCATCGGAGTGGTGTTCGCGCGGATGACGCGCGAGGATCACCGGCGCGCTGCTGTGATCGACGCGGAGCTCGACGAGCTCGAGGCCGCCCGGCCCGCCGCACCCGGTTCTGCCGACCCGGGAGACGCGGCGGAGCACCCGCGGCTGTGGTGGGAGGACGACCCCGAGCTGTCGCAGCGGTTCCGGCGACGCTGACCGTGCCCCGCACGAGGCGCTCGTGCAGCTCACCGCTCCGGCCGGCTTGCGCCTGCCGTCTCCTCCACCCTGGAGGTATCCGCCTCCGCCTGCCGTGCCGCGACCACGGCGACCGCGAACAGCGCGATGGCGAGGATCCCGTGCAGGATGCCGAGCTCCGGCAGGGCGTGGGCGAAGGTGCCCAGCGCCACCTCGACCACGACCGTGAGCAGCACCGCGGCGGCCCAGACGACTCCACTTCGCACCTTCGCGAAGAAGGACACGATGAGCAGCAGCACGGCGAGGAGCGGGATGATCATCTGCCCGTTGGTCCCGTGTGTGACGAAGCCGGAGACGCCGGTGAAAGAATCGGGTCCACTCCTCGTCGCGGCCCTGTCGAGCACCCCGCCGCCGTCGATCCACTTCAGCAACCCGAACACCGCGAACGCGATCGTCGCGGCCTGGATGACGACCGCGAGAGCCACCAGATAGGCCAGGACGCGATAGACGGTTCTCATGGATCTCCCTCATCAGAGCACGCTTGGTCGTCGGCTGACCTGACCGCGCTCCATCAGAGGTCAGAATCAGCGGGACGGCCACCCCCGACGTCCGGTCCCGCCGTTACCTCCCGAAACGTCCGCTGCTGCATGAGCCGACTCAGAACGGGACGTCGTCCTCGTCGTCGGGCACCGCCGGGAGCCGGGCGAAGGGATCGCGCCGCACGGCACCGTTGGTGCTCGCGGCCGGGCTGCCCGCCGACTCGGACAGCCGCGTCGCCCAGGCCGGGAACGGGAACTCGACGGCCAGCGGCACCGGGATCTCCGGCTGCGAGACGAACATCGTGCCCGGCTTCGCGAGCGTCGCGCGCTGCCGTTGGGACGCGGGCAGGAAGCCGTACTCGGGACGCCCGGCCTCGGCGGGGTCGAGCCTGCCGACCACCTTCACCGACGAGTTCGAGACGATCCGCCGCTCCACCTCGCTCGCCGTCTGCTGCGCACCGATGAGGATGATCCCCAGTGAGCGGCCGCGCTCGGCGATGTCGAGCAGCACCTCCTTGATCGGGCTCGATCCCTCCCGCGGGGCGTACTTGTTGAGCTCGTCGATCATCGTGAACAACAGCCCGCCCGGCCCCGCGGCCTCCTTGCGGGCGGTCTCGGACGCGAGCACCACGCCGACGACGAACCGCTGGGCGCGCTCGGGGAGATTGTGCAGGTCGACGACCGTGACCTGGTGTCCGTCGGTGCTCACGCGGCGTCCCGCCGCGTCGGTGAGGTCGCCGCGGACGATCGTGCGCAGCGGCTTGAGGCTGGAGCGCAGCCGCCGCAGGAAGGCGTTGATCGTGCCGGTGCCCGTGACCGGTCCCGCCCAGTCGCGGCGCTCGTCCTCGTCGGTGAGCCGGTCGGAGACGAACTCCACCAGGTCGTCGTAGGTGCGCAGCACCCGGCCGCCCACCGCGATCGCACCGTCCCCGACGGCCGTGGCCTCCCGCCGCAGCCGCGCGGCGACCTGGTGGATCACCATCGTGTACTGGTTGCGCTCGTCCTCCGCATCGGCGAAGACGTAGGGCAGCAACTCCTCGGCGCAGAACTCCGCGAGCGTCCACCAGAACGCGGTGACACCGCTCGTCCGGCCGGTGACGTGCGGGCGGCCGGAGAGATCGTCGGGCGTGGGAGGGGCGAAGAAGCCGGCGGAGGCGAACGGCGTGGCGGGCAGGTCGAGCTTGGCGTATGCGGCGCGCAGGTCGTCGTCGAGCCGGTTGTTGGGCTGGTCGAGGAACAGCAGGTCCTCGCCCTTGACGCTGAACACCAGCGCCTTCGCGTTGACCGACCGGCGCCCGAGCACCCCGCTGCGGAAGATCGAGTACAGCAGGAAGAGTGCGAAGCTCGTCTTCGTCGCGACGCCGGAGATGCCGCTGATCGAGACGTGCCCGCCGCGGGTGCCGTCGAGGAACTCCAGGTTGACGTAGATCGGCTCGCCGTCGCGGCCGAGCCCGACGGGCACCTTGAGGTCCATCTGGTCGAAGTACAGGGCCCGCGCGCGTTCCTCGCCCGTGGCCCGCTGGGCGAGCGAGCCCGGCGTCGGCGGGACATAGCACTCGGGCTCGACGCGTGTGGTCGTGATCTCGGCGATCTCCTGCACCTGCGCGGGCAGCACGCCGTCGGCGATCAGGAAGACGTCGGAGCCGAAGGTGGCGCCCTCGTGCCGGGCACGGACCTCGGTGACCACGCCGGACGTCATCACCGGACCGATCCCGGGGACCGGACGAACGGTGACGACGACGTCGTCGAGCTGCAGGTACTGCTCCGGAGCGAGGGCCACGCTGAACTGCAGGGGTGTGGAGTCCTCGGTGCCGACGACGCGGCCGACTGGCGCTTCCTCGGACACGGTCCCTCCTCGCCACTGCTGGTGCGAGACCCTAACCGGCCACGGGGGACCGGGAGTCGGGGGGCGCCGAGCAACCGATCGGATGACGCGTCCTGTCGGTGGTCGGTGGTTGGCTGTGCGCCGTCCCACTCCCATGGAGGTGTGTGCAATGCCCACCCGTGACGCTCCCTGGCCCCCCGGCACCCCGTGTTGGGTCGACCTCGCCGTCCCCGATGTCTCGGCGGCCACCGACTTCTACAGCTCGGTGATCGGCTGGTCGTTCGTCGACACCGGCGAGGAGTTCGGCCATTACCACGTCGCCCGCACCAACGAGCGCGCCGCGGCCGCCATCGGGCCCGTCCAGCAGGAAGGCCAGCCGTCCGCCTGGACGGTCTACCTGGCGGCCGACGACGCCGACGCCACCGCGAAGCTGATCGCCGACAACGGCGGCACCGTCCTCCTCGAACCGTTCGACATCCCGGGCAACGGCCGGATGCTCGTCGCGTTCGACGCGTGCGGAGGCGTCTTCGGCGTCTGGCAGGCCGCTGGGCAGAACGGCGTGGAGATCTACGACGAGCCGGGCTCGCTGGTCTGGACCGACGCCCGGCTCACCGACCCCGAGGCCGGCAAGCGCTTCTACGCCGCCGTCTTCGGCTACACCTTCCAGCCGGTCCCGGGAGCACCCGACGACTACGGCACGTTCCACGTCGACGGCGAGATCGCAGGCGGCATGGGCGGAATGATGAGCGGTCCGCTCGAGGCGCCGGCCCACTGGCTGGCGTACTTCTCGGTTGCCGATGTCGACGCCGCCGTCGACGCTGCCGAGCGCGGCGGTGGCACCGTCGTCATGTCGCCGCAGGACAGCGCGTTCGGGCGGATGAGCATCCTCGTCGATCCGTTCGGCGCCACGTTCGCCCTCAACGGCCCGAACAGCCAGGAGCAGCAGAGCGGCTGACCGAGCGGGTCAGCTCCTCGATCCGCATCCGGGCGTCCGGGTACCGGTCCACGAGGTCGGCGCGGTCGCCGAGCCGGAAGTGCGCCCAGTCGAACGGAGGAGTGGGGCGGCACCACCGACATCCCGCCGTCGACGACGAGATCGTGCCCCGTTATCCACCGCGCCATCGGCGAGGCCAGGAACACGCACGCGTCGTCGACGGCGCGGCTCTCGCCCAACCGCGCCAGGGGTGCGGCGCGCTTCCACCTCTCGACTCCATCGGGCCGCGCTTCGGCCAGCCCGTCGCGCCGGACCAACCCCGGGGAGACGTGTTGACCCGGATCCCGGCCCCGCCGTAGATCCCGCCGCCTGCACCCGTGACGAGCACGACCGCGTCGGACAGGTCAGGCAGAGCGGGATCCGGTGGCATCCGGCGAGTGTGGACTGCTGGGCCGAACGGGTCGCATCCCACTCGTCGCCGACTTCGGGCACCTACCGAGCGTCACGCCCGCTCGGACACGCGCCGCCCGCGCGTCAGCAGCAATCATGGTAACTGCCTGTAACGGCATCGGGCGCCGATGTGCACGATTGGCCGAAGTGCGGGGTGTCGCGACCGGCCGATCAGCCGATTAGCGCAACGACCTCTAGTCTCAATGGGCCGGATACGCCACTCACCATTGACGGGACTATCCGTGCGACTACTCGTCCGCTGTTCAGACGCACCTGCGGCTGCACGCGCGAGCTGCATTCGCGTCACTCACAAGGTAGGGGGTTGGAGAATGGCTGCTCGCGAGCTCCATCGGCTCGCAACAGGCCTTCTCGAAGGACTCGGCACCGAGTACTGGGGCTTTCCACCCCGTCTGGCGCCGTTCATCGTCGAGCAGCTGGGGCCGGTCCGGACGGTGAGCTGGTTCGCCAACAACCTGCCCCGCTACGAGCACACCCTGCGCACCATGGGCCCGTTGCGAACACACCTGATCTGCATGGCCATCTCCCAGCACAACGGGAGCCGGTACAGCTCGTACGGCCACGCCTACGCGGCCGAGCTGATCTACTTCCGGAAGCGTGGGCGGCTCATGCCGGTGGATGCGACGGTGTTGTCCGACTGGATCGACCTGTCTCCCGGCGAGCTCCGCGACCGGCTGTGCGACGTCCTGCAGCGTGCCGAGTTGCACGTCGAGGTGATCTGGGTCGACCGCACACTCGCCCTGACCACCGGGGAGCAGTGGGCGGTGGACCAGGACGAGGCGCGGATCGTGCATCTCGTCCGCATGTTCGCCGTGCTCAACGCCATCAGCATCAAGGGAAACGTCGACCCGGACGAGGCCCACGACCCGATCAACAAGGACAGGGCGCTCAAGGGTCAGCACGCGGCGCTCCGCGGAACCCTCGCGTGACCTGGCGCGCGTTCAACATCGGAATGATTCTCCGACGGGCGGTTTCCGATTGCGGGACTAGTGAATGCATTCTCCGCCGGACTCGCGCTTGAGGAGCCCGGCCAGGACCACCTCGACGAGGCGCTGGAGCGACGGGGTGAACTCCACCTGTGTGTGTCCGAGCCGGGGATCCTCCGCGTACAGGGCCACCAATGTGGCCGGCGGGTGGGTGACCTGCCACAGCCCGGCGGCGACGGCGGTGACGGCCCACACCAGGTCCCTGACGTCGTCGTCGGTGAGTGCGGGCAGCACGCGCCGGATCAGCACCGTGACGTCGGCGAGCGCGGCCAAGCCTGCGAGCTTGAAGCTCCGCACCGCCTCCAGCGACACGTTCCGCTCGAGGGTGAGGGGTGCGTGGGTCATCAGGTCGCAGAGCAGCGGCCGGTCGGCGAGGGTGCGGGCGATCAGCGCGGCCACCCCGGCCACCGACCCGACCGACAGCTGCGCGAGATCGCCGCGCATGGCGTCTGCCCAGTCCTGCCAGCCTTCCGCCGTGAGGTGGAGGTAGATCTCCTCGCGCGTCTCGAAGTACCGCAGCAGCGCCGACTTGTGCACGCCGACCTCGGCGGCGATATCCGCGAGGCTGACGTTGCGCACACCCTTGAGTAGGCCCTGGGAGCGAGCGGCGGCGAGGATCGCCTCGTACCGCTGCTGCTTGTGCTCCGGACGGCGGGCCCGCCGGAACGTCATGGGGTCAGGCGCCATGGACAGTGATTCTCACAAGAGTTTGTCCAGCGTGATGGGCAGGTCCCGGACCCGGCGTCCGGTGGCGTGGTGCACGGCGTTCGCAACCGCCGCGGCGACCCCGGTGATGCCCACCTCGCCGACTCCGATCAGGCCGAGAGGCATCGTCGGGTCGGGCTCGTCGAGGTAGTGCACCTCGATCGGCGGGACGTCGGCGTGTACCGGGACGTGGTAGTCGGAGAGGTTGGCGTTCATGATCCGCCCGGTCCGCGGGTCGACGAGCGTCTCCTCCCCCAGCGCCATGCCCAGGCCCATGACGATCCCGCCGCGGAGCTGGCTGCTCGCGGTCTTCGCGTTGATCACCGTGCCGACGTCGAACACACCGAGCCACCGGGACACCCGTACCTCGCCGGTGTCCGGGTCGACACGCACCTCGCAGAACTGGGCCCCGGATGCGGCCTTCACCCAGCGCCGGTTGTCGAGCAGGAACTTCGACAGGAACCTCATCTGCCCGACGATCCCGCCAAGGCGCGTGTCGGAGCCGACAGCGGCGTCGACGGACACCCGGCCGGCACGGCCCAGAATGGCCGCGTACGACTCGCCGCGCGTGTCATCGGTGCGGTAGAGCCCACCGTCCCTGGCCCGCAGGTCGGCCAGGCGCTGCCCCCGCAGCGGGGAGTCCTTCGAGCCCGTCGCCAGTGCCAGTACCGTCCGTTGCACCTTTTCGCACGCCGCCACGACGCTCGCGGCCACGCTCGCGGTCTGGCCCGACCCGCCTGCTCCGGGCCCGGTGGGCAGCGTGGTGTCCCCGTACTCCACGCGGACCGACTCGAACGGCACGCCGAGCGCGTCGGCGGCGATCTGCGCCTGCGCGGTGGCCCCACCCATGCCCATCTCGTGGAACCCGCACCGCACGAGGACGGTGCCGTCGGCCGCCAGCCGGACGGTCACGTTGGCCTGGAACTGCCAGGACGGGTGGTAGGCCGACGCCACCCCCATGCCGACCAGCCACCTGCCGTCGCGCATGGAACCCGGCTGCGGCGTGCGGTC
This sequence comes from Pseudonocardia sp., assembly GCA_025465235.1. Taxonomy (GTDB): domain Bacteria; phylum Actinomycetota; class Actinomycetes; order Mycobacteriales; family Pseudonocardiaceae; genus Pseudonocardia. The sequence continues at coordinate 8,230 of JAODNO010000265.1, forward strand.
GGACCAGCCGAACAGCTCGGCACCACGGGCGTAGGCCTCCCGCAGCGCCCGGTGCGCGAACCGCTTGCCGTCTATCGGGTTCCTCGCCGGCTCGTTGCGCATCCGGAGCTCGATCGGGTCGATCCCGAGCTCGTACGCCAGCTCGTCGACGGCGGCCTCCAGCGCGAAGGTCCCGATCGACTCGCCCGGAGCTCGCATCGCGGTGTTGGACAGCGCATCGAGAGTGACCTGGTTCTGCTGCACCAGGATGTTCTCCGCGTCGTAGAGGTGCCGTGACTGGGACGTCACCTGCTCCGGTCCTCCACCCACCCGTCCGATCTGCGTGACGCTGGTGTGGATCAGGGCGGTCATGCTGCCGTCGGCATCGGCGCCGAGCGCCACCCGTTGCGTCGACGGGGTGCGCCCGCCCACAGCGCGGTAGACACCCTCCCGGGTGAGCATCATCCGCACCGGCCTGCCGGTCACCCGCGCCGCCAGCACGGTGAGGATGGTGCCCGGCCAGATCATCGTCTTCCCGCCGAAGGCGCCCCCCACGTACGGCGCGATCACCCGGATACCTGCCGGCGGGACGTCGAACTTCCACGCGAGCTGGTCGCGAACCCACGCGACGTTCTGCGCCCCTTCGTGGACGACCAGGCGGTCGCCGTCCCACGCCGCAGTCGTCGCGTGCGGCTCGAGCGCGTTGTGGTGGTGCCCTGGGGTGGTGAAGCGGAGGTCCACCGACACGGGCGCCGCGGCCAGGGCCGCCTCGGCGTCCCCCTTCGTGGCGCCTCCCGAGGAGATGGCGGTGCTCTTCTGCGGCGTGGCGTGGGGCTCCTGCGCGCCGAAGTCCACCGTCGCCGGCAGCTCCTCGTAGGAGACGGCGACCAGCGCAGCGGCCTCCTCAGCGGCGTCGAGCGTCTCGGCGACGACGACCGCGACCGGCTGGCCGTTCCAGTGCACCTCGTCCGTGTTGAGGTAGTTCACCGAGCTCCCCGACGCGAGCGTGCTGAGGTTCACCAGGTTCACCGGGCGAGCCGGCTTCATCGGCGGGGCGTTCAGGTGTGTGATCACCGCGAGTACCCCGCGGACCGCCGAGGCGGCCGCGGTGTCGACAGCGGTGATTCGGGCGCGGGTGACGTTCGCGTGCACCAGTGCGGCGTGCGCGATGTCGGCGTAGGGGTACTCGGCCGAGTAGCGGGCTGCTCCGGTCGTCTTGGCCACTCCGTCGACGCGGTCGATCGGCCTCCCGACGACGGGCCCGGACGTCCCCGTTCGGGGACGGTTCTCCACCTGCGTCATGCCGCACCCCCGGCTGCGAGCAGCTGCGCCAGCGTGGCGACGATCGTGCGCTCGGCCAGCTCGATCTTGAACGCGTTGTGCGGCTGGGCGACGGCAGGCGCGAGCTCGGCCGCCGCGGCCCGCCGGAACGATTCCTCTGTCGGCGCCGCCCCGAGCAATAGGCGCTCCGCCTCGTGCGCCCGCCACGGCTTCGCCCCGACGCCGCCGAGCGCGAGCCGTACCGTGGCCACCGTGCCGTGCTGCACCTCCAGCGCCGCCGCGACGGACACGAGCGCGAAGGCGTAGGACGCCCGGTCGCGCACCTTGCGGTAGCGCGAGGTGGTGGCCACCGGCAGGGCGGGCAGCTCGACTGCGGTGATCAGCTCGTCGGCCGCGATGTCGGTCTCGACGTGGGGGGTGGCTCCCGGTAGCCGGTGGAACTCCACGAGCGGGATCCGCCGGACGCCCCGCACGCTCTCCACCTCGACGACGGCGTCGAGCGCGGCGAGCGCAACGCACATGTCGGACGGGTGGGCCGCGATGCAGCTCTCGCTCCCGCCGAGCACGGCGTGGTTGCGGGTGAACCCGCCGAACGCGTCGCAACCGCTGCCCGGCTCACGCTTGTTGCAGGCGGCCGCGCGGTCGTAGAAGTACGGGCAGCGGGTGCGCTGCAGGATGTTGCCGCCCACCGTCGCCATGTTCCGCAGCTGCCCCGACGCGCCGGCCAGGATGGCCTGGGCCAACACGGGGTAGCGGCTGCGGATGAGCGGATGCGCGGCGAGGTGGCTGTTGCGGACCATGGCACCGATCCGGACCCCCCCACCGGCCAGCTCCTCCACTCCCGTGAGCGCGATCCCGCTGATGTCGACGACCGTGTCGGGCCGCTCGATGTCCTCGCGCATCAGGTCGACGAGGTTCGTGCCGCCCCCGATGAACTTCGCGCGGGGTTCTGTCGCGATCGCGCGCACCGCTGTCGCGACATCCGGTGCGCTGACGTAGGCGAACGCCTTCATCGGGCCGCCGCCAGCACATCCGCGTGCCCGGCCGCGACGTCCTGGATCGACTCGACGATCCCGTTGTAGGCACCGCAGCGGCAGAGGTTGCCGCTCATCCGCTCCCTGATCTCCGCCCCCGACAGCTCGACCGCCTCCGCCGCGAGGTGCTCGGTCACCGCACTCGGTGCGCCGGCCCGGTGCTCCGCCAGCATCCCGATCGCCGAGCAGATCTGCCCGGACGTGCAGTAGCCGCACTGGAAGCCGTCGTTGCGAATGAATGCCTCCTGCAGGGGGTGCGCCTGCCCGCCGGTGGCGACACCTTCGATCGTGGTGATCTCGCGACCCGCGTACTGCACCGCGAGAGCCAGGCAGGAGTTGATTCGCTCTCCGTCCACGAGCACGGTGCACGCACCGCATGCCCCCTGGTTGCAGCCCTTCTTCGTGCCGGTCAAGCCGAGGTGCTCGCGCAGCACGTCGAGCAGGCTCACCCGCGGCTCCACCTCGAGCGACTGCACGGCCCCGTTGACCCGCATCTGCACCTCGACCACGTGATCCTCCGTCCGTCCCTGCCTCGACCGGGCGAAGTTAACACTACGGCGTAGCGATAACAAGTGAACGGTGGTGACTTATCTCGTGAGCCGGCGCGCGGAATCGGCGCCGTGCATTCGGATCCAGGGCCGGGGACCGGTTTCCGGTCCAGGGCGAGGCGCTCCTTGGGAGATCAGGGTCGCTCGGGTGGTGGGGTTGTCCCTACTGTCGGGCGGGGGTTCTTTCCGGGGGTTCATTCGCAACGGTTGGCGGGGTTTCGCGATCGCTTCCCGCCCAGACCCGGGGCACTCTTCACCATGTCTTTCAAGAGCCAGCACTGCTGCCGCGGCGACGACGGCGGCGACGACTGCGCCAGTTTCCACGACTGAGTTCAATCACAGCGATCTGCGGCTGGACCATCTCATGATCAACTATCGAGGTAGGAGACGAAATGAAAGATAGCAGTGTCAGTAGCAAAGCCAAGAGGGCAGGAAGATGGGCGGCCGTTCTCATCCTCGGCTCCCTTGTTCTTGCTGGCTGCACCCCCCATGTCGGCCCAGCCGCCCCCACGAGCAGCAACAGCGACAGCACCAGCAGCCACAGCGGCCCCCCGGAGACGGGTGCGACCGGTTGCAGCAGCCGACGTGACGGTCTACCTGGCGCTAATGGCGCGCCCGGTGGAACCGGTGGTGCGGGTGGTGCTGGGGGCACGGCCATCTGCGGGAGCGATGGTGCGGCCATCGGTGGCTCCTGGGGCGCCCTGCTCGGTGGTGGCAACGTCAACGGTGGTAATGCCAGCGCCAACGGCGGCAACGGCGGCAACAGCGGCTGACCGCACTGCGGCTCAACCGATCTCCCTGCTCATCAGGGGGCGCGACGCCGAATAATTACTTCTCATCCTCTCTACTGGGCATGTCCGCGGGTGGAGCGATGTTCTGGTTCGCCCGGAACAGGTTGTCGGGGTCATAGGCTTTCTTCACCGCGGCCAGGCGCGGATAGTTCTCCCCGTAGGCCGCGCGGACCCGGCCGGGGCCCTCGTCGCCGAGGTTGTTGACGTACACCGCGTCCTCAAGATGGGGCTCCATCGCCTCGAAGAGCGCTCTGGTCCACTCGATGTTGCGTTCCGAGTCGGCCGCATCCGACCACTGCGACAGGATGAGGAAGTCGTACTGCTCGGCCCGGTGCGGAAAGGCGGTGGCCGATGGGGCGACGCGGCTGGCCACTCCGTGCATCTGCTGCAGGCCGACGCCGCTGGACGAGGAAGGCATCCGTGCGACGAACCGCAGGAGTGTCTCGATCGCCCCGTCGGTCAGATCCCGCAGATACCCCGACTTCCAGTAGTGCAGTCGCCCAGAGGGGAAGCCCTCGTCGGGGGCACTCTGCAGCGCCGTGTAGGGCATGGCCTGGATGCTGTCGTGCGCCGGCGCCTGGAACGTCCGCAGCGGGCGCAGCACCCGTTCGCCCTCGTCGAGCGCCCCGCAGTAACAGACCACGATCGATACCGCAGGCTCCCCGGCCGGGGTCAGCGCGAGCGAGGCGGCCGTGGACAGCTCGTCCGGGGCCGCCTTGACGAAGTCGTCATAAAACCGTAGGACCTCCGGCGCGATGCTCATCGGGTAGGACAGTCCGCCGGCCAGTACGAGGTCGACCGGATGGAGTTGGTACTCGAAGGAGGTGACGACCCCGAAGTTGCCGCCGCCACCTCGGATGCCCCAGAACAGGTCCTCGTTGTCCCGCGCGCTCGCTCTCAGCAGCTGTCCATCAGCAGTCGCCACCTCGGCGGAGATCAGGTTGTCGCACGCGAGGCCGTAACGTCCATTCAGCCAGCCCAGCCCCCCGCCGAGGGTGAGCCCCGCGATCCCCGTTATGGACACGACCCCGAGAGTCGTCGCCAACCCGAAGGCCTGGGTAGCCCTGTCGAACTCGCCCAGAGTCAGCCCGGGGTCGGCCCTGACGGTCTTACTCGCTGAATCAACCGTGACTGCCTTCATGCCGGACATGTCAAGCATGACGGCGCCGTCCACCACCGCGTTCCCGGCGACGCTGTGGCCGCCGCCACGCACCGAGAGCGGGAGGTGGTGTCGGCGTGCGAACGTGATGCCGCGGACCGCGTCAGAGGCGTCCGCGCACCGGATCACGGCAAGCGGCCGTCGGTCGATCATGCTGTTGAACACGGCGCGCGACGCGTCGTAACCAGGGTCGCCGGGGCCAAGCAACCGCCCCCGCACACCAGACCCGAGCTCACGAAGAGCAGAACCCGCTACACCGCCGCCAACGTCTATGCCCACCGCGCGCCCCTGACAGATGCCGGCCGTCCCAGACCGGGCGCCCCCTACGGACCGACCACTGTCCTCCTTCCCGCCGCCGCTGTCGCCCACCTGCCCCGACCGCATCGACGCTGTGTTGTCGGGGCCGGATCATCACCGTCCCAGGCCGTGACATTCGATCTCGGTGGTGGTTCGGCGGTGTTGGGGTTGTCCCTACTGTCGGGCGGGGGTTTGATTCCGGGGGCTCATTCGCAATGGTCGGCGGGGCTTCCCGATCGTTTCCTGCCCAGATCCAGGGCAGTCTTCTCCTCACAGCGGAACGGACGACCGGTCCGAACCACAACAACGAGAATGAGGACCATCATGTCTTTCAAGAGCACCCACGGCGGCGATGGCGGCCACGGCGGCATCGCCGTCAACGCAGGCAACATCAACTTCGGCGGAGACCAGACGAACACGGCCAGCGCCAACGGCGGCGACGGCGGCCACGCCTACAGCTACGGCTATGGCTATGGCTACGGCTACGGGCACGGCGGGGACGGCGGCGACGGCGGCATCGCCGTCAACGCAGGCAACATCAACTTCGGCGGGCACCAGGACAACTCGGCCCATGCCAACGGCGGCCACGGCGGCGACGCCGTCGGTTTCCACTACTGAGCTCATCAGGAGCGATCGACCACCGGGGTAAGCCCGGGGCCACTACCGGGCCCCGGGCCGACCTTGTCTCTGCGTCGGGGCCATCTGCGTTGGGATCCATGAGGAGAAATCACGATGAATGCCACCGAGAGGCCCGGTCCGGGCGACGACATCGCCGGCGCACGCGACCTTGTCGCTCTCACCCTGCAGGGCGCTGAGGCCAACGAGCGCCCCGATCTGATCAGCCGGCTCACCGCCGCGCGTCACGGCCTGATCGGCCCCACCCCCCAGGGCCGCCAGGCCGCTGTCCGCACCGCGGCCGGAGAGGCCGAGCGCGCCCTGGAGTCCCTCGAGATCGACCTGCGCTGCCGTCAGGCCATGTTGTCCGACCCTGGCCGCACCGTGTGGCTGCGTGCTGAGCAGGACCGCGCCCGGCACCGCCTCGAGGACTTCCAGGCCCGTTCGCGCGAGTGGCCCATGGTCCTGGGTGAGGGCTTTGCGGATATCCACGCCAACGTTGAGTCCCACGTGCTCGCCCGCGTCCGCGGTGTCCTCACCGACGCCGACGAGGCCATCGCGGCCCAAGACCCCACCAAGAACCGTGACCGGCTCGACAGCTGGTTGGGCGAGCGCCTGGCGGCCGAAGCCCGCACCACCTACACACTGCTGCACAACGGTGCCCGGCGCGTCGCCGCCCAGCTCGCCGACCAGCTCGATCTTCCCGGCCCACCCGCCCACGCGACCCTCCCGGTGACCCCGCCGGGCCAGCTCGTCGCCGAACTGCCTGGTCGGGAGCCCGCCGCAGTCCCCTCATCGCTGGCCGTCCGGATGCTCACCGTGGTCATGCCCACCTACGGCGGGCTCATGATGGCGCTCGTGCTTCCCCGGTTCGCCGGCCTGGTGCTGCCTGGTTGGCTCGTCGCCGTCTGTGCGGTCCTCGGCGCCCTCAGCATGGGCGGCGCCGCGGTCATGGTGGAACGCCAGCGCCAGCTCGACCGCCGCCGCAGCGAGGCCAACCTTGTGGTGCGCGCGACAGTCGAGCAGTTTCAGCTGGCCCTGATCAAGCAGACCCGCGACGCCGTCCGCGTCCTGCAGCGAGACCTCCGCCGCGCCGCCACCGCTGCAGTCACCCGACGCATCAGCGACCTCTCCGCCACCCTCGACACCGCCCGCACCGCTGCCGACACCGCGGGTCGCGCCTCCGCGGAACTCTCCGACATCGGGGAGGACCTGAACTCGGTGAACGAACTGCGCGACCGCGCACGAAGCCTCCTGCATCCGCATCCTCAGCCAGCGGCAGCACAGCCAATCCGAGAACGAGTACTCAAGGCAGTGCCCTGAACTGAATCCCCCGGGACTGTAAAAGTCACGTGGTCGAGCAGACCGATCCGGTCGCCATGTCGAGCGCGCACCGATGCAGTGCGTCGAGGTGGTGGGCGGCGGCCACGGGAGACCGCGCGTCGAACAGCCGGGTTCTGCAGACCCGGGCGCACCGGCGAACGGCCTGCGTCGACCGCAGCTCCTCGAGCAGTTGGTCGGTGAGCTCGTCGAGCCGGGCGCGGATCGCATCGAGGTCGGGCGAGGTGGCCGGAGCCTGGTCGGGGTGAGCCCGCCATCGCAGGAGCAACCCGCGCTGAACGACCTTGCTGGCCTCGATCTGGCTTCTGAAGAACATGATCGTCGCCTCCCTGTCCAGCCCCATCTCCGCTGATCGCCTGCCGGCCTCGGCCAGCACCTGCCGCTCCCGGAGCGGATCCTCCACCGGTGCTCGGGTGTAGAACTTCGAGGCCGCAACGTCATCGCTCACGAGAATGCGCTGGACGGCCAGATCAACCAGCCGACCGAACTCAACAATCTCCACCGAGTTGCTGACGGACATTGAGGAAATCCTTACTGAAGGTTGTCGCCCTCTTGGGATTCGGCCCGATTGCGGGCCCGCACGCCGACCTCACCCCGTTCGGGACAAGAGTCGGTCACGACCGCAGGCTACGCCGCCGACAAGGCACGAATGGCGGAGTGGTCGTGATTCAGGTCTTCTTGCGAAACCAGCACCGGTGTGCCGACGAACGCGCTGAATCAATCATCAGAAGGAGCTCAAGTTCGCCTCGATGCGGGGCCGGTCGGCCCCGAACGCACGAATGCCCAGCGCACCCCCCCGGGGGGCGCTGGGCATCCGGCCTTGCGAGAGCTTCGGTCAGCGGCTTCCGGTGACCGGGCCGCTCCGATCCGCGACGCCGGCCCGGAAGGCCGCGTCCCCCGCATCGAGACCGGTTCGGGCGGTCTCCTTCGCCACGAGCACGCACAGCACCGTGACCGCGAGGACGACCGTGGCGTACAGAGACACCACGACGGAGCTGTCGAAGCTCTTCAGCAGGGCGGTCGCGATGATCGGAGCCAGCGCACCTCCCACAACACCCGCGAGCTGGTACCCCATGGAGGCGCCGCTGTAGCGCACCTGCGTCGGGAACATCTCCGCGATGAACGACGCCTGTGGTCCGTACATGGCGGCGTGCAGCACCAATGCCACGACGGCGGCCACGACGATCAGCGGGAAGCTGCCGGTGTCCAGCAGCGCGAAGAAGGCGAACGACCAGATCGCAGCGCCGATCGCTCCCGCCAGGTAGACGGGCCGCCTTCCGACCCGGTCAGACAGCGAGCCGAAGAACGGGATGAACACCACCTGGCACGCCGCCGCGATCAGCACGGCGTTGAGCGCGTAGCTCTGCGGCAGCTTCAGGTAGGTCACGACGTAGGTGGTGATGAACAGGACGAATATGTAGAACGCCACGTCCACCCCGACACGCGCACCCACGGCGAGCAGGACCTGCCGCGGGTAGCGCTGCAGCACGTCGACGATCGGCGCCTTCGCCTTGACCTGCTTCGTCTCGACCTCCTGGAACAGCGGGCTCTCCGCGATCGACATCCGGATCCACAGACCGACCAGCACCAGGAGGCCACTGAGCAGGAACGGGACGCGCCAGCCCCAGGACAGGAATGCGTCGTCACCGGTCACCCCACCCATCACCGACAGAACGCCGTTGGCGAGCAGCAGGCCGATCGGCACCCCGACCTGCGGCCAGCTCGCGTTGAGCCCCCGTCTACGGGGGTCGCCGGACTCGAGAGTCATCAGGACGGCCCCGCCCCACTCGCCACCGAGCCCCAGTCCTTGCAGGAAGCGCAGGGCCACGAGCAGTACCGGCGCCCAGACGCCGATCGTCTCGTAGGTCGGCATCAGGCCGATCGCGAACGTCGCGACCCCCATCAACAGCAGCGTGGCGACCAGGACGTTCTTTCGTCCCACCTTGTCGCCGTAGTGCCCGAAGACGATGCCGCCCAGCGGGCGTGCGATGAATCCGACGGCGTAGGTGGTGAAGGCCAGCAGGGTGCCGACGAGCGGGTCGAAGCTCGGGAAGAACAGCTTGTTGAAGACGAGCGCGGCGGCAGTGCCGTAGATGAAGAAGTCGTACCACTCCAGTGACGTGCCCACGAGGCTCGCAACGACAACCCGGCGGACTGAGGACGGTTGCCGAGCGGCTCTTTCCGCAGAAGCTGCTGACATCGGATCTCCTCGGCCTTCGATGAGGGGGATTGAGATGCCAGAACCATACGGATCGTTCAACAATCTCACAAGAGGAAAATTCACCCATCCCACGGAACGGAGTAGGCTGACGGCGAACCGAAGGAAGGTGGTCCCGTGGTCGCGGCCGAACCGGTCGACGCCGTGATGGCGCTCCCAGCCCTGCCGAAGCGGTCCAGCACTGCGGAGCAGGCTGCCGAGACGCTCCGGCGGCAGATCGCCGACGGCAAGCTGCCGCCGGGCACCAAGCTGCGGGAGGAAGCGGTGTCCGCAGCGCTCTCGATCTCCCGCAACACCGTTCGCGAGGCCTTCCGGCTGCTCGCCCACGAGCGGCTCGTCGAGCACGCGCTCCACCGCGGCGTCTACGTGCGCACCGTGGCCGCCGACGACGTGCGCGACATCTACACGACCCGTCGGCTCCTCCAGCCGCTCGGTATCGAGGCCGCTCTCCACGACGGCGCCGTTCGCGACGCCCTCGACGTGCGCGTCGCGACCGCCACCGCGGCGGCCGAGCGCGAGGACTGGGACGCGGTCGGCACGGCCGACATCGACTTCCACCGCGTGCTCGTTGCGGCGTGCGGCAGCACTCACATCACCGCGATGTTCGAGCACGTGCTGGCCGAGCTACGACTGGCGTTCCTCCTCATGCCCGACCACCGGAATCTGCACCAGCCCTACATCGAGGGCAACCGCCGCATCGCCGCGTTGCTCGGCGCGGGCGACCGGGCAGGCGCGCTCGCGGAGCTGCGGTCCTACCTCGACGACGCCGAGCGGCACGTTCTCGGGGCGATCGTCGAGGCGCCGAGCGAGGCCGGCTGACCGGCGAACCGGGAAGAGCGCTTCAGGCGCTCTCGCGCGTCACGAGCTCGCAGCGGTACCACGTCTCGGGCGGCACAGGTGCACCGGCGAGCACGGCGGTGGCAGCCGCCGTCGCGATGGAGACGCCCGGGTGGGTCGCGGTCGTGAGTGCCGGGAAGGACGGCACGTCGGCGGACCCGATCCCGATCGACGCGACGCGGCCCCGCAGTGCGGCCGGGACCTCGGCGGCCCCGAGACGGCGAGGACCACCCGCGTGCCGGCGCCGGTGAGCGCGCGGGACGCGGTGGCCCGGGAGACCCGCGCGGCACGCGCGATGTCCTCGAGGGTGATCCCGTTTCGGACCTCGTCGCTCATGTGCTCCCCCACCCCGACGGGCGCGGCCGGCAGCGACCGCAGCGCCGCGCCGTCTCTGCGGTCGAGGAGTTCCGCCGGGGTCTGCAGATCCTCCTGCAGGGGCTGGATCAGCACGCCCGACCGGCACTCACCCCCAGGCACGAAGGGCCGGTAGGACATCCTCGGTGAACTGGGTGAGGAACCGCTCCTGGTCATGCCCCGGCCCGTGGAACACCAGGTGGTTGAACCCCGCATCCAGATATGGCTTCAGCTGCGCCATTGCCTCATCCGGATCCGACGCCACGATCCAACGCCTCGCCACCTGGTCGATCGGCAACTGGTCCGCCAACCGCTCCATCTCCACCGCTGAGCCCACCGAGTGCTTCTGCTCCGCGGTCAGCGACAACGGTGCCCAGAACCGGCAGTTCTCCAGTGCCACCTCCCGGTCCCGGTCGTACGACATCTTGATCTCGATCATCCGATCCACCGAGTCCGGATCCCGCTCCGCCGTCGCAGCCCCCTCCGCCACTGCCGGCAGCAGCTTCTCGGTATAGAGCTCCATGCCCTTGCCGGAGGTGCAGATGAACCCGGCGCCCACCCGCCCCGCGTACTTCGCCACCAACGGTCCGCCCGCCGCCACGTAGACCGGGATCGGCTGCTCGGGCTTGTCGTAGATCGTCGCCCCGACGGTCGTGTAATAGTCGCCGGAGAACGACACTTCGTCGTCCGCCGTCCAGAGCTCCTGCATCAACCGCACTGCCTCACGCAACCGCGCGAAACGCTCCTTGAACTCCGGCCACTCCCGGCCCGACACCGCGATCTCGTTGAGTGCCTCGCCACTACCCACGCCGAGCATCACCCGGCCCGGATACAACAGCCCAAGCGTCGCGAACTCCTGCGCCAACACGGCCGGGTTGTACCGGAACGTCGGTGTCAACACCGACGTTCCGAGCTGGATCCGGGACGTCCGCTCGCCCACCGCGGCCAACCAGCTCAATGCGAACGGGGCGTGCCCGCCCACATGTCGCCAGGGCAGGAAGTGATCCGACACCACCGCGCTGTCCAGGCCCAACTCCTCGGCCCGCACCCCGAACTCCACCAGCTCACGCGGCCCGAACTGCTCAGCCGATGCCTTGTAGCCGATCCGCACACCCACTCCTGCGTTCCTTCCCGCTCCGCCAGCCCGCTCGCGTCAGTCGTCCTGCTCCTCCGCCGGGTCACCCCCCACCGACACCCAGGTTCCGGGCGGATAGGTGGCGACGGCCCGCGGGGGCCGCTCGCCGTCGGCGACGACGAGCAGCTGCCCCTCGCCTCCCATGCGCCACGTGTGGCCCGCCCCCTCCTGGTGGTCGGGCCAGCGCACGGTCGACCCGTCGCGCAACGTCACGTCCACAGCCATCTGGTCAGCGCAGCTTCGGCAGGACCTGCGTGCCCAGCAGCTCGATCTGCTCGAACCACCGGTCGAACTTGAACCGGAAGTCGAACACGAGGTGCTCCACACCGAGAGCCCGGAACTTCTCCACCTCGGCGGCCACCTGGTCGGGGTTGCCGACGATGAGCTGACCCTCGAGGTCGTCGACCGTCTCGAACCGCCCCGACGGCGGCTTCACAGCGAACTTGGCCTTGTTGGCCCAGGCCAGCAAGCCGGGAATGTTCACGTGCTGGAGCGCCTCCTCGCGGGTCTCCTCGACCGAGGTCGGCGGGATCACCGCGACCGTCGGCATGGGGCGCCCGGTCTCCTCGGCGAGCCCACGCATCGTCTCGACGCGCTTGGCGAGCGTGCGCAGGGAGATCCGCCCGGGCATCCAGCCGTCGCAGAACTCCACCGCCAGCCGCGCCGACCGCGGGGTGGCGCCGCAGTACCAGAACGGGACCCGGCCGCCGGCCGGCTTGGGCTCGATGGTGACGTTCTCGAACGAGAACTGGTCGTCGGAGTACGTCACGTCGTTCTCGGTGAAGACGCGCTTCAGGATCTCGGCGTTGGACCGGACCATCTCCACCCGGTCCCGGCCGCTCCACTGGATCGCGTCGAACTCGTGGTCGAACGTGCCCGCACCGAAACCCAGGATCAGCCGGGGTCCGACCAGCTGGGTGATGGTTCCCGCCATCAGCGCCGTGACGAGCGGGTGCCGGAACGGAATCAGTGAGCCGGTTCCCAGCTCGATCCGCGACGTCACGGCGCCGATCGCGGTGAGGGTCGTCAGCGCGTCATAGAAGGTGCGGTTGGGCTTCTCCATCTCGCCGTGCGGTTCGAATACCAGGTGGTCGCGCACCCAGACCGAGTCGAAGCCGAGCTCCTCGGCGCGCTGGGAGCCCGCCAGGAGCTTCTCCTTGCTCGCCTCTTCGCCGAAATGGGGCAGCAGCAGACCGAATTTCATGATCGTCCTGTTCTCGTCGTCGGGAAGGCGGCCGGGTCAGGCCTGCGCAAGGCGGCCCTGGCCGGGCTTGCCGACGACCGCACCGTCATCCAGCACGGCCTCGCCCCGAACAAAGGTGTGCTCGATGCGCGCCGCGATGGTGCGCCCGTCGTAGGGAGTCCAGCCGCAGCGCGACAGTGTCGCGTCGTTGGTGATCGTCCACGGCGCGTCGAGGTTGGCGATCACGATGTCGGCGTCCAGGCCCACCTGCAGCGCACCCTTGCGGTGGGCGAGGCCGAACTTCTCGGCCGGCAGCGTCGCAACCAGGTCCACGACACGACGCAGGGTCAGCTCGCCGGTGGCGACCGAGTCGAGCAGGAGCGGGTAGTAGTACTGGATGCCAGGAGTGCCGGTGTGAGAGCTCCACATCTTCTCCCACCCGACCTCCTTCTCCTCCCGCGTGTGCGGCGCGTGGTCGGAGGAGCACATGTCGATCGTGCCGTCGCGCATCCCCCGCCAGATCGCCTCGCGGCCCTCGTCGGGCACCCAGTACGACAGTGCATACGGGCCGAGCTTCTCGACGTGCTCCCACTTCGAGAGGTACGGCCCCCAGTGGTTCACCTCGCAGGTGACGTCCACCCCGTTCGCCTTGGCCCGGCGGACGGCCTCGATCGAGCGCGCGGTCTGCATGTGCGCCAGGTGGATCGGGCAGCCCGACGCCTCGGCCAGCCGCAGCACCACGTCGATCGCGGTGTCCCAGATGACGCCGTTGCGCTCGGCGTAGGCACGCGCGTAGCCCTGCGGGGTGTTCTCCGCCCGCTCCCAGTACGCCTTCTCGATGTAGTCCATCAGCGACTGGTCGTGCGGGTGGATGATGAACCGGCGGCCGGTCTTCGCCAGCTCGTCCATGATCCGCAGCAGTTGCCCGTGGTCGTGCACGCCCGTACCGGCCGGGTGCGGGTAGGTCCGACCGGTGTCGACGACCATGTAGACCTTGTAGGCGCGGACACCACGCTCGGCCATACCCGCGAACTGGTCCGGGATGGTCGCAGCCGGATTGTGGTTGTAGTCCACGATGGACTTCTCGGCGTACATGCCGAGCACGTCGTCCAACGTCTCCACCGTGGTCGTCGGCGGGTTCAGGTTGGGCATGCCGAAGATCGTGGTGACCCCACCCGCCGCAGCCTGCTCGGTTGTGGTGGTGATGTCCTCCTTGTGCGTGAACCCGGGCTCGCGGGTGTGTACGTGCACGTCGATCATGCCGGGCAGCACGTGCCTGCCGGTCGCGTCGACGGTCCGGTCCGCCGGGACCGCCAGCGCCGGGTCGACGACACCCGCGATCCGCCCGCCGTCGACGAGCAGGTCGGCGACGACGCCGCCGTGCGGCGTCCACACCGTGCCGCCGGTGATCTTCAACTGGACACTCATGCTGAAACCTCCATGATCTCGATGTCCTCCGCGACGCCGGGCACTGTGCGTCTGGCGACCACGTTCGCCGGCCGGACATAGCGGTCCAGCCACTCGACGATGCGCGGGGTCACCTCCTGCCAATACCGGTCGTATGCCGCGTAGTGGGTGGTGTGGCGCTGCATCAGCAGCGACTTCGGACCGCGGGCGGCGGCGTAGAGCCGCTCGGCGTGATCGGTCGGGGTGGTGGCGTCCCCCTCGACGCCGATCACCATCAGCGGCGTCGTCAGCCGGGCCGCAGCGTCGATCGGACGGTAGGTGAGGATCTCGTCGACGGCGTCCATCCCGACCGCCGATGGGATTCGGTCGTCCACGTCGGCCTTCACGGTCGTCGCCCGGCGCTCCGGGGTGGGCACCATGATCTCCTCGCGCGGATGGACCAGCCGGCCCTTTCCACTGGTGACCCTGACCCTGCGGTCCTCCTCCACCTCGGCCAGGAACGACAGCCAGGCGTGCTCGGGGCGCATCCGGTGCAGCCAATCGGTGCCGTCTGCCACCGGGACCTGGCTCACCGCGGCCCGCACCCGCGGGTCCGCGTCGGCCAGCAGGACGGCGTTGCCCCCGCCCGTGCCTCCGGTGCCGAACACCCCGATCGCATCGGCGTCCACGTCGTCGCGCGTGGTCAGGTACGTCACGGCGTTCACCAGGTCGCGCAGCTGGAACGACGGCGAGAGCACGTCCCGGTCGCCTTCCGAGTCGCCGAATCCCCGGTAGTCGAAAACCAGCACGCCGAACCCGGCCTCGACGAACGCCTCGTGGTAGCGGACGTAGAGCTTCGCGTCCTTCAGGCCGAGCCAGCCGGGGCCCTGGACGATGGCGCGGAGCCGTCCGGAGGCCTCGTCAGGCGTGCGCCAGAGCGCGCTGATCCGGGCGCCGTCGCTGTAGAAGTGGACGTGTTCGGTGCGCATGCTGCGGCGGTCTCCTCTGACTGGGTGAGCATCGCCTCGACGCCGCTGCGGACAGCACCGAGGTGGGCGGTGAGGGCGACGACGGCCCGCTCGGGGTCGCCGGTCGCCACCTCTCCGACCAGGTGGACGTGGCTGTGCCGATGCGTGCCCGGCACGCGCTGGCCGAGCAGGTACCGGCCGACCGAGGCACGCAGCTCCTCGACGATCTTGACCAGGGTCGGGTTGGACTCGGCGTCGTAGAGCTCGCGGTAGAACTCGACCCGCAGGTCGACGAACTCCGAGCCGATGGCGGAGCTGTCGAGCTGCTCGGCCATCGCGCGCAGGCGCTGCAGGCGCAGCTCGGTCATGGAGGCCATCGAGCTGCGCAGACCGTGCGGCTCCAACAGCATCCGCAGGTCGTAGATCTCGCGGACCTGCGCGACCGACAGGCTGCGCACGACGGCGCCGCGGCGCGGCCGGAACGTCACGAGGCCCTCTGACTCGAGCTGGATGAGCGCAGAGCGCACCGGGATCCGAGAGACCCCGATGGCATCCGCGAGCGCCTCCTGGCGGAGCTGCTCGCCGGGCGCGAAGGTGCCCGAGACGATCGCCACCCTGAGCACCTCGTACACCATCTCGCTGATCGTCTTGTGGCCCATGGCGAGCTGCTTCACCAGGTCATCCAGCGATTTCGTGGCCATCAGGGGTTCCCTTCGCCCTCGAGGAACCGGATGAGCTCGGCGATGCTGCTCCGAACACTCGTTCCCCTCAGCTGAGCCTTCTCGAGCGTGATCCGAGCAGCAGGAGCCGCTCCTTCTCGCCGCCGGAGAACTGGTTGGCCGGCGTTCACCGAGGTTGCCGGGCTCGACGGCCTCCAGCGCGGCCGCAGATCCGGGTCTCGGTGTCGCCGATCGTGATCTCGCCGCCGTCGGGGCGTTCGAGGCCCGCCACCGAGCGCAGGGTGGTCGTTTTCTGCTCGATCACAATCACGACTGCGCCCGCCTCCCGCCGTGCGCCGCCCCGGTGCCCGTCAGTCCTGGTTCTCGGGGAAGCGCTCGATCTGGTGCAGGCCGATGGCCTTGACCATGAACGTGTCCTGGATGGCGAGGTAGCGACAGGTCTCGGTCTCGCTGTCGTTGAAGTGCTGGTGCCACATCCAGACCGGGAAGCTGAACATGTCGTCCTCCTGCCAGTCGATGCGCTCGGAGTTGACGCCGTCCCAGCTGACGATCGTGTGGCCGTGCCCCTTGACGATGTAGATGACGGCCTCGGTGGTGTGCCGGTGGTTCACCGACGCACCACCGGGGGGCAGCTCACTCAGGTGAGGCTGCAGCCGGATGTCGCCGCCCAGGCGGTAGAACCGTGCCTTGGTGTTGCGGTAGCGCCGCGGGGTCAGCTCCGTCGTCTTCAGGCCACGGACGATGACAGCCTCGGTGGGCGGGTTCTTCTTGTTCCACTCCTCGCGCTGACCCATCTCGCTGTTGTGCGTCTGACTCAGCGGCTGGTTACGGGCCTCGAGGACGGGCTGGTGGTCGGTGTCGACAGTGCCGTGTGTCATGTCACTCCCTGAGTCGGTGGCTACATGATTCTGGATCCAATTGGTTCTTGCCAAGTGTTTCGCGGCAAGTTTTTTATGTTCGTTGCAGAACGCGCGTGGGCGGCGCCGCGCGGCGCCGACCCCGCGCTCAGTCGGTCTCGACCAACTGCTGCATCTGGGCGCCTACCTCGCGGAGGTGCTCCACGAGCCACCGGCTCGCACCTTCCACGTCACGCGTGCGCAGAAACGGCGCGAGGCCCCCGTGCGTGGAGTGTTCGTCGACGTGCTGAATCATCAGGTAGCGGCTCACCGACGCCCGCAGCTGGGCTGCCGTCTGAGCCGCCCGCGGCCTTCCTGCGAACCCGTACAGGGTGGCGTAGTACTGCCTGCGCAGCTCGTAGCGCTCCGATGGGTCGTCGGTCGATGCGATCCGCGCGGTCAGGCTGTCGACAGCCTCGATGCCTTCGTCGGTGATGGCCTCGATGGCGTGCTCGAGCAGGTAGGGCTCGAGCAGGCAGCGCATGTCGTAGATCTCGGCGATCTCGGCCGGGGACAGCGTAGTGACCACCGCGCCCCGGTGCGGAACGATGCTCAGCAGACCCTCGGCCTCGAGCTGGCGCAGGCTGGCCCGCACCGGCATTCGGCTGACCCCGAGCGCCTCAGCGATGTTGTCCTGGTTGAGCCGTTCACCCGGGCGGTAGACGCCGCGCAGGATCGCCTCGCGGATGAAGACGCGGGTCATGTCCTCGATGGTCTGGAACGTGCTGCGGACCGACTGCGCGATGTCTTCCAGCCGGCGTTCCCGCTCTGCGGGAGCCGGCTGCGGCGCGTCCTTTGCCACTGTCACGTTTGTGTCCCATCGGAGATTGCGTCGGCCGTCGAGCCATCGTAATCGGGGGCCGTGTGCGCCGGCTGGCTCGGCGCGACCTCGCAGGATAGTCGCCACACCCGTTCGGGTGTGAGCGGCAGTCGATCGGGCCACCGGCCCACTGCCCTGGCCACCGCGGCAAGGGTTGCCGCACCGATCGGGTTCAGCGCTCCCTCCCCCGATCCCTTGGCACCGTAGGGCCCGATGCCATCGCCGCGCTCGGCGAGCATCAGGTCGATCCGGCGTGGGACGTCGGACATCCTCGGCACCCGGTAGTCCACGACGTTGGCGTTCGCCAGCTGCGCCCCGTCGTAGACCAGCTCCTCGAACAGCGCCGCGCCGAGCCCCTGGGTCGCGGCCCCGAGGTCCTGCGCCTCGACGGCCGCGGGGTTGATCGCGAATCCGACGTCGGCGACCGTGACCAGCTGCTCGACGTCGACGACACCCGTCTCGACGTCCACCCGCACCTCGACACCGGAAACGCCGACCTCCCAGAACGGCGGCATCTTCTGGGTGACGCCGTCCCTGCGGACCAGCCCGACGCCCGTGACCTCGCCGGCGTTCGAACCGAACCAGCCGCGCACGATGTCGGCGAAGCCGAGCTCCTTGCCCTCGTCGGTGCGCACTCCACCGGCCACATCGGTGATCGCTTCGATGGGCGTCCCCAACAGCTCCGCTGCCATCTCGCGCAGCTTCGCGCGTGCGTCGGCGCAGGCCCGCTGGATCGCGAGGCCGACGAGCACGGTCGTCCGGCTGGCCCCGGTGGTGCGCTCGTAGGGCGTCGTCCCGGTGTCGGACTGCAGCACCGTCACCCGGCTGTGCTCGACACCCAGCTCCTCGGCGACGATCTGCCCGAGCACCGACCGGCTCCCCTGTCCCATTTCGGTCGAGCCGCTCAGCGCAGTCACAGAGCCGTCGACGTGCACCCGGACCTGCGCTGTCGAGACCGGGAAGGCTCCGGCGTCCGACACGGACATTCCGAAGCCGATGCCGGTGTGCGGATCCTCGGAGCGTGCGCCCCGCAGTGAGTCGACCAGCATTTCCAGGTCCGCAGCGAGATCGGCGTCGAGGCCGCGCTTACCGGGCAGCAGCTCCTCGCCTGGGCCCACGACGTTCCGCAGCCGGATCTCCTTCGGGTCCATCCCGATCCGCTCGGCGATCTGGTCGAGGTTGGTCTCCCCCGCGAGGTTGCCCTGCGGGGCGCCGAACCCGCGGTAGGACGACGCGGGCGAGGTGTTGGTGTAGACCGACCGGCCACGCACCCGCAGATTCGGCACCCTGTACGGCCCGAAGCAGCGGTTCACGGCCTTGGCGAGCACGAGTGGGCTGTTGTCGGCGTACGCCCCGGAGTCCATGACCATGTCGGCGACCCTGGCGAGGATCCGCCCGGAGGAGTCGACGCCCGTTGTCATCGTGACCTCGGCGGAGTCGACGCGGGTGGTGTAGATCGACTCCTCGACGTCGAGTACCAGCTTCACCGGCCGACCTACCGCCCACGACGCTATGGCGGCCAGCGGTTCGACCTTCGTGTAGGACTTCGACCCGTATCCCCCGCCGACGAAGGGCGAGGTGACGCGCACCTTCGACAGCGGCAACCCGAAGACCCGGGCGAGGTCGTCGCGGACCATGAACGGGTGCTGTGCGGTGGAGATGACGTGCAGGTCCCCCGTGTAGGAGGCAACCGCGTTGTAGGGCTCCATCGCGTAGGCGTAGAGCATGGGGAACGTGACAGAAGTGGTGTGCACCGTCGCGGCGCCGGCCAAGGCCGCGTCCGGGTCGCCCCATTCGAGCACGACCTCGTGGGCGAGGTTGCTGCTGGCGCGCTCCTGCTCGGCGCCCGTGAGCACGCGGAACGACTCGTCCGCCGTCCCGCCGTAGGTGTGCTCGTGTACCAGCGGCGCGTGGGGCGCGAGAGCCGCGGCAACGTCGAGCACGTCGGGCAGGTCGGCGTAGGTGACCCGGACCAGCTCCAGGGCGTCCGCCGCCGCCCACGCCGACTGGGCGACCACGATCGCGACCGGCTCGCCGTAGTAACGGACCTTCTCTTCGGCCAGGATGCTGTGATCCGGGACGATGTGACCGAACCGCGGGAAGAGCCCACCGAGGTCTGCGGCCGTGATGACGCCGACCACGCCCGGCGCGTCCAGCGCGGCCGTTCGGTCGATGCTGACGATCCGGGCGTGCGCGCGGTCGGAGCGGAGGATCTTCGCGTGCGCCATGCCCGGCATGCCGATGTCCACTGTGTACTGCGCGGCTCCGGTGAGCTTCGCCATGAAGTCGGGGCGTTGGACCGAACGGCCCGCGGTCTCCCTCGTGCCGCTCACGACGGCTCTCCGCCGGCCTCGCCGGCCTTCCGCGCCGCCGCCCTGCGCACCGCTGCCACGATCGGCTGGTACCCCGTGCACCTGCAGAAGTTGCCGTCCAGGTACTCCCGGATGGTCTCCTCGGTCGGGTCCGGGTCCCGTTCCAGCAATGCGGTGGCCATCATCAGGAACCCCGGCGTGCAGAACCCGCACTGCAGCGCGAACTCCTCGGCAAAGCTGCGCTGCAGCCCGTTGAGCGCGCCCTCACGGGCCAGGCCTTCCACGGTGCGCACGGCCCGCCCGTCCACGTCGGCAGCCAGGTAGGTGCAGGAGCTGACGGGCTGGTCGTCGACCAGCACGGTGCACACCCCGCACACCTGCAGCCCGCAGCTCACCTTCGTCCCGGTCAACTCCAGGTCCTCGCGCAGGAACTCCACGAGCGTCATCCGCGGGTCGAGGGCCCGCTCCACGCGCACCCCGTTGACTGTGGTCTGGATGGTGCAGGCTCGCTCCCCTGCCGCCGGGAACGATGCCACCCCGTCGGCGGCGGTGTCCGTGCTGGTCATTGCTTCTTCCCCGTCTCGAGCTCGGCCATCGCCCGGCGGATCATGACCGCGACGAGATGGCGCTTGTAGTCCTCGGCTCCGGTGAGGTCCGGGACGGGTTCCACCGCCGCGGAGACTGCGTCCGGGTCGACCTCATGTATGCCGTCGTAGTCGAGCACCAGTGGCTGCTCCCCGACCGAGCCGATCACGAGCCGGCACCGGCCGTCGGCGTCCACACGGATCGCCACTCCCACGCTCGGCCGCTCGGTGATCCTCAGGTTGACGTAGTGGGCGCGAACCGGCCGGACGGGCACCCGCACCTCCACCATGAGCTCGTCGGGCTCCCGCACGGTCCAGTACATCCCCAGGATGAACTCGGCGACCGGGACCCGGCGGCTCCCGCCCGGCCCGATCAGCACGACCGACGCGTCGAGTGCCGCGAGAGCCGGGACGAGGTCGGAGCGCGGCTCGGCGAAGCACAGGTTGCCCCCGACCGTGCCCTGCGCGCGGACCCGGGCGTTGCCGACGCCTGCGGCGACCCTGGCCAGCATGGGAAACGAGTCGCGCACCACCGCATCCCGCGCAAGCTCGTCGTGTGTGGTGGTGGCGCCGATCCGGAGCTCCGTCCCTTCCGCGCCCCCGTCGAGCAGCGCGATCCTGCGCAGCTCGGGGACCGCTTTCAGGTCGACCAGTGCACGTGGCCGCTGCAACCCGGCCCGCATGGCGAGCAGCAGTTCGGTTCCGCCCGAGTACGGGACGTCATCGTCGGAGATGGCTGACAGCGCCTCGGAAAGCGACCGCGGCCGGATGAGTGCGAAGGCGGGGAGCATCAGGCTGCACCGAGGCTGGCGCCTGCGTTGACGAAGAACTCGTCGAGGATCCGGTTGGCCTTCTTGTGGATCGTCGGGCCGCCCATCCCGGCCACCCGCCCGGCCACCTCGTACTCACCCACGATCCGCACCCGCGCCCCGCCGCCCTCGGAGGCCGGGATCACGTCGAGGTCGGCGTTCACCGAGATCCGCGAGCCGACCTGGCGGTCCTCCCCCTCGGCCCGGACATGCAGGTGCTCACCCTCCCGGACGTCGCTGAGCACGATGTCCAGGTCGGCCCGCAGCCGGAACGGCCCGAGCCGGTCCTGCAGGACCGCCCGATAGGACTGGAGCGGGGAGATCTCGCTCGCGTCCTCGAGCACGCTCACCCAGCTCACCAGCTGGGGAACGTCGGTGATCGTCCGCCAGCATTCCTGCGGGTCGGACCGGACCACGAGCTCCCGCTCGAAGACACTGCGCGGCAATGACGTCTCCATCCATGAAGGGCGCGGCTAATGGATCCATGATACGGGGCAGCCTACTTATTTGTCGCCATCCGCAGTCGTCGACCCCTCCGCGTCGACCATCGACTTCGTCACAGGATCCGCACCGCGCCGGCACAGCCGGGGCGCGACGATTGCCGTCCCGGCCAGGCACACCACCCCCGACAGCGCCTGCGCCGTCCGGACCCCGAGAACCTCGCAGAGCAGGCCGAGCAACGGCCCGCCGATCGGCGTCCCGCCGAGGAAGACCAGGCTGTATATCGCCATGACCCGCCCACGCATCCCCGGCGCCGTGTCCACCTGCATCAGGCTGCGTGCGACGGAGTTCACGGCGATGTTCGTCGCTCCCAGCACGAGCACGACACCGATCGCGACCGCGAGCGTCGGCGCCACGCCGAGCACGATGTTGGTCACCGAGAACAGCACGTAGACCACGACGAGCAATCGCGACGACGTATGCACCGCCGACGCCACGACCAGCCCGCCCGCCACTGCACCGAGGCCCATGACGGCCGTCAGCAGACCATAGACATCCGGTCCACCGCTGAAGACGTCAGCGGCCAGCAACGGGAAGACAACCCGGAAGTTCTGCCCGAACACCGAGGCCAGCGCCACCAGCACCAGCGCGGCGCGCAGCTGCTGCTGCCGCCACACGTACTGTAGGCCCGCCCTGGCCTGCCCGGGTGCCCGCGCGACGACGGATGCCCTGCGCAACGCCGAGGTATCCATCACCAGCAGGCCGATCAGCACCGCAGCGAAGGACACGGCGTTCGCGACGAACGTGACGCCCACTCCGGCGACCACGATCAGCAGCCCCGCCACCGCCGGGCCGAGCAGCCGGCCGACGTTGTTGACCAGCGAGTTGAGGGCCTGAGCGTTGACGATGTCGTCGTCCCCGACGAGCTCGGGGACGAACGCGTGGCGGGCCGGCACGTCGAACGTGCTGACGATGCCGAGCCCCAGCGCGAGCGCGTAGACCGCGAGGAGGGTGACCGTGCCGGTCAGCGCGAGCACAGCGAGCCCGGCGGCCAGCAACGCCTGCACCGCTTGGGTGAGGAGGATGAGCCGCCGGGTATCGACCCGGTCGATCACGACGCCGGCCCACACCCCGCCGACCAGCATCGGCAGGAACTGGCACAGCAGTGAGACGCCCAGGGCCAGCGGGCTGTCGGTGATCTGCAGGACCAGCCAGTCCTGGCCGATCCGCTGCATCCAGGTCCCGACGACCGAGAATGCCTGCCCGACGAAGTACGCCCGGTAGTTGCGCTGGTGCAGCGACCGGAACGTGCGTGCCCAGGCGCCGACCACCCGTCGCTTCAGCGCGGACGCACCCTCACGCATCAGGCTCGGCCGGTATGCGCGACAACGTGTCGTCGACGCTGCGGGCAACCAGCAGCGACACCGCGCCGACGCCGACCAGCACGAGGAAGGCCTGCGAGACCGTCAGCACGAGCGTCACCGCCCCGAACGAGAGGGGAGCGATGAACTTGCCCACGTTGCGAACGGTCCCGGTGACCCCGACGTAGGCCGACCGCGCGCCCGGCGGCGACAGCTCGGTGACCAGTACGTTGTGTGCGACCCCGTACACGCCGTCCTGCAGCCCGAACAGGACGATCGCCACGACTGCCAGCATCGGGTCGACCGCGACGGCCATCACCGCGACGGAGAGGGCGGCAACGCCCAGGCTGCCGCCGATCTGCTTGGCCGAGGACCAGCGGCGGGCCAGGCGTTCGGTGAACGCCGCCGTGACCGCGGCGATGAGCCCGGACGCGCCCATCACGAACCCGATGGCGATCCCGGAGAGGCCCGCATCGGCCGCGACGAGCGGATAGTAGGTCAGGACCGAGAACTTGAAGATGAACCGCAGCGCGCCGAGGACCTGCACCCCGACTATCGAGGGTGCGTCGAAGACGTCCCGCGTCCGTGCCTTCGCCGTCCCGCCGGACGCCCGGCGCAGCGGCGGCAGCAGCACCCACGCCGCCACTGCAGCCGGAATCGCCACGATCTGCACGGCGAAGGGCGCGAGCCAGCCGAGAACAAGCAGCAGGCCACCCGCGATCGGGAAGACCGCCTCGGCGACGGTCATCGTGATGATCCGGCGGCTCTGCCCGCGTGCCGCGGCGGCCCCGGTCGGCGCGACGCCGCCGATGATGCTGACCGACAGCGCCATCACCGCGCCGAAGGCGGCACCCTGCACGAACCGGACGGCCATGAGTGCCTCGAACGACTGCCACAGGAACAGGACCGGGACCGGCAACCCGAACACCAGCAGCGACGCGGCGAAGACCGGGCGGAGCCCGATGCGGTCGGCCAGCATCCCGGCGAGGAACGCCGAGAAGATGCTGGGGAGCAGGTAGCCGCTGGTGATGAGTCCGACCTGCGCTGTGCTGAGCGCGAACTGCTCCTGGATCGCCGGAATCGCCGGAGTGATCCCCTGGATCCCGGTGGTCGCGACAGCGGCCCCCACGCAGGCGATGCCGATCACCGCCGCGGGTCGGTACCGCCCGGTCATCGCGCCCGTTCCCTGTGCCACGTTGCCCCTTCTTCCCCATGACGGACCAGCGGACGTGCTCAGTAGCTCAGCAGGAGCCCGCCCTCGAGCGGCACGTTCAGCAGCACCACGAACAGCGCATACAGCACCGCGCAGGTCACGACGGTGAGGGCGCCCGTCACCCGCCAGCCCTCGCGGCCGACCACCCGGACCAACAGCGCGAGAACGACCGGGACCGTCGGGGCGAGGCCGATCAGCAGCGTGCCCAGCCCGAACGCCACCAGCAGCAGGATGCTGTCGCGCAGCAGCGGGCCGGCGGCCGCCTCATCGACCCCGGAGTCGACGTCCGACCCGGCATGCCTGTCCGGGTCGGTCACGGCCACGCCTTGACCCAGGTCTGTCGGGCCGCTGCCCTGCGTGACACCGTCCTGGTCCGGTGGACGGGCGGCCGGGGCGTGGATGCCCGGCTCTGCGGGAACCGAGGCCAGGCGGCGTGCGGCCGCTCCGGTGTCGTTGATCATCTGCTCCATCCCGCCGCCGTCGACGATCACCCCGCCCAGCCGCGTCCGGAGCCAGGGGACCCCGGCGATCAGCAGGTAGGCCGCCGTCAGCGCCAGCAACAGCGAGGCGGTAATGGTCGGGAACAGCCTGCCGTCCTCGCCGAAACCGGTCGCGAGCGCGATCGCCGCAGCCGCGAGCGCTGCGAGCGCCGCCAACATGATGACCGAGACCGCTCGCACCGCGCTGCGGATCCCCGCCTCCCGCTGGCCCGGGTCCGGTGCGCCCTGCCGGCGTCCGCTGATGACCTCGAACGCCAGCACGGCGACGGTGAGCACCACCAGCAGCAGCGAGATGGGCCGGGTCACGAAGGCGTCGAGCCCGCCGAACGTCGACAGCGTCTGCAGGAACGAACGCTCCACCATCGGGCCGAGGACCAGCCCGAGGATCAGGGGGATGACGGGCGGCCTGCTTGGCGGCGTAGATCGGGTTGCGGGTCGGCATCACGAGGCACGCGACGCCGATCTGCACCCGCTTCGTGATGGCCGCCAGGTACCCGACCGTCGTCATCGCCTCGTAGAAGTCCGCCGACTGGTCAGCGGCAAGCGCCTCGTGGGAGCCGGAGGAGATGTGGTGGCGGTGCATCTCGGAGCTCCAGACCACATGGTCATGGACGAAGATCGAGTCGAAACCGAGCGCCTCGGCCTCGGTGGCGGCGCGGGCGATGTTGGCGACCGAGGCGAGTGGACCGGAGTTCGGTACACGGACACCGAACGAGATCGTCACAGCATGGCTCCATTCCAGGTGATCAGGTGGCCGTTGGGGCTGCGGCAGGAAGCGGCAGCGCGGTGCAGTACTCGCGGGGCAGGTACAGGCTCACCGGCTTGCCCGTCGAGAGGCGCTGGGCAGCAGCGGTCCGGCACGTGAGCTGCGCGTGCGGGAGTTGGACCTGGTACTGCATCGACTCCCCGGCGAACAGCCGGGTCCCGATCTCGCCCGTGAACAGGTTGGGCCCTCCGGTGCTGCTGCTGTCGGTGCGGATCTCGATGTGCTCAGGGCGGATGCTCACGACGCAGGGCTCCCCCACAGCGGTCCCCACGACCTTGTCCACCAAGACCGGCCCGTCCTGGGTACGGATCCGCCAGCCCTCGTCCTCCTGCGCCTCGACGACACCGGTGAGCAGGTTCGTCGACCCGACGAAGTCGGCGACAAAGGTGTTCTGCGGTTGCAGGTACACCGAGAACGGGCTGCCGATCTGGCTGATCTGCCCGTCCCGCATCACCGCGATCGTGTTGGACATCGACAGCGCCTCGACCTGGTCGTGCGTCACGTAGACCGTGGTGATGCCCTGGTCGCGCTGCAGGCGCTTGAGCTCGAACCGGAGCGACTCGCGCAGCTTCGCGTCGAGGTTGGAGAGTGGCTCGTCGAGCAGGAGCAGGGTGGGCTCGATGACCAGCGCCCGCGCCAGTGCCAGCCGCTGCTGCTGCCCACCCGAGAGCTTGGTGGCGTAGCGCCCGGCGAGGTGATCCAGCTCCACGACGGCGAGCGCCCGCTCGACCCGCTCACTCACGACCGGCTTCGGCGTGCGGCGGCGGCTCCCCACCCGGAGGGGGAAGGCCACGTTGTCGAAGACGTTCATGTGCGGCCAGATCGCGTAGCTCTGGAACACCATGCCCAGGTTGCGGTCGTTGGCCGCGACGGCGATGTTGCGCCCGCTGGAGAACAGGACGCGGTCGTCGACCGCGATCTCCCCCCCGTCGGGCCATTCCAGCCCCGCGACGCAGCGGAGGGTTGTCGTCTTACCGCACCCGCTCGGTCCGAGCAGGGTGAAGAACTCCCCGTCCTCGACCGTGAAGCTCACGTCGTCCACGGCGCGGACCCGACCCTGCTTCGAGTCGTCCTTGTAGGCCTTCACGAGGTTCTCGACGCGCAGCATGCTCGTGTCCGTCCTGTCAGAATTCCCGGACGCCGATCTTGGCGCCCAACCTGTAGGCCGCTCCGACGAGCAGCATGAGCACGACGACCATCACGACGCCGACGGCGGCGAGAACGCCGGTCTCGCCGTTCTCCCAGAGCTCCCAGATCGTGACCGAGAGGACTCGCGTTCCCTGGGAGTAGAGGAGGATCGAGCTGGAGAGCTCTCGGACGGACACCACGACGATGTAGACCCAGCCGGCCACGATCCCTGGGCCCATGAGGGGCAGCACGACCCGACGGAACGTGTCCCACCACGTGGCTCCCGACATCCGCGCCGAGTCTTCGAGCTCCGTGCTCACCTGGGAGAGCGAGGAGCTCGCGTACCTGATCCCGTATGGCAGGTAACGGGTGACGTAGGCGATGAAGAGGATCACGAGCGTGCCGTAGATCGGCAGCGGCGAGCGCAGGTAGATGAAGATGAGCGCGACGCCGAGCACCAGCCCGGGCATCGCGAGCGGGAAGCTGGCCAGAGTTTCGAGGATTCGCCTGCCGGGCAGCCGCGACTTCAGGACCAGCCAGGCCACCACGCTCATGAAGAGCATCACCGCCGTGGCGCTCACGACAGCGAGGATCGCGGAGTTGCTCACCGAGGTCAGGATCGAGCTCGTCTCGAGGATCCGCCCGTAGTTGGCGAAGCTCACCGACTTCAGCGCCGAGGCGCTCGGCGCCTGGTAGAAGGGCAACAGCGACATCCACAGGAGGATCGCGACCGGCAGGACGACGACCACGACGAAGTAGACGGCGAAGACGACCGACACGGGCCAGCGCCACGCCCCGAGGTCGAGCGGCCGCGGCCGGAAGCCCTTACCTGAAATGGTCTGGAACCGCTCACCGCGGCTGTTCGCCCGCTGCACCAGCAGCAGACCCAGCACGGTCAGCAGCAGCAGGCTGAGCGAGTAGATCGACGCGACGTCGTAGCGGATCGGATAGGTGTGCAGCGCCTCGTAGATTCGCGAGGTGAAGACCCAGTTGCCCGAGGGGATCCCGAGCACCGCCGGCGTCTCGAAGGACTCCAGCCCGCGTACCACCATGATCAGGATGGCGCCCAGCAGGGCAGGTCGCACCAGCGGCAGCGTGATCCTGCGGATCGTCTGCGGCACGGTGGCGCCGCTCATGAGCGCCGACTCCTCCAAAGCCGGATCGGTCGCCCTGAACGCGGCGAACATCAGCAGGAACACCAGCGGCGAGAGGTGCATCCCGTCGATGAGGATCATGCCGGGCAGCGAGAACGCGTCGACCTGCAGCCAATCCAGCCCGATGCCGCGCAGCGCCACGTTGATGACGCCGACGTCCTTGCTGAGCAGGAATACCCAGGCGATCGTGAACAGGATGCCCGGCACGATCAGCGGCACGATCGAGGCCGCGTAGAGGAGCGGCTTGAACGGCGCGTTGGAGCGGACGCAGAAGAACGCCAGCGCCGTGCCAGAGATCGTGCTGACCGCGGCGGAACCGATCGCGAACACGAAGGAGTTGAACAGCATCTCCGGTGTGCCGCTCACGCTGTAGGCGGACGCGATGTTGGCGAGGCTGAGCCCCTCCCCGGTCGTCAGGCCGCGCCAGGTGAGGTAGACGAGCGGGGAGAGCACCAGGTAGGCGAGCAGGGCGACCGTCACCGCGCCGAGCAGGTAGAGCAGCGTGGGCCGACGCGTGCGCTTCGCCTGTACGGAGGGCGACGGACTCCCGGCCGGGGGTGCGTCGAGGAGTTGGGTCATCCCTGCGTCCCGCCTCGGATGACCTCGTCCCACAGCGCCGCCCAGTCCTTGTACTCGGCGGCGACCTCGGCGACGTCCACCTTCACCGGCTCGATCTTCTGGCCGCCGAGCGTCTGCTGGGCGAGCGCGCTGTTGCTGGGTGTCCGGCCTTCCTGGACGAAGATCGGTTGCGCGCCGTCGGCGCTGAGGAGGAAGTCCTGCAGCAGCAGAGCCCCGGCGGGGTTGTTGGACAGGCAGGGCAGCGAGACAGCGGTGATCTCCGCGACGACCGGGACCTGCACCGGCGCCCACCCCAGTGGCGCGCCCTTGCCCTGCAGCTCC
>JAODNO010000157.1 GCA_025465235.1 Pseudonocardia sp.
TGGCCGAGGCCGTCTGGCAGTACAGCCACCACGTGCTCGCAGGCCTGCGCACGCACCGCGGCCCGGTCCTCACCGTCGCCAACTTCGCGGGCGACTGGCCCGGCCTGGTCGGGCTGCTGGGACTGAATGCGGGCCTGACGAAGATGGGCACGCCGTACTCCACGCTCTGGAGCGTCGACTTCACCGACTCCTGGTTCCGCGACGGGCTGCGGAGCTGGGTCGAGACGGGCCGGATCGAGCACGACGCGAGCCACGTCCGTCCGCTGCCTGCGCTGCCCGCCATCCCCGAGAAGGAACTGGGCGAGGCGCTGGCCGACCAGCTGCAGACCGAGAAGGCGATCATCGGCGTCTTCGACGAGGGCTGCATGGGGATGTACAACGCGATCATCGACGACGAGCTGCTCAACCCGCTCGGCATCTTCAAGGAGCGGCTCTCGCAGAGCGCCCTGTACGCGGAGATGCTCCGGGTGTCCGACGAGGACGCGGCTGCGGTGGGGAGCTGGCTGGCGGAGCGGGGCATGCGCTTCGTGACCGGCACGGACGAGGCCACCGAGCTCACCGAGGCCCAGCTCAGCTGGCAGTACAAGATGTACATCGCCGCGCTGCGGATCAGCGACGACTTCGGGCTGGACGCCGTGGGGATCCAGTACCAGCAGGGGCTCAAGGACCTGGTGCCGGCGTCGGACCTGGCCGAGGGCCTGCTCAACAACATCGAGCGGCCTCCGGTCACCAGCCGCGACGGGAGTCGCGTGCTGTGGGAGGGCCGCGCACTCCCCCACTTCAACGAGGCCGACGAGGGCGTGGCCGTCGACGCGCTGCTGACCAACCGCGTGTGGTCGGCGATGGGGCTGGATCCGGCCACGACGCTGCACGACGTCCGCTGGGGCGAGCAGTTCGACGACGAGTTCGTGTGGGTGTTCGAGATCTCCGGGTCGGTGCCGCCCTCACACCTTCGAAACGGCTACGCCGATGCGGTCGGCTGGCGCCAGAGCCCGGTGTTCTTCCCCGCCGGAGGCAGCACCATCAGAGGCGTCTCCAAGCCGGGTGAGATCGTCTGGTCGCGCGTGTACATCGCCGAGGGCGGACTGCACCTGGACATCGGCCGGGCGACAGCTGTCGAACTGCCGGAGGAGGAGACGCAGCGCCGCTGGGCGGCGACCAACCCGGAGTGGCCGATCATGCACGTGGTGCTGCACGGCATCACGCGCAACCAGTTCATGGCCCGGCACAAGGCCAACCACGCTCAGGTCGCCTACGCGCCCGACGCCGAGACGGCCGACCGGGCGCTGCTGGCGAAGGCGGCGCTGTTCGCCCGACTCGGCGTGACGGTCCACCTGTGCGGCGACGTCCCGCTCCCCGAGACGCCGTGACCGGGGTCGTGCTCGGTGTCGACATCGGCACCTCCAGCAGCAAGGCCGTCCTCGTCACCCTCGACGGGTCGATCCTGGCGTCCGCCGTCCGGGAGCACGAGGTGTCGTGCCCGCAGCCGGGCTGGTTCGAGATGGACGCGGGCCTGTGGTGGAGCGAGTTCGTGCTGCTGACCCGGGAGCTGCTCGCCGGGCGGGACGTCGACGTCACCGCGGTGGGCGTCAGCGGCATGGGGCCGTGCGTCGCGGTCACCGACGCCGGCGGCACGCCCCTGCGGCCGGCGATCCTCTATGGCGTCGACGTGCGGGCGACCGCGCAGATCCGGCGACTGGAGGGCGAACTGGGCGCGCAGGACATCCTCGATCGTGGCGGCTCCGCACTGTCCACTCAGGCGGCAGGGCCCAAGCTGCTGTGGATCGCCGAGAACGAGCCCGAGACGTTCGCACGGGTGCGCCGGTTGTTCATGCCCAGCTCCTGGCTCGCCCACCAGCTGACCGGCGCGTACGTGCTCGACCATCACTCGGCCAGCCAGTGCTCGCCGATGTACGACACCGAGGCACACGCGTGGTACGAGCCGTGGGTGCGCGCCATCGCCCCGGACCTGGAGCTACCCGCGCTGCAGTGGCCGGGCGAGGCCGCGGGCACGGTGACCGCCGAGGCCGCAGCCGTCACCGGGTTGCGCGTCGGAACCCCGGTCATCACGGGCACGATCGACGCCTGGTCCGAAGCGGTCAGCGTGGGCGCGCACAGGGTCGGCGACCTGATGCTGATGTATGGAACCACGCTGTTCCTCATCAACACGGTGGCGCAGCGCCGTACCTCCCCGGTCCTGTGGAGCACCGTCGGTGCCCTTCCCGGGACGCGCAACCTCGCCGGGGGAATGGCGACGTCCGGGGCCATCACAGCCTGGCTGCGCCGCCTCGCCGGCTCACCGGACTACACCACGCTCCTGGACGCCGCCGAGCGTTCGGGCCCAGGCGCACGCGGGCTGCTGATGCTTCCCTACTTCGCCGGGGAACGGACGCCCGTGGCCGACCCCGAGGCGCGGGGCGTGATCGTGGGGCTGACACTCGAGCACACCGCGGGCGACCTGTACCGGGCGGCGCTGGAGGCCACGGCCCTGGCCGTACGGCACAACGTCGAGTTCTTCCGGGAGGCGGGCGGGCAGATCGACCGGGTCGTCGCCGTCGGGGGCGGCGTGCGGGGGGCTCTCTGGACGCAGATCGTCTCGGACGTGACCGGACTGCCGCAGCAGATACCGACCGTCACCATCGGGGCGAGCTTCGGCGCTGCCTTCCTCGCCGCGGGACTGGTGGCCGCACCCTCGATCGACGTGTGGAACCCGGTGCGCGCGGAGATCATGCCGCAGCCCGCGCTCGCCGCCTCCTATCACCGGCTGTACGGGCTGTACCGCGAGCTCTACACGAGCACGGCGTCGGTGGTGCACCAGCTCGGCCGGGGTGGGTGAACCCGGCCGAGCTCAGCGCACCACCGCCGCTACCTGCCGCACGATCGACGGCCAGAGCTCGCGCGGCAGGTTGTGGCCCATCCCCGGGTAGGTGACGAGCCGGGCACCCGGAACTGCTGCCGCCGTGGCTCGTCCGGCCTCCGGCCTGACGAGCGGGTCGGCCTCGCCGTGCACCACCAGCGTCGGCACTCGCACGGTGCTTAGTCCGGCCACCCGGCTCGGCGAGGCGTTGATCGCCGCGAGCTGGCGGCGGGTTCCGGTGGGGTCCGTACTGCGGGCGAAGGCGCGCCTGGCGTAGTCGCGTAGCCAGTCCTCGTCGAGCGGGTAGCCCGGGGAGCCGATGACGCGAAACGTCTCCACCACCCGCTGTGCCGCCTCCTCCGCCGTGCGTCCCGGCCGCGCGGCGAGAGCGGCGGCGGCCCCGAGCGTCGGGCGTCCGATCCTGGGCGACGGGGTCGACATCACCGAGGTCAACGACCGCACGCGGTGCGGGTGCTCGATGGCGACGGTCATGCCCAGGCCCATGATCAGCAGGAGCGGCTCACCACCGGCCGGACCGGCCCGCTCGAAGGCGAGCTCGATGTCGCCGTTCCTGGCACGCGCCGTCGTCCCGATCACGCCGCGCACCTCCCCGCGTCGGATCATGTGGGCCCGCCCCGACGGGTTCGCCGGGTACGTCCCACGGTAATCCCACCGGCGGGTACGACTGGAGGACGTGATCTACCGTCGGCACCCTGCGTGGCGACGGTAGATCACCTCGGACATCGGGCAGGCCACGCCGGCGCTCCGGCCGAACCCGCGCGGTCGTCCGGCGCCGCCGCGACTGACACACCGGGCCGATGCCGCCCCGGATCCATGACCTGAGAGGCCCACCACCATGAAGGCGATCATCTACGACCGGCCCGGCGAAGCCTCCGTGCTCCGTCTCGTCGACCGCGAGATACCCGAGCCCGGTGCGGGTGAGGTGCGGATCAAGGTCATCGTCTCCGGGGTCAACCCGACGGACTGGAAAACCCGCAGCGGCGTCTTGGGGGGCGAGCCCGATCCGATCGAGCGCGTGCCCAACCAGGACGGCGCCGGGATCGTCGACGCCGTCGGGCCAGGGGTGGACGGCGTCGCGGTAGGTGATCGCGTTTGGGTCATGCTCGCCGCGCACGAGCGGCCGACCAGCGGTACGGCACAGGAGTACACCGTCGTGCCGGCCGAGCGCGTCTTTCCCCTCCCGGCTGGCGCCGACTTCGACCTGGGCGCCAGCATCGGCGTGCCCGCCGTCACCGCCCATCGCGCTCTCACGGTCGCGGAGGGTGGACCGACGCGCCTGCAGCCGGGGGCTCTCGACGGCACGGTGGTGCTGGTGGCAGGCGGCGCCGGCGCGGTCGGGCACGCGGCCATCCAGCTCGCCGGGTGGGCCGGAGCAACGGTGATCACGACAGTCAGCAGCCCCGCTAAGGCCGCCTACGCGACGGCTGCGGGGGCGCATCACGTCGTCAACTACACGGACGCCGACGCGGCGTCGCAGATCCGCGGCATCGCTCCCGAGGGTGTGAATCTCGTCGTCGAGGTCGCGATCGGGCGCAACGCCGAACTCGATCTCCAGGTCCTGCGCCCGCGCGGCACGATCTCGATCTACGCCAACGACGGCAACGCACCCTTCACCGTCGACGTCCGCAGGAACATGGGGCTCAACACCCGGTACCAGTTCGTCCTGCTCTACACCGTGGGCTGGGAGAACATCACCGCCGCCGCCGAGGACATCAACGCCGCGATCACCGACGGCGCCCTCTCCGTGGGCGAGGCAACAGGTCTTCCGCTCCACCACTTCACCCTCGAGCAGGCTGCGGAGGCGCACCGGGCCGTGGAGGACGGAGTCCCGGGCAAGGTCCTCATCCAGGTCGCGGCGGAACCCGCCTCGTAGAAGTTGCGGAGGGGTCAGAGGAGCGCTTGCCCGGCTTCTCCGCTGCTGCTGCCACGAAACGTGACACGGCCTCCGGGTCGCCCGCCGGGTGCGTGTGCAGGAAAGAGGCATGTACCCCGCCGGCCACCCACCCCTCGGTGACCATGCCCTCCGGCTCGCCGCTGCGCCAGCCCCACGCCGGCGCAGCCCCGAGCGTTGGGGCACCGGCCCGGGGGACGACGGCGCACCGGTGGAACTCGTGGCCCGCCACCCGGGCGCCTGCCGGGAACAGCGACGAGCCCTCCAGCGCGACGGCGTCGCGGTACCCGAGCGTGAGCCGCCCGGTCATCGCAGCCGTGGCCGGGAGAACGCCGCACATGGGCGCACCGTCGAGTGACTCGCAGAGGTAGAGCAGGCCGCCGCACTCGGCGTGCACGGGCGCTCCGGAGGCGGCGAGCGCAGCGACCGCGCCCCGCAGCGGCTCGTTCGCGCCCAGCGCCGCGACGTGCTCCTCCGGGAAGCCGCCCGGGAGCACCAGGGCAGCGCTCCCGTCGGGCAGGGCCTCGTCCCGCAGCGGGTCCACGACCACGACCTCCGCACCTGCCGCCGCCAGCAGCTCCACGTGCTCGGCGTAGCCGAAGGTGAACGCGGGGCCGCCGAACACGGCCGTGCGCGGATACGAGTGCTCAGGCACTCGTATCCGCGCACGGGCCGCGTCAGCGGCCGACCAGGCCGGCCCCGGCGGCAGCGGCTCGGCGAGCCGCAGCACGGCGTCCAGATCAACGTGGGTGGCCGCAAGCTCGGCCATCGCGTTCACTGCCGCGACCGCTGCGGGCCCGTGCTCGGCGGCCGTGACCAGCCCGAGGTGCCGCGACGGCACGGCCAGCGCGTCGTGCCGGGGCAACGCCCCCAGCACCGGTAGCCCGGCCTCGTCGGCTGCCGCGCGGAGCACCGCCTCGTGCCGCGCGCTGCCCACCCGGTTGAGGACGACCCCGGCGAGCCGCACGGACGGGTCGAACGACCGGAACCCGTGCAGCAACGCCGCCAGGCTGCGCGACTGCCCACGGCAGTCCACCACCAGCACCACCGGCGCCCCGAGCAGGCCCGCCACCTGCGCCGTCGAGCCGTGACCGTCGGCGAGGCGACCGTCGAAGAGGCCCATCACCCCTTCGACGACGGCGACCTCGGCGCCGGCCGCACCGTGGCGCGCGAGCGGCGCGATGCGGTCCACCCCGACGAGGACGGGGTCCAGGTTCCGCCCCGGCCGCCCGGTGGCGAGCGTGTGGTACCCGGGGTCGATGTAGTCCGGGCCGACCTTGAACGGGGCCACGGTCGTCCCGCGCCGGCGCAGTGCGGCCATCAGCCCTGTGGCGACGGTCGTCTTGCCGCTCCCGGACGAGGGCGCGCCGATGACGACCGCCCGAGCCGTCACCGCCACCCCCGCCCGCGACATGGATACGTGTGGCCGTTCCCGACGGCAGCAGAACAGCGTGATGTGTCCATGTCGCGCGCTCGGCGACTACTGGTGGCCGAGGACGGGGTGCGGCACGTAGGGCGCCTCGAGCGCCGCGATCTCGTCGACGGACAGCGTGACGACCACTGCGGCCACCGCGTCCTCGACGTGCCCCGGCTTGGTGGCCCCTACGATAGGTGCGGTCACTGCTTCATTGTGAAGCATCCACGCCAGTGCCACATGCGCGAGCGGCAGGTCACGGGCCTTCGCGACCTCGGCTACGGCGTGCAGCACGGCGTCGTCGGCCTCGTTTTACATGCGTTCGCCGATCGGGGCGCTCCCCGAGCGGGTGGTGGTGGAGCGCTGCTCCGGGATGCGGGCCAGCCG
>JAODNO010000191.1 GCA_025465235.1 Pseudonocardia sp.
AACAGCGCGGCTGTCTCCGCTGGCATCTCGCCGATGCCCACCCCGCCACGCGGGCCGGTGCCCACCAGGACCAGCTTCCGGACCAGGTCCGGCCGCTGGAGGGCGACCTGCTGGGCGACCAGGCCGCCCATCGAGTGGCCGACCAGGTCCGCGCTGGTCACACCCAGGGCGTCGATGAACGCCCCGGCGTCGGTGGCCATCTGTTCGATGGTGTCCGGGACCAGGCCGCTGGAGGAGGCCACTCCCGTGTTGTTGAACAGGATGACCTCTCGGTCGGTGGCGAAGCCGTCGCCGATCGCCGGGTCGTGGTCGTCGAGGTTGCCGATGAAGTGCTGGAAGAACACGATCGGGTACCGGCTGGCATCCGGGTTACCGAAGCGCCGGTAGGCGAAACGGATGCCGCTGGCCTCGACGAACTGAGTGGGGGCGGTGTCGTGCGTGTGGTCGGTCATTGTGGGTCTTCTCCCTGAATCAGCGTCTTGCCTTCGGGTGGTGGGCCGGACTGCGGCTTCGACGGCCGTACGTCCGCCGTCCGGGTGCAGGCAATCGCCGGTCAGACGGCGGTCCGGCCGCCGTCGGCGGCGATGGTGGCGCCGGTGACGTAGGCCGAGGCGGGCGAGGCGAGGAACGTGATCACCTGGGCGATCTCGTCGGCCCGCGCCGCCCGACCGAGCAGTGTGGTGGCCCCGAGGGCCTCGATGCGGGCCGGATCGGCGGCGGTGTACACCGGGCCCGGCGCGACCGTGTTGACCCGCACCCCGCGCGGGCTGAACTCGGCCGCCCAGGAGCGGGTCATGGCCGCGAGCGTCGCCTTCGTACCCCCGTACGCGGCGGCGCCGGCAATCCCGACGGTCGCCACCATGCTGGCGACGTTGACGATGCTCCCGCCGCCGCCAGCCGCCATCCTGGGCGCCAGCGCCGCGACCAGGAAGTACGCCGCCCGCACGTTGCTGTCGAACAGCGCGTCGTAGGTGGCGACGTCGAGGTCCGCGGTGGGCCCGAACCAGGAGAACCCGGCGTTGTTGACCAGCACGTCGACCTCGCTGGCCTCGTCGGCGAGGCGGCGGATCTCGGTCGGGTCGGACAGGTCGGCCGCGATGAAGCGCGCCTTTCCGAGCGCCCGCGTGATCTCGGCGACGACCTGCTCGCCCCGGCTCGCATCGCGGCCGTGCACGATGACCTCGGCGCCTTCCCGGGCCAGCTGGATGGCGGTGGCGCGCCCGATGCCGGAGGTGGCGCCGGTGACCAGGGCGGTCCGGCCGCGCAAGCTCTGCTGAGCGCTGGTCATGGCGTGCTCCCTACTGAGTTCGCTGGCGGTGTCCAGGCAGTGGGAGCGTCCCGCCGCGCCGGCCCCTCGGGCACCGCATGAACGTGCGATCCCTCGGGTGGGATAGTCGGGCGAACGTGCCAGGCTCTCGGGTATGGCGGCGACCACGACCACGACCACGGCGCTGCAGGGACGTGATCCGGAGTTGACCGTCCTGCGCGAGGTGCTGCGCTCGCTGCGTTCGGGCACGGGCGTGGTCGTGGTGATCGAGGGCAGCCCGGGGATCGGGAAGAGCCGCCTGCTCGCCGAGGCGGTGCGGCTGGCGGGTCGTATGTCAGCACGGGTGGGCCTGGGCGAGGCCGACCCGTCCGAGGCCGTCGTCGAGCTCGCGCCGCTGCTGCGGGCGCTGTTCGACGGGGCGGCGCCACTGCTCGATCGTGCCGCGCTACCGGCCGCCCGCGGCGGTCCTGAGCAGCGCTATTGGCTGGTGCAGGATCTGGAGTCGTTGTTGGAGGGCGCGGCGGCGGTGGCGCCGCTGGTGGTGTGCCTGGACGACCTGCAATGGGCGGACAGCGGCACCCTGGCCGCGTTGCGCGCGCTGCCGGCCCGGCTCGAGTCGGTCCCGGTCGCCTGGATCCTGGCCGCTCGCCCCAGTCAGCCCGGCAGCGCGCTGGCCGACGTGGTCGAGCAGCTCGCGTCGCGGGGAGCGCGGCGGATCACCCTCGAACCGCTCACGCCGGCCGCCGTCGCCGAGCTCACCTCGGAGGTCGTGCGGGCGAGCCCCGACCGGGCGCTGCTCGAGTTGGCGGCGGACGCGGCCGGCAACCCGTTCTTCCTCGTCGAGCTGCTGCGCGGGCTGCGTGAGGAGCGACTGGTGCGGATCGAGGACGGGGTGGCAAGGCTGGTGGACGCGCGGTTGCCCAAGCGGGTTGCCGCCGGGATGCGCGACCGGCTCGCCCGCCTGTCGGAATCCGCCCGCCAGCTCGCCGTCGCGGCCGCCTCGCTCGGTCGCGGCTTCACCGTCGGGCAGCTCGCGTCGACGTTGGGGGCTCCGGCAACGTCGCTGCTCACCCCGGTCGAGCAGCTGATCGAGGCTGGCGTGTTCGCGGAGCGCGCCGACCGGCTCGGCTTTCGCCACGACATCATCCGGGAGGCCGTTCGGGAGAGCACGACGGTGTCCGGGCGCCGGGCGCTCGACCGGCAGGCCGTCGATGTCCTGCTCGCGGCCGGGGCGATCCCGGTCGAGGTCGCCGCGCAGCTGGCCACCAGCGCCGAGCCGGGTGACGAGGTAGCGGTCGGCTTGCTCAAGGACGCCGCCGACGCGCTCGGCCCGCGTGATCCGGCGGCGGCGGCCGAACTGAGCTGTCGCGCCCTGGACCTGATTCCCGCTGGTCACCACGCCGCCGGTGCGCTGGTCGCGACCACCACGATCCTGCTGCACGCCGCTGGCAAGGCCGACGACGCCCAGGCGTTCGCGCGCAAGCATCTGCGGAATGTCGTACCGGCGGCTGAGGAGGCGGCGGTGTGCCTGAGCCTGGCCAGCATGTTCGCCCTGTCGCCGGACGTGCGCGCGGAGGCGGGGCGGCGAGCCCTCGCGCTGCGCGATCTGTCCGACGAAGTCCGCGCCCAGCACCTGGCGCGCCTGGCTTACAACCTGGTCCAGGCCGGGCGGCCGAGGGAGGCAACCCAGCAGCTCCAGCTGGCTCGAGCGACGATCGAACGCGCGGGAGACCAGGCGGCGCGCTCGATCTTCGGGCTGGTCGAGGGGGTGCTGCGGTACGTCGACGGCGACTTCGAGGACGCGCTCGCGGTCCACGAGCAGGCGATGCGCGACGGGTTCGGCCCCGGTGAGGAAACCCGCGAGTGGGTCGCTCGGAAGTGGCGCTGCGAGCTGCTCGCCGTGCTGGACCGCTTCGAGGAGTCGCTCGAGCTGATCTCATCGGGTATTGCCGCCGCGAACCGGGAGCGGCAGGCGTTCGCGCTGGACTTCTTCGAGACCTGGCGCGGGCGGCTGCTGTTCCAGATGGGTCGCCTGGCCGACGCGGCAGCCGCGCTCGGGGGCCGCTTCGACGCAGCCGGCGATGGGCCGGTGGTCGGCGCGCTGTATGCGGCGGGCGTCGTCGCCCTCGGGCGGGTTGCGATCCATACCGGTGACGAGCCAAAGAAACGCGAGACGGCGGCACTGGCACGCGCGATGGTGGCAGATGGCACCCCGGCCAACCGTGGACAGGGCGGCTGGCTGCTCGCGCTCGGGGCGATGGCGGACGGCAATCCGGCGGATGCCCGCGCGATGCTCGACGCAGCCGGGCTCGCTTCCGCCGGAGGCGGCGCCCAGCTCTACCCGGTCGACGTCACCGACGACCCGCAGCTCGTCCGGATCGCGCTCGCCGCCGGCGATGCGCGGCTCGCTGCCGACACGGTCGCCTCGGCGGAGGAGCGGGCGCGGCGCAACCCGGGGATCGGCTCGGTGCGCGCGGCGGCCGCGCACGCCCGCGGTCTGCTCGACTCCGACCCGGCACCGCTCGCCGAGGCCTGCCTACTCTTCGAGGCAGGCCCGCGCCCCATGGCCCTCGCCTCGGCGCTGGAGGACCTGGGGGTCGGACAGCTGCGCACCGGTGCCCCGGCGGCGGGACTGGACTCCCTCGGTCGCGCGCTCGTCCAGTACACCGAGGCGGGTGCGACCTGGGACGCGAGCCGGGTGCGCGGGCGGCTGCGGGCCAACGGGGTCCGCCGCCGACTGGTGACCAGCGCGCGCCCGAGCGCCGGGTGGGCCGCGCTCACCGACTCCGAGCTCGCCGTGGTTCGCCTCATCGCTGCGGGGCTCACGAACCGCGAGACGGCCGTGCGGCTGTTCGTCTCGCCGCACACGGTGAACAGCCACCTCCGTCATGCGTTCACCAA
This sequence comes from Pseudonocardia sp., assembly GCA_025465235.1. Taxonomy (GTDB): domain Bacteria; phylum Actinomycetota; class Actinomycetes; order Mycobacteriales; family Pseudonocardiaceae; genus Pseudonocardia. The sequence continues at coordinate 4,169 of JAODNO010000191.1, forward strand.
GCTGGGCGTCAACTCCCGCCTCGAGCTCGCCCGCGTGGTCGCCGCGCACGCCAGGGAGCCAGCCGCGCAGAACGAGTGCCCCGCCGCCGAGGGCGCAGTGTCGCTGTCAGGTCATCCGACCGCAAACAGCGACAGCGAAGGGCAGGGACATCGTGCGCATACGGGTCGCCGCCAGTCCGGTCAAACCGTCCGCTTCGAGGCTGATCGGCGCACAAGCGCTCGATCCGGCCAGCGAAATGGCCCGGATGGAGCACGTCCCGG
>JAODNO010000203.1 GCA_025465235.1 Pseudonocardia sp.
TCTGGCGGTGGTAGGACGGGTCGGTCAGCGTCTCCTGGTAGCCGGTCATGCCGGTGGTGAACACGGCCTCGCCGAGTCCCTCGCCGCGCGCGCCGTACGCCGCCCCGCGGAAGATCCGGCCGTCCTCGAGAACGAGTAGGGCTTCGTCGCTCATTGGTGCTCTCCGTTCCGCCGGGCGCCGACGGGGGCTCCCCGCCCGCTCCACGCCGCGTCGATGTTCGCCTCGCGTCCGCTCCACGCCGCGTCGATGCCCGCTACGCGTCCGCTTCGCGTGGTGAGCCGGCCGCGCAGCACCGTCGCGACCACCGTCGCCGGCAGCCGCATGCCCTCATAAGGTGTGTTGGACGCCCTGCTCGCCAGCGTGGCGCCGCGCACCCTCCAGACCCCGTCGGGGTCGACGAGCGCGAAGTTCGCCGGCTCGCCCGCAGCGATCGGGCGGCCGTGATCGGGCAGCCCGGCGATCTCCGCCGGCCGCTCCGACAGCACGCGCGCCACGCCGCGCCAGTCCAGCAACCCCGGCTCGACCACAGCGAGCACCACCACCGAGAGGGCCGTCTGCAGCCCCAGCATGCCGGGCCGGGCCGCGGCCCACTCGGTGTCCTTGTACTGGGTCGCGTGCGGGGCGTGGTCGGTCGCGACGACGTCGATGACGCCCTCGGCGAGCGCCTCGCGCATCGCTCGGGTGTCGGCCCCGGTGCGCAACGGCGGGTTGACCTTGTGCACCGGGTCGTAGCTGGTGAGCGCCGCGTCGGTGAGCAGCAGATGGTGCGGGGTGACCTCGGCGCTCACCCGCACGCCCGCCGCCTTGGCCGCGCGCAGCACGTCGATGGTGCGTGTCGACGAGACGTGGCAGACGTGCAGCGCACCCCCGGCCTCCCGGGCGAGCGCGCAGTCGCGGGCGACGATCGTCTCCTCCGCGGTGGCGGGCCACCCCGCGAGCCCGAGCCGGGATGCGACGACGCCCTCGTGCGCCTGCGCGCCGGCCGTCAGCCGGTGGTCCTCGGCGTGCTGGGCGATCACGACGTCGAGCGCGGACGCGTACTCGAGCGCGCGGCGCATGATCAGCGGGTCGTGCACGCAGCGGCCGTCGTCGCTGAACATCCGTACCTGGGCGCGCGAGCGCGCCATCGTGCCGAGCTCGGCCATCTGCAGGCCACCGAGCCCCACGGTCACCGCGCCGACCGCGTGCACGTCGACCAGCCCGACCTCCTCGCCGCGGCGGCGCACGTGCTCGACGACGACGGCCGTGTCGGCAACCGGGTCGGTGTTCGGCATCGCGAAGACGGCCGTGTAGCCGCCGAGAGCGGCCGCGGCGGACCCCGTTGCGATGTCCTCGGACTCCTCGCCGCCGGGCTCCCGCAGGTGGGTGTGCAGGTCGACGAAACCTGGCAGCAGGACGTGGCCGCCCGCGTCCAGCGTCTCGATCCCGTCGGGGCAGGCGAGCCCGCGGCCGATCTCGATGACGACCCCGTCCCGCACGAGCAGGTCGACCGCGTCCTCGCCGTACGGCCGAGCGTTCGTGATCAGCAGGTCGGCACTGGTCGTCCCTGCGGTCCGGTCTGGTGCGTTCACTCGGGTGCTCCTGCCAGGAGGTGGTAGAGGACGGCCATCCGGACGTGCACGCCGTTGGACACCTGCGCCAGGATCGCGGCCGATGCGCTGTCGGCCACGCTCGGCGCGATCTCCATGCCGCGCACCATCGGGCCGGGGTGCAGCACCACAGCGTGTTCGGGCAGCAGTGCGGCGCGCTCGGCGGACAGGCCGTAGCCGATCGCGTACTCGCGGGCGGACGGGAAGAACGAGCCATGCATCCGTTCTGCCTGCACACGCAGCATCATCACCGCGTCCAGTGCCGGGAGCTCGGCGTCGAGCTCGGTGCCGACACGGGCCGGCCACTGGTCGACGCCGACGGGCAGCAGCGTGGGCGGCGCCACGAGCACCACCTCGGCGCCCAGCGTGGCGAGCAGGAAGACGTTCGAGCGGGCGACGCGGCTGTGCAGCACGTCCCCGACGATCCCGATCCGGCGCCCGGCGATCCCACCGAGCCGGTCCCGCAGCGTTGCCGCGTCCAGCAGCGCCTGCGTCGGGTGCTCATGCGTGCCGTCGCCCGCGTTGACGATCGAGGTGTGCGTGCCGGTGGTCGCACGGTCACGGTCGATCCAACCCGCGAGACGGTGTGCCGCACCGGAGGCGGGATGGCGGACTATCACGCAGTCGGCGCCCATCGCCGAGAGAGTCAGCGACGTGTCGCGCAGCGACTCTCCCTTGGACACCGAGGAGCCCTTCGCGCTGACGTTGACGGTGTCGGCGCTCATCCACTTGCCCGCGATCTCGAACGACACGCGGGTGCGCGTGGAGTCCTCGTAGAACATGGTGATCACGGTGCGGCCGCGCAGGGTCGGCAGCTTGCGGACCTCGCGGCCCAGTAGTGCCTGCTTGAGCCGGTCGGCGGTGTCCAGCAGACCCGTCGCCGTGGCGGCGTCGAGGTCGGTGACCGAGAGCAGGTGTTTCATCCGTCCTCTCCCGAGCGCCGCAGCCGGACGCCATCGCTGCCGTCGATCTCGCTCAGCAGCACGAGGATCTGCTCGTCACGAGCAGTCGGCACGTTCTTCCCCACGTCGTCGGCGCGGATGGGCAGTTCCCGGTGTCCGCGGTCGACCAGCACGGCGAGCTGCACCGCTCGTGGACGGCCGTGGTCGGACAGGGCGTCGAGTGCGGCTCTGACGGTGCGCCCGGACATCAGCACGTCGTCGACGAGCACCACCAGCGCGTCGTCCAGGCCGCCGTCGGGCACGGCGGTGTCCTCCAGTGCACGGGCCGGACGGCGACGCAGGTCGTCCCGATAGAGCGTCGGGTCGACGGAGCCGACCGGCGGCGCGCTGCCCTCGAACTCGGCGATCGCGTCCGCCAGCCGCTGGGCCAGCACAGCGCCGCGGGTGGGGATGCCGATCAGCACGACTCCGCTGGCACCCGCGGTCTTCTCGATGATCTGGTGCGCGATGCGCGCGATGGTGCGGGTGACGTCGGCAGCGCTCAGCAACTCCCGCGCGGGAGAGGTCGCGCCTGCCGGGTCCCCGCGGCGGTCATCCGCCACGAGTCACTCCTTCCCCGCCTCACGGGACGGGTCTTAAAGGAAAGCCGGTCCCCAAAACGCTACCAGCGGTACCCCGGCGGACCCGCCCTCCGGCGCCCCGGCATCGCCAGCGTCACACCGCGTGCGATCCGCCGCTGCACACTTCACCCGCAGCCGACAACAGGGCCGGGAGCGAACTGTCACGATGGGAGAAGGCGGCGACGCGCCCTGCGGGACGTAACGCCTGGCGGGGGACCCTCGATCAGCCGTTCGAGTGGTCTCCACGCTCTACGGCCCCGGGAGGGGGCAGCCAACTTGACCGATCGGCCACTCGCGCGCATGATTACTCTCCGTATCGATTGATTGCTCCCAGGGTGGCCGCGGTAGCGGGGGGCACCACCTCGGGACGGGAGCCGGCGCGCAGCTACGCGTCGGAAGGCACCCGCACCACCGGTATGAATTCGGTCCCGCGGCCGATGAACCAGCAAGTGAGGAGGTCGCCAGATGGGCGACTACGCCAAGGCGCTCGGCGGCAAGCTCCGGGCCATCCGGCAGCAGCAGGGGTTGTCGCTGCACGGGGTCGAGCAGAAGTCGGGCGGTCGCTGGAAGGCGGTCGTGGTGGGCTCCTACGAGCGCGGCGACCGCGCGGTCACCGTGCAGAAGCTGGCCGAACTGGCCGACTTCTACGGCGTGCCCGTTGCCGAGCTGCTGCCCGAGGGCCGCGTTCCGTCCGGCTCCGAGCCTGCCACGAAGATCGTCATCAACCTGGAGCGGCTACAGCAGCTGCCTGCGGACAAGGTCGGCCCGCTGGCCCGGTATGCCGCCGCCATCCAAAGCCAGCGCGGTGACTACAACGGCAAGGTGCTCTCGATCCGCGCCGAGGACCTGCGGTCGCTGTCGATCATCTACGACATGACCCCGGGCGAGCTCACCGACCAGCTCATCGAGTGGGGCGTGCTTCCTCCCGAGGCACGGCCCACCGCGTAGGTCCCATCGGCTGTAGGCGGCGCGCCGGGCGCTCGGCGAACCACCGGTCGCGCTGTCGACCCGCAGCCGGTCGGACCTCGGTGGAACGTGCCCGCGCCGCTGGCCGTCGCTCGACGGTCGGCCGGTCCCGCCCGGGTGTGTGAAGGGGGTCGTGGTGGCAAGCGCAACGAACCCGAGACGCCCGAGGATCAGCCGGCTGTCGCGGGACGCGTCCACCTGGAGGTAGCGGAAGCGAACTCGATCCGTCCCGGGGGCGACCGGGACGTGCCCGACCGAGGCGATCACCGCCGCGACCTCCCGCAGTTCAATGCCCGCGGGCGGGGCTACATCGAGTGTGAGATCTGGCCGGTCGTAGGAGTAGTGCCTCCACTCCCAGCGCCGGGACAGGCCGGCAAACCGGGCGATCTGGGCGGCGATGACCGGGTCGGAGCCGGCGTCGTCAGGTCCACCAGATCACCCCGGCCCATCCTTCGGAGAAGCTCCGGATCATTGCCGTCGTGCTCGAGATGTCCATCCGGCGCGTCGGGCTCCGGGTGCCGGCGTACCTGTTCGTCGAACGCTCCGAGTACCGCGTGCGGTTCACTCCGGCATTCGACCAGGAGTACCGAGCACTCGGCGCCGTCAGCGGGTGGCGCGCAGGTGTTCGGCGATGTCGGCGATCCGGCCGAGCACCCCGTTGAGGTAGCGCGGGCTGTCGTCGGTGGAGAGTGTCCGAGCCAACTCGACGGCCTCCGTGATCGCCACCGGGTCATCGATCTCATCCACCCACAGCAGCTCGAACACGCCGATCCGGAGCAGCGTGCGGTCGACCGCAGGCATCCGCGCGACCGTCCAGCCCTCGGCGTGCTCGGCCAGCAGCTGGTCGATGCGCTCCCGGTGCTCGACGACGCCCTCCACAAGCATCGCCGCATAGTCGGAGACCGGGGGTGCGTCGTCCGTCTCCCGGCGCTGGGTGAGCACCGTGAGCGGGTCGTCGCCGCGTGCCTCGGACTCGAAGAGGATGTCCAGCGCGCGCTTACGTGCCTTCGTCCGTGCTCTCAGCATGGGGATCGACCGAGCATCAGCCGGATACGCGGCCGAGGTAACGCCCGTCGCGGGTGTCCACCTTGACCTTCTCGCCGGTCGTGAGGAACAGCGGCACCTGGATCTCCGCGCCCGTCTCCACTGTGGCGGGCTTGGTACCGCCGGTGGACCGGTCGCCCTGCAGGCCAGGATCGGTGTGAGAGATCACCAGCTCCACGGACGTCGGCAGCTCGACGTACAGCGGCACCCCGTCGTGCAGCGCGACCATCGCCGTCTGGTTCTCCAGCAGATAGTTCGCCGCATCGCCGACCGTGCCCTCGGGGATCGGGATCTGATCGAAGGTGTCGCTGTCCATGAAGACGAAGTCGGCGCCGTCGCGGTAGAGGAACGTCATGTCCCGGCGATCGACGGTGGCGGTGTCGACCTTCGTGCCCGCGTTGAAGGTCTTGTCCACGACCTTGCCGGTCAGCACGTTCTTCAGCGTGGTGCGCACGAATGCGCCCCCCTTGCCGGGCTTCACGTGCTGGAACGCCGTGACCGACCACAGCTGGCCGTCCAGGTTGAGCACCAAGCCGTTCTTCAGGTCGTTCGTGGTGGCCACGTGCGAGCTTCTCCTGCGTCTCTACTGGCTGCGTCGATCGGCCGGGAGACTGCCGCGGTGCGGCACCGCCGTCATGCGCGCCGGGGGGTGTTCTCAGTGATCGGCACCGGATCGGCGCCGCCGTTGGCTTCACGATACCGCTACACCTCCACGAGCTCCTTGCTGGTGCACGTCAACAGGTCCGGCGCGCCGTCGCGCACGACGAGCGTGTCCTCGATGCGCACACCACCCCGCCCCTCCAGGTACACCCCTGGCTCGACGGTCACCACCATCCGGGCGGCGAGTACCCCGGTAGCGGTCTTCGACAACGCGGGTGCCTCATGAATTTGCAGGCCGACACCGTGGCCGAGGCCGTGCACGAAGTCCGGGCCCCGCCCGGCGGCGTCGACCACCCGCCGCGCCGCGCCGTCCACTTCGGACACCTCCACCCCGGGGGCGAGGGCGGCCCGGCCCGCGGCCTGGGCCGACGCGACCAGGGCGTGCAGCTCCCGCTGCCATGCCGCGGCGGGTCCGAGCACCACGGTGCGGGTCATGTCCGAGTGATATCCGTCGACGAGCGCCCCGAAGTCCATCTTGACGAGGTCACCGGCGCGCAGCTCGGCCTCGGTGGGGGTGTGGTGCGGCACCGCGGAGTGGGCCCCTGCCGCCACGATGGTCTCGAAGGAGGGACCCGCAGCCCCGTGTCTCCGCATCCGGTTTTCCAGGTCGAGCGCGACCTCGCGTTCGGTGCGGCCCGGGCGCAGGCCACCCGCGGCCAGCAGGTCGGCGAGTGCGGCATCCGCCGCGGCGCAGGCGGCCCGCACGGCCTCGATCTCCGCGTCGTCCTTCACCACCCGCAGCTGCTGCACCAGCCCGGGCGCACGGTGCAGCACCACGCCGTCGGCCGCCTCAGCCATGGCCGCGTGGGCGTCGACCGTGACGGCGTCGGACTCGAACCCGAGCCGCCCCACACCCCAACTGCCTGCCGAGCAGGCGAGCGCGACAGCACTACCCCGCTCGATGACGGTCTCCAGGTCGGGCACCTGCTCCGCGGCCTGCGTCCGGTACCGCCCGTCCGTGCAGAAGCGGCTCGCGGCGTCGCTGTCGGCGTGCACCAGCAGCGCGGCGTTCGAGCCGGTGAAGCCGGTCAGGTACCGGATGTTGATCAGGTCGGTGACGAGCAGGGCGTCGACCTCCGCCGCGCGGAGCAGCGCGCGCAGGGCGGTACGGCGGGACCGGAACATGCGCTGCACGGTACGGGAATTCGCCCGTCGTTCTCGCGCCCGTTCTCCTGACCACCCACCCCGACCTGCAGTTCGCCTGGACACCGGTGACGGCGCTCCCGCGAGGGTGCAGGCGACCGGGCGAACGTCGCGAGGCCTGGTGGTGGATCGGGAACGCCTTGGGGCCGGCGCGCGGGTGCGGTGAGTGCCGGGAGGGCCACCCGGATGTGTCCGCCGATCACGTTCCGGGTAGATCACCGCATGAGAATCGGATCGAGCATCGGCCTGATCGCGATCGGCCTGATCCTCGCCCTCGCCATCAACGTCAACCTGAGCGGGATCGACCTGACCCTCGTCGGGTGGATCCTCGCCGCCGTCGGCGTCGTCGGGCTGATCGCCAGCCTGGCGCTGGCCCGACGGAGCCGCCCCGTCGTGGTGGCTCGCGAGGAGTACCCGCCCCCGCAGCGCGGTTACTGATCCGGGCGGTTACTGATCCGGGCGGCCCTGCTCGGCGATCCAGCGCAACGCGAGACCGTAGCCGCCCACGCCGAGACCCACGATCACGCCGCTGGCCACCGCGGAGATGTAGGAGTGGTGGCGGAACTCCTCGCGGGCGTGCACGTTGCTGATGTGCACCTCCACTAGTGGGGCGGTGAGCTGGGCGCACGCGTCGCGCACCGCCACCGAGGTGTGCGTCCACCCCGCGGCGTTGAGCACCACCGGCGTACCCGCATCCGCTGCGGCGTGCAGCCAGCCGAGCAGCTCGCCCTCGTGGTCGGTCTGCCGGACCTCGACCCCCAGGCCGAGCTCACTGCCGATGCGCTCGCACAGGGCCACGAGATCGGCGTAGGTCGTTGCGCCGTACACGGCGGGTTCCCGGGTGCCGAGCCTGCCCAGGTTGGGCCCGTTCAGCACGAGGACCGGCTGCGGGTCGCTCACGAGGACACCGCCGCGTACGCCCTCTCCAGCAGCTCCGGCGCCGGCCCCTCCAGCCTGCTCGGTGCCGCGAGCCCGTCCAGCACGACGAAGCGCAGCATCCCGGCACGCGACTTCTTGTCCCCGCGCATCGTCTGCACCAGCTCGGGGAGCGCCCCGCGCTCGTAGGAGACCGGCAGCCCGATCGACTGCAGGATCGCGCGGTGCCGGGCAGCGGTGGCGTCGTCGAGGCGACCCGCCGCTCGGGCCAGCTCCGCGGCGAACACCAGCCCGACGCTCACCGCGGCCCCGTGGCGCCAGCGGTAGTCCTCACGTCGCTCGATGGCGTGGGCCAGCGTGTGGCCGTAGTTGAGGATCTCCCGCAGGTGCGACTCCCGCAGGTCGGCCGCCACCACGTCGGCCTTCACCTGGATCGAGCGGCGGACGAGCTCGGGGAGCACAAGGCCCCCCGGGTCCAGCGCGGCCGTGGGATCGGCCTCGAACAGGTCAAGGATCACCGGATCGGCGATGAACCCGGCCTTGACGATCTCCGCGCTGCCTGCGGCCAGCTCGGTGGCGGGCAGCGTGTCGAGCACGGCCAGGTCCACGAGTACCGCCGACGGCTCGTGGAAGGCGCCCACCAGGTTCTTGCCGGCGGCGGTGTTGATGCCGGTCTTGCCGCCGACGGCGGCGTCGACCATGGCGAGCAGCGTGGTGGGGACGTGCACCACCCGCACCCCGCGCATCCAGGTGGCCGCCACGAAACCGGCGAGGTCGGTGGCCGCCCCGCCGCCGAGTGAGATCACCACGTCGTCGCGGGTGAGGCCGATCCGGCCGCAGACCTCCCAGCAGAACCCCGCCACGGTGAGCGCCTTGCCGCCCTCGGCGTCTGGCAGCTCCACGCGATGGGCGTCGACACCGGCGCCGACGAGATCGCTGCGAATCCCCTCGGCGACCTCGGCGAGGGCAGGCTGGTGCACCAGCACCGCGACAGCGGCACCGAGGCCGGTGACGGTCGCTGCCAGCTCGCCGCGCACACCCCGGCCGACGACCACAGGGTAGGGCCGCTCGCCGGCCACCTCGATCCGCACGGTCTCACTCACGGCGGTCACCCTACTGAGGCGCAGAGCCCGGGCGACCCGCCGCATGTACGGGGCCGGCGGCGGCCTCCGCAACCCCACCTTGACGAACGACGTTCGCTGCATACA
>JAODNO010000247.1 GCA_025465235.1 Pseudonocardia sp.
GCGGCGCCGCTGGTGGAGATGGCCGCCCGGCTGCACGTGCTCGCCCGCCGCACCGGGTGAGGTCGGGCTGCGCGGACCGCGCAGATACCGGTACCGCTGGTGGTCCGTCCGCCACGGCTCTCTGGACCATTCGTGGCTCGACGGGTGGGTCCAACTGGGTGTGATGGAACGCGCACTCGGGGTGTCCGTCGGCACCCCGAGTGGGGCAGACGGGCGCGAAGGCGGACGAATCGCTCTGCGAGGCGTCGAAACCGGAGCACCCTTGCGTCCACCCGCGTACCTGCTCACAGCCCCTGCGCCGCACATTGCGGAAGATCGACCCGTCCGCTTGACGAGTCTGGCTAGTCGGCGGGCCGTGAGACTCGTATCCTTCCCATAGACGCCCAGCCCTGGGCGCTCGTCGCGTCGTTCCGGCACCATGGAAGATGACCCGACAGGATGACCAGTGCCGGAGGTGAAGCCGTGCCCCTCTCCGAGCACGAGCAGCGGCTGCTCGAACAGATCGAGCGCGCTCTCTACGCCGAGGATCCGAAGTTCGCGTCCACTGTTCGCGGTGGCCGTTTGCGCAAGCCCACCCGCCGCCGACGGCTGCAGGGCGTCGGCTTGTTCGTTCTCGGCCTGGTGCTGCTCGTCGTCGGCGTCGCCGTGCCCCAGCTCTGGCTGGCGTCCAGCTTCCCGGTGCTGAGCGTCGTCGGATTCCTGGTGATGCTCGGCGGAGCCGTGCTTGCCGTCACGTCCGTCGGCTCAGGTGGCCAGCCCGGCCAGCCCAAGGAGGCCGAGCCGGACAAGAACCGCTTCACCGGCCGGATGGAAGAGCGCTTCCGCCGCCGGTTCGAGCAGGAGTAGCACACAGGCCGCCCGGCCACCCCGATCCGCGACCGGCCCCGCGGTCCGCCGATCAGCTTCGGTTGACGGCGGGCTCGCGTTCGGCTGCTCGTGCGGGTTGCTCCGACGGCGTCCGGTGGACCACCGACATCGGTAGCAGCCGCCCGCGCACTGACAGCGAGCTGTCCGAGGCGATGCCTGCCCGCACCGCCCGCACCGGCTCCTGCAAGTCGCCGGGAGCGGGGTGTACGTCGCCGTACCAGCTAGACTCCACCGCCCCGACCACCTGCCGCAGCGCCTGCTGTGCGTCGCCGTCGAGCTTGTGTTCGCGCACGAGGCGCCGGGCCGCTCCGCGCACCGTGTCGCTCGGCGGGTAGGAGACCCCGCGGTCCATGGACTCGGCGAGCACCTCCGCCCAGCCCGCTCCTGCCGCGCCCGGGCCGCCCGCCCCGACCGCGGCCAGTCGGCGCCGCCTTGCGAGAGCGCGCAGCCCGGCCGGCACCAGGGCGGCCACAGCCACGAGCAGCACCACGGCGATCGGCCAGAGCGGCAGTCCGCCGCCCTCGGTCGACGATGGGGCGACGGGTGGTGGGGGGAGCTGCTCGGGTTGGGCGGGCGCGGGTAGCGGCTCCTGGCCCGCTTCCTGGCCGGGGAGGGGGGCCGCCTCGGCAGGAGCGCTCGGAGCTCCGGCGTTGTCGCCCCGGGCTTCCTGGACATACGGCGGGGCGATCGTCCGGCCGTCGGTGAGAGGCGTGGGGTCGAAGGTCGTCCAACCAACGCCGGGGAACCATGCCTCGACCCAGGCATGCGCGTCGGAGGTGCTGATCGAGCGGTATTGGCCGTCGTCGACGCCGGCAGTGAACCCCACGGCCACCCTTGCCGGGATCCCCACCGCGCGCAGCATCACGGCCATGGCGGACGCGAACTGCTCGCAGTAGCCGGCCCGGCCCACGGTGAGGAACTCGACGAGGGCGTCGTCGCCCGACCCCGGCGCCGTCTGGAGGCTGTAGGTGAACTGGGTGTTGGGCCCGGTGAAGTAGTCCTGCAACGCCATGGCCCGGTCGAAGTTGTTGTTCCGGCCCGCCACGACCTGTTGGGCGATCTCGCCTACGCGCGGGTCCACACCCGTGACGTCGAGGTACTCCGGCCCCACCCCGGCCGTTCCTTGCGACTGTCGCAGTTGCGTGACCGTCGGCGCGGGGAGGAACGCGCGCTGACGCCAACCGTCCTCCTGCCGCGGCCTGCCCGTGTAGCCGGTGTCGCTGCTCTTGTCGTAGAGCCACGGCCCCCCGGGCAACCCGCCGACGTCGAGCGGCTCCCCGTAGAGCGGAAGCCAGTAGTCGCGGAAGGCGACGTTCTCGATCTCCACGTCGGCGACGTCACCCGGGATGCCGGGCTGCGCCTGGATCGGGCCGGGGAGGCCCACCCCTGGCTCCGGCCGCGTGGCTTGCCAGCCGGCGTCCGGCACGTACTGACGCAGGGTCAATGCCCGGAGGTAGGTGGGCCGGGTGAGGCCCTTCACCCGGAACAGCTCGGTGGGGGTCGTCTGGTCGAGCTGGCCGCGCAGCGCCGTGAACGGGCTGAGACCGATCGAGCCGCCGGACCCGCCCGAACCGCTGCCGCTGTCGAACCGGCCCGCCGTTCCGACGAAGCTCGCGGCCGCTCCGACGCCGACCGCCACTACCACCGCGACCGCGACGATGGCGATGCCGCCGGGAATCCGGCGCCGGATCCCGGGCTCGGCGACCAGGAGCAGCCCGAACCCGGCGGCCGCCGCAGCCATCGCCCACCACGGCAGGAGGACGTTGGACAGGGCCGCCGGGACAGCGAACACGGCCAGGAGCGGCACGCCTGCCGCAGCCGGCGCGGCCGCGCTCACCGCCGCGAGGTGCACTGCGACGGCCAGCAGCCCGAATGCTGCGGTGACGAGGAACAGGATCTCGGGCGTCGCCGGCACGGGCGCGGTACCCGTATCGATCTGTTGGCCCGCCCCCGACAGGAGCCCCCCGAACTCACCGAACGCCGCCGGGCCGGGCAGGACGCCGAGCATGCCGTTGTCGGCGAACTGCACGGTGAGCAGAACGAGGACCGCCGCACCCTGCCCTGCGGCGACGACGACGGCGCCGAGGCGGTGCAGCAGCAGGCCGACGGCGACGACGACGGTGACCACCGCCGCGGCGTGGCCGAACCAGCCGCTGCCCTGCACGATGGCTGACATCGGTCCGGCCCCGAGCAGGACGGCCAGCCCGGACGCGAGCGTGGCCACCCACGGCAACCGCCCGCGTCGTGCCGCTGGGGGCGGCGCAGCGGGAGGCGGTGCGGCCGGCGGAACCCGGACGGACGTGGTCACGGAGTCTCCTCGGTCGCGATCTCGGTCGCGGCCCGGTCGGCGGCGGTCCGGGTGGTCGCCCGGCGGTCCGGAGCGGGCGCGCTCACGAGACGCCCGGCCGCAGGCCATCGGGTGCCGACCCGGCCACCATGACGTCCCAGACCCGATCCGGGGCCGAGACGGCGGCCGCGACGGTGATGTGCCATCCCGCCTTGCG
>JAODNO010000275.1 GCA_025465235.1 Pseudonocardia sp.
CCCCATCAGCACAGAGACGCGCATCAACGACCGCATCCGCGTTCCCGAGGTCCGGCTGGTCGGACCGAACGGGGAACAGGTCGGCATCGTGCGTATCGAGGACGCCCTGCGGCTCGCGCAGGAGGCAGAGCTCGACCTCGTCGAGGTCGCGGCCCAGGCCCGCCCGACGGTCTGCAAGCTCATGGACTACGGCAAGTTCAAGTACGAGAGCGCGCAGAAGGCCAGGGAGTCCCGCCGTAACCAGCAGCTGACCACGATCAAGGAGCAGAAGCTCCGACCGAAGATCGATACCCACGACTACGAGACCAAGAAGCGCAACGTCGTGCGCTTCCTCGAGGGTGGCAACAAGGTCAAGGTCACGATTATGTTCCGTGGTCGCGAGCAGTCCCGCCCCGAGTTGGGGTTCCGGCTGCTGCAGCGACTCGCCGAGGACGTGGCGGAGCTGGGCACGGTCGAGGCTGCACCCAAGCAGGACGGCCGCAACATGACGATGGTGATCGCTCCGAACAAGAAGCCGGCACCCCGCCCGCGGCCCGTCACTCCGGCGGACGCGTAGCAGCCGGCAGGCAGCAACGCCAGCACGACCAATTTGACGCCCATACCGGGGCGTCACCGGTGAACGGAACAGTCATGCCCAAGAACAAGACGCACAGTGGGATGTCCAAGCGGGTCAAGGTGACCGGCAGGGGCAAGCTCCTGCGCCAGCAGGCCGGCCTGCGGCACCGCCTCGAGGTCAAGTCGAGCAAGGAGACCCGGGACCTCTCCCGCGTCGTGCCCGTGGACAAGGCCGACGTCAAGCGCGTCAAGAAGATGCTCGGCCTCTGACAGCGGACCGGCACCGCTGACCCCACCCGCCTGACCGATAGACGTAAGGACACCCCATGGCACGCGTGAAGCGCGCGGTCAACGCTCAGAAGAAGCGTCGCACCACTCTGGAGCTTGCGAGCGGCTACCGCGGGCAGCGCTCGCGGTTGTACCGCAAGGCGAAGGAGCAGATGCTCCACTCGCTGAACTACGCCTACCGCGACCGTCGTGCCAAGAAGGGCGACTTCCGGCAGCTGTGGATCACTCGCATCAACGCTGCAGCCCGCGCCAACGGCATGACCTATAACCGCTTCATCCAGGGCCTCAAGGCCTCAGGTGTCGAGGTCGACCGCAAGATCCTGTCGGAGCTCGCCATCAGCGACCCGGCAGCCTTCACCGCGCTCGTCGAGGTGGCCAGGGCCAACGTGCCGGCCCAGACGGGCGCGCAGGACGGGACCGCGGCCTGAGCCGTCCGTCCAGCGCCATGGTGACCGCACCGCCCGGCACCGAACGCACGCCCCGCGTCGTCGCAGCTCGCAAGCTGCTCCGCCGCGCGGGCCGCGATCGGGCCGGGCGGTTCCTCGTGGAGGGGGCGCAGGCCGTCCGCGAGGCCGTGCAGTGGGCCGGCCCGCGGTCCGGCAGGATGCACGAGCTGTTCGTGACCGACGGGGCTGCGGAACGCCACCCCGAGTTGGTCGCGGCAGCCGCGGACGCTGGCGCGCGAATCAGCCCTGTTACCGACCGGGCCGCCGAGTCGCTGTCCGACACCGTCACCCCGCAGGGCCTGGTGGCCGTGTGCGACCTGCTCGACGTACCGCTTCGCGCCGCGCTGACGAACCGGCCCGGGCTGGTCGCCGTGTGCGCGGGCATCGCCGATCCCGGCAACGCCGGCACCGTCATCCGGGTGGCCGACGCCGCCGGTGCCGACGCCGTCCTGCTCGCGGGCGAGACCGTCGACCCGCACAACGGCAAGGCAGTGCGGGCCTCCACCGGCAGCGTGTTCCACCTGCCGCTGGCGCGCCACCGCGACGCCGCCGCGGTGCTGGACGCCTGCCGCGCGGCCGGCCTCACGCTGCTTGCCGCGGACGCCCACGGCGAGTTCGACCTGCACGACCCCGCCGCAGACGACGTGCTCGCCGGGCCCGTCGCGTGGATATTCGGTGGCGAGGCGCACGGTGTCCCGGCGACCGTGGCCGATCACGCGGACCACCGCGTCCGGGTGCCCATCCACGGGCGGGCCGAGAGTCTCAACCTGGCCACGGCCGCGGCGGTATGCCTGTACGCGAGCGTGGCAGCACAGCGGCGGCGGGCAACCGTCGGCGAGCCGCCGCCGGCCTCGACACTAGGATCGAGTCACCATGACTGAGAGCACGGACGTGATGAGCCCGCTTCACCCGGAAACGCTGGACGCCGCGGTCGCCGCGGCGGTCCGAGCTTTCGCGGGGGCCTCCGACCTGCCTGCGCTCGCCGCCGTCAAGCCCGCCCACCTGGGCGACCGCGCTCCGCTGCTGTTGGCGCGCCGCGAGCTCGGCTCACTGCCGGGGCCCGAGCGGGCCGAGGCCGGCAAGCGTGTCAACGCCGCCCGTCAGCGGGCGCAGGAGGCGTTCGACGCCCGTCGGGAGGTGCTGGTCGCCGAGCGGGACGAGCGCGTGCTCGTGGAGGAGACGGTCGACGTCACGCTGCCGTGGGACCGCATCCCGCGCGGCGCGCGCCACCCGGTCACGCAGATCTCCGAGCACATCGCCGACGTGTTCGTCGGCATGGGCTGGGAGGTGGCGGAGGGGCCCGAGGTCGAGTCGTCGTGGCTGAACTTCGACGCGCTGAACTTCGGCAAGGACCACCCGGCGCGCACCATGCAGGACACGTTCTATCTGGGCGACTCGGAGAACTCCGACACCGTGTTGCGGACCCACACGTCGCCGGTGCAGATCCGGGCGCTGCTCGAGCGCGACCGGCCCGTCTACGTGGTGTGCCCGGGCCGGACGTTCCGCACCGACGCGCTCGACGCCACCCACACCCCGGTGTTCCACCAGGTGGAGGGCCTCGCCGTTGACAAGGGCATCACGATGGCGCACCTCAAGGGCACCCTTGACGCCTTCGCCCGGGCGATGTTCGGTGCCGACTCACGTACCCGGCTGCGGCCGTCCTACTTCCCCTTCACCGAGCCGTCCGCCGAGGTGGACGTGTGGTTCCCGGAGAAGAAGGGTGGCGCGGGCTGGGTCGAGTGGGGCGGCTGCGGCATGGTCAACCCCAATGTCCTGCGCGCCTGTGGCGTCGACCCCGACGTCTACTCGGGTTTCGCGTTCGGCATGGGCCTGGAGCGCACGTTGATGTTCCGCAACGGCATCCCCGACATGCGCGACATGGTCGAGGGCGACGTCCGGTTCAGCCGCGCGTTCGGCATCTGAGTCCGGCATCTGATCCCCCCAGGAGCATTCCCATGCGCGTTTCCCAGTCCTGGCTCGCCGAGCTGCTCGATGACGTCCCGCCCGCTGACGAGACGGCCGAGGCGTTCGTCCGGGTCGGCCTCGAGATCGAGGACGTCCACCGGGCGCCGGAGCTGACCGGTCCGCTGGTCGTCGGCCGGGTGCTCGAGTTCGAGGTGCTGACGGGGCTGAAGAAGCCGATCCGGTGGTGCCAGGTCGATGTGGGGGAGCTCGCGCCCCGCGGGATCATCTGTGGCGCCGGCAACTTCGCGGCGGGCGAGCTCGTCGTCGTCGCGCTGCCGGGCGCCGTGCTGCCGGGCGGGTTCGCGATCTCGGCACGCAAGACCTACGGGCACGTCTCCGACGGCATGATCGCCTCGGCCCGGGAGCTCGGTATCGGCGCCGACCACGCAGGCATCCTGGTGCTGCCTCCGGGCACCGCGGAACCCGGCGACGACGCCCGGCCGCTGCTCGGCCTGGCGCCCGACGACCCGGATACGGTCATCGAGCTGAACGTCACGCCGGACCGCGGCTACTGCTTCGCGGTGCGCGGCCTGGCGCGCGAGCTCGCCGCGTCGCTGGATGCCGGCTACACCGACCCCGCCGCGCGGGTCGCGGTGCCCCCCGCGTCCGGCGATGCCTGGCCGGTCGAGCTCGCCGACCGGGGGTGCGCGCGGTTCGTCGCCCGCCGGGTGGACGGGGTCGACCCGACCGCGCCGGCGCCGTGGTGGATGCAGCGGCGCCTGCTGGCCGCGGGAATGCGCCCGATCTCGTTGATCGTCGACGTCACGAACTACGTGATGCTCGAGCTCGGTCAGCCGCTACATGCCTACGACGCAGCCCGAGTGTCCGGCCCGATCGTGGTGCGCCGGGCCGAGGCGGGCGAGAAGCTGCGCACGCTGGACGACGTCGAGCGCACGCTGGACCCCGACGACCTGTTGATCACCGACGACTCGGGCCCGATCGGGCTGGCGGGGGTGATGGGCGGGGCGTCCACGGAAATCGCCGGTCCCGGTGAGAGCGGCCTGATCGATGTCCTCATCGAGGCCGCCCACTTCGACCCCGCGGTGATCGCGCGGGCGGCGCGGCGGCACAAGCTGCCGAGCGAGGCGTCCAAGCGGTTCGAGCGCACCGTCGACCCGCAGCTGCCCCCGGTGGCGGCCGAGCGGGCCGCGCAGCTGCTCGTCGAGCACGGCGGCGGCACGATCGCCCCCGGGCGTACCGACGCGGGCGCCGCGCCGCGGCCCGTCCCCGTCGAGATGCTGCTGGAGCTGCCCGACCGGGTCGCGGGGGTCGCCTACCCGCCAGGCGCCGCGGTGCGCAGGCTGGCCCAGGTCGGCTGCGCCGTGGAGCTCGTCACCGGCGACGACGGGCGCGGCCACGTTGTGGCCACGCCACCGTCGTGGCGGCCGGACCTCGTGCAGCCCGCCGACCTCGTGGAGGAGGTGCTGCGGCTGGAAGGGCTCGACATCATCCCCTCGGTGCTGCCGTCCGCCCCGGCCGGTCGCGGACTGACCCCTTCCCAGCTGCGCCGCCGCGCGGTGTCCCGTGCGCTGGCCGAGGCCGGGTTCGTCGAGGTGCTGCCGTTCCCGTTCGTCGAGCCGGCCGTGTGGGACGCGTTCGGTCTGGCCGCCGACGACGTGCGCCGCCGCACCGTGCACGTGCTCAACCCGCTCGATGCCGAGCGCGCCGAGCTCGCCAGCACGCTGCTGCCGGGCCTGCTCGACACCCTGGTGCGCAACCGCTCGCGCGGCGCCACCGACTTGGCGCTCTACCACGTCGGCCAGGTCGTCCTGCCCCACGCGCAGCCGGTGCCGATGCCGGATCCCGGCGTCGATTCCCGCCCGGCCGACGCCGAGCTCGCACAGATCCAAGCAGCCCTGCCCGCTCAGCCCGTCCACGTCGCGGCGGTGCTCGCCGGCGACCGCGAGGCACGGGGCTGGTGGGGCCCGGGCCGGTCGGCGAGCTGGGCGGACGCCGTCGAGGCCGGGCGGCTGGCCGGGCAGGCCGCCGGAGTCGAGCTGCGGGTCACCGCGGCGACGTACCCGCCGTTCCATCCCGGCCGATGCGCGGCCCTGCGCGTGGGCGACTGGATCGTCGGACACGCGGGTGAGCTGCACCCCAAGGTCGTCGAGGCGCTCGGGCTGCCCGAGCGCACCTGCGCGATGGAGCTCGACCTCGACCTGCTCCCGCTGGACGACCGGCGGCCCGCGCCCCAGGTGTCGCCGTACCCGCCGATCGCGGTGGACGTCGCCCTCGTGGCCGCCGCCGACGTGCCCGCCGCCGAGCTGGCCGACGCGCTCGGCGCCGGCGGCGGCGAGCTGCTGGAGGATGTCCGGCTCTTCGACGTCTACACCGGCGAGCAGGTCGGGACCGGCCGCCGGTCGCTGGCGTTCACCCTCCGGTTCCGCGCCCCGGACCGCACCTTGACGAGCGAGGAGGCCAACGCCGCCCGCGACTCCGCTGTCGCCGTGGCCGCCGAGCGGTACGCGGCGACCCTGCGCTGACGCGCCCGTGCGCGGATACGAGTGCCAGAGCACTCGTATCCGC
>JAODNO010000278.1 GCA_025465235.1 Pseudonocardia sp.
TGCTGCACCGGCTGGCCGGGGCGCGCGGACATCGCGTGTTCGCCGGCACCCCAGAACAGGTCGCCGACACGATCGAGGAGTGGTTCGGCTCGGGTGCCGCGGACGGCTTCAACGTGATGCCGCCCTACTACCCTGGAGGCTTGGAGATCTTCGCCGACACTGTCGTGCCCATCCTGCGTGCCCGCGGGCTGTTCCGCACCGAGTACGCGGGCCACACCCTGCGGGATCATTTCGGCCTGCCCCGACCGGTCGGCCGGTTCACGGCAGCGGTGAATGCGTCGGCGGTGAATGCCCCAGTGGTCAGTGCATAGCGCGTTGCCCACCCCGGTCACGGCGGACCGGCCGCTTCGCCGGCTTGTCGTTCCCGCGTTCCTGCCGGCCGCCGTATTCGGGATCGGCCAGGGTGCCGCCGCGCCGGTGGTGGCGCTGAGCGCCCGCGAGCTGGGCGGCTCGGCGGCCGCTGCGGGAGTGGTCGTCGCACCGCTCGGGCTGGGCCAGGTGCTCGGTGACCTCCCCGCCGGACGGATCGTGGCGCGGGTCGGCGAGCGCAGCGCCGTGCTGCTCGGCAGCGCGGTCGGGCTCGCCGCAGCGATGGCGCGCTGGGTGCCGCGCCGGCCCTCTCGGCCTCGGGCGATCTGACCGGCGTGACTGCTGGATCACGATGACGGCCGGATGCTCGGCGGGCTGGTCCGGGAGGAGCGCGGCGAGATCGTCCTCGACCTCTGACCACGCTCCCCGCGGTCCGGAACGACGTCAGTGGTGCTCCGCGCGCTCCACGGTGACCTGCAGCGCAGCCATCAGGGCGCGCGCCGAGTCGAGGCTCAGCTCCACCGCCACCCGCGCACCAGGGCCACGCTCGGGGTTCAGGAAGTCGATGTTGACGGTGTGCGCGTCCGGCGCGTGCACCGGGTGGTCGTAGTACACGGTCGCTGTCCGCAGCGGGAACCAGCCGTCCGGGCCCTTGCCGCTGCTGGCCGCGACGTCGATCTTCTCGGTGCTGTAGGTGCACACGGTCGGCTCACGCCTTTCCGGACAGTTGGGTGCCGAAGAACGCCTGCACGTGCTGCCAGCCGTCCAGCGCGGCGGCGACCCGGTAGGACGGGCGGTCGACGGAGAAGAAGGCGTGCCCGGCGTCGTCGTAGCGGTGGAACTCGTAGTCCTTGCCGTGGGTCTGCAGGAGCTTCTCCAGCTCGTCCACCTGGTCAGGGGACGGGTGGGAGTCCTCGTTGCCGAACAGCCCGAGCACCGGGGCGCGCAGCTCGGCGACCCGGTCGGCCAGCGGCTGCACCTGCAGCGGGAACCCCTCGGGCGGTGTCCCGACGACGAACGCGCCGTAGCAGTCGACCGCGCCCTGGATGTCGAGCTCCAGTGCGGTCAGGAACGCCTGTCGGCCGCCGGAGCAGAACCCGATGGTGCCGACCTTGCCGTTGGAGGTGGGCAGAGCGCGCAGCCAGCGCACCGCACCGCCGGCGTCACCCACGAACCTCTCGTCGGGCACCCCACCGTTCGCCCTCGCCGTGGCCGCGGCGTCGTCCGGCTCCGCGCCGGGGGCCTCGCGGCTGTAGAGGTTCGGGCAGATGGCGTTGTAGCCCCAGACGGCGAACCGCCGCACGATCTCCTTGGTCTCGCGGTCGTAGCCGGGCATGTGGTGGATCACCAGCACGCCTCCCCGGCTCCCGCCGTCCATCGGACGCGCCGCGTAGGCCTCGATCTCATCGTTGCCGGCTCCCTGGATGCCCACCGTTTCGGCGAGCACGGCGTCATAGCGCACGGATTTTTCTCCCTTGGTCGTCGGGTCTCGGCGGAAGCGAAGACCCTCCCCCTTCATACCTTCGCGTCCGACCACCCGGCCGTCCGACGCGATGCTCAGGACACGCCGGACGTCGCGGCGAGGAGCTATCAGCGCGGCCAACTCGCCTTGCTGGGAGAGCATCGGTGAGTGCGAGGCGAAGGAACGGCCGCGTCGTTGTGAAGGTCACCCAGAGCCCCCGGGTCGATGCCGCTGGTAGGCAGTGCGACGGTAGGTATTCGGAACCGTCATCGGGAGCCCACCCCGGGCAGCGTTCGCGGTCCGGGGAGCGCCGCGCACGCGCGGGGGTAGAGCTCGCGGTAGGAGACGAGGCGACCGAACGGGGTCACCACCGACACCGCCCGCAGCACGGCGTGCACGATCGCGCGGGCGAACGCGTCCTCGGCAGCGGCCAGGACCGCGGGCACCGGGTCGCGCGCAGCACCGGCGCCCGTCCCCGCCACGGACAGGGCGAAGATCGTGTCCCCGTCGGTTCGGGTGTGCACCGGCGACACCGCTCGGGCCATGCCGCGCTGCCCCGCGACGGCCAGCCGGTGGACGGCGGCGGGATCGAGCGGTGCGTCGGTGGTGAGCACGCCGATCACTGTGTTCGGTAGCTCCAGCCCGGTCGGCGCACGGCCGGACTCCGCGAGGAGGTGCTGCGCCGCCGCGTGTTCCGCGCCCGACGGTGTGGTGAGCGGGAACTCGCCCTCTGCTCCGACGTGGAAGGCGCGCGGCAGCCCGGACGCCGGGTCGAGGGTCGAGCCGTGCGCGTTGACCGCCACGAGTGCGCCGACCACAGTGCCGCCCGCCAGCACTGTGCTCGCCGTGCCGATCCCGCCTTTCATGCCCGCGGTGACCGCACCAGTGCCGGCTCCGACGCAGCCCTGGGCAACGGGGGCGAACGCGGGCGAGTTGGCTGCTGCCCGCACGGCCTCGCGGCCGACCGCGGCGTCCGGCCGGGCAGCGAACACACCGCCCCGGCCGAGGTCGAACAGCGCCGCGGCGGGGACCAGCGGGAGGAGGATCTCGGGCGCCTCGCCCACCGGCTGTGCGCCCCGCCCGTCGGCGGCGAGCCATTCGAGGACCCCGCCCGCCGCGGCGAGCCCGTAGGCGCTTCCGCCGGTAAGAACCACGGCGTGCGCGTTCGCCCCTCCCGACCGTAGGTCCAGCGCGGCCGTGTCGCGCGTCGCCGGCCCGCCACCGGCCACGTCGACGGCCGCCGTCGCCCCGGACGGCGGGAGCAGCACGACCGTGGTCCCCGTGAGGAAACCGTCACCCACGCGGGTGGCGTGCCCGACGCGGACGCCTGGGACGTCCGTGATCGCGTTCCGGCGACCGGGAACGGTACCCCTGGGCACGGGGGCGGGACTCATACCGGCTCCTGGCCGGGCACTGCGACCAGCACCGCCACCGCGAGCAGCAGGGGAACGAGTCGTCCGACCCGCATCGAACCTCTCCTTCAGGGGATGGGGACGGACGTGACCGTGGCGA
>JAODNO010000284.1 GCA_025465235.1 Pseudonocardia sp.
CGGGAGCACGACGAACGCCTGCATCATCTTCGTCAGGAACGCGGCGCCGATCAGCGCGCCGGCGAACACGAGCCAGCGGGTGGAGGCGTTCTCGATCGCGCGGATCGTCGCGTACGCCGCGGCGACCAGCAGCAGCACGAGCAGGGCGTCCGGGTTGTTGAACCGGAACATGAGCACCGCGACCGGCGTCAGCGCCATCGCGGCGCCCGCGAGCAGCCCGGCGACCGGCCCCGATACGCGCCGCACAGCGGCGTACAGCAGCGCCACCGTCGCGACGCCCATCAGCGCCTGCGGCACGAGCATGCTCCACGAGGAGAACCCGAAGATCCGCCCGGAAAGCGCCATCACCCACAGCGACCCGGGCGGCTTGTCGACCGTGACGATGTTGCCGGCGTCGACCGAGCCGAAGAAGAACGCGGTCCAGTCCTTCGTCATCGACTGGACGGCGGCGGCGTAGTAGCTGTTGGCCCAGCCGGACGCCCCGAGGTTCCAGAGGTAGAGCACCGCGGTGCCGACCAGCAGCACTGCGAGTGCCGCCAGCTCGCTCCAGCTCCGGCGTGGCCCTACAGGGAGGGCGTGCGCCGCACGCGGTGGCGCCAAAGTCGCGGTCATTGCACGACCTCGCTACGCCCGGCCGGCCCATGGCATGACGTCACAGCGCGCAGGCACTGTCTCGATTCCCTCGCAAGCTCGCTCATGCAGCAGTCCTCCGGGCGGCGGCGTGGGTACCCCGGGCGCGGTGGCCGCGGAAGATCCACGAACGAAAGGCGACGAACCGCAGCACGGTAGCCAGCGCGTTCGCGATGACGAGCACAAGCAGCTCCACCGCCCCGCTCGCCCCGGGCGCCCACGCGGCGAGCGCGGCGAGGGCCCCGGTGGTGAGGGCGAGCCCGATCCCGAACACGATCAGGCCCTGGACGTGGTGGGTGCCCGCGCCGGCCCCGCCCCGCACGCCGAACGTCAGCCGCCGGTTGGCGGCGGTGTTGGCCACGGCCGTCAGGACGAGTGCGACGAGGTTGGCCGCGAACGGGCCGACCACGCCACGGAGCAGCGCGTACAGCACCACGTAGGCCAGCGTGCTGACCAGGCCGATGGCCGCGAACCGCACGAGCTGCCGCGGCAGGCCGCTTGGCACACCGGCCACGTCCGGGGTCGGGAGGTCGCCGCGGCCGAGCTGGCTGCGCAGCTCGGCGAGGGGCAGGCTCCCGGTGGCGAGGGCGCGGCCGACCCGCACGATGCCCTTGAGGTCGGCGAGCGCCGTCGCGACGATGTCGACCCGGCTGTCCGGGTCGTCCACCCAGTCCACGGGCACCTCGTGGATGCGCAGGCCGGTGCGTTCGGCGAGCACGAGCAGCTCGGTGTCGAAGAACCACCCGGTGTCCTCGACCAGCGGGAGCAGGCGGTGGGCCACGTCGGCGCGCACCGCCTTGAAGCCGCACTGCGCGTCGGAGAAGCCCGCGCCCAGCGCCCCGCGCAGGAGCAGGTTGTAGGAGCGGGAGATGATCTCCCGCTTGGCGCCGCGCACCACCCGGGAGCCGCGACCGAGGCGCGTGCCGATCGCGAGGTCGGAGTGCCCGGAGATCAGTGGGGCCACGAGCGGGAGGAGGGCGGCCAGGTCGGTGGACAGGTCCACGTCGCAGTAGGCCAGCACCTGCGCGTCCGACGCCGACCATGCGGTGCGCAGCGCCCGCCCGCGGCCCTTCTGCTCCAGCCGCAGTGCCGTGACGCCGGGCAGCTCCACCGCCAGTCGCGAGGCGATCTGCGGTGTCGCGTCGGTGCTCGCGTTGTCCGCGATCGTGATCCGGAACCGGTACGGGAACTGCCCGCTCAGGTGGGCGTGCAGCCGCCGGACCGATGGCTCGAGGTCATTCTCCTCGTTGTAGACGGGCACGACCACGTCGAGCACTGCGCGCTCGGGTCGTCCGGTGTCCGTGGGCTGCACCGCAGTGTCGACGCTCATGGGTGTGACGGTCTCGACACCCGCTGTCCCACCGTTGTGGCGATCGTGTGGACGAGCTGTGCGTGGCTCGTGGTCGGGCGTGAGGGTGGTCACGACGCCGCCGAGAGGTCGTAGAGCGTGACGCCGTCGACGGTGACCGGCGTGAACGTGGCAGCCACCCAGGCAGAGATCTGCTTGGACTGGTCGCTGCCGCTCGCCGAGGCGCCGCCCATCATGCCGCCGACGATGAACCAGTGGATCTGCCCTTCCGCGACGAGCTGCTGGAACTGCTGGAGCGTCGGGGAGGGGTCCGTGCCGTTGTAGCCGCCGATGGGCATCACCGGATTGCCGGTTGCCAGCTGGTAGCCGGCGGCGCTGTTGGAGCCGGTGGCCGCCGCCATCCACGTGTAGGCGTTCGCGTCGTTCTTCAGGACCTGCACGACGGCGGCGGGCGGCGTTGTGGCGCCGAGCAGGCCGCTGAAGGCGCCGGGGCGCCCGGCCCCTGGGCCCGCGCCTCCACCGGTCGTCCCGGTCCCGCCGGCGCCCGGCCGGCCCATGCCCGTGCCGGGCGTTCCGGTGCTGGGCCGGGTCCCCGTCGGGGGTTGCGCGGTCCCGTCCTGGACGCCGGCCGGCCGCGGGGGCCGGGTCTGTCCCCCGCCACCGCGCGCTCCCCCCATGCGCATACCCGAGCCTTGGGGCCCTGCGGTCGGGATCGCGCCGGAGTGCGGTGTAGCCGCGGTGACCAGGGCGTAGCCACCCGGCCCGGCCAGGGCGACCACCACCGCGACGGCCGCGGCGCTCGTTGCGATCGCCCGCGGCATGCGGTCCACGGCGAGCAGTGCGAGCGCGGCGATCACCCCGACGACGAGCACCGTCCAGGCGAGCCACGGCTGCCAGTCGGGCGTCCGGCGCAGCAGCACGAACGCCCACACGGCGGTCACGGCGAGCACCGCCGCCAGCGTGATCCGCGGCACGAGCGCGGCCCGCTGCCGCCACAGAACCACCGTGCCGATCCCGGCGACCGCGGCGATCGCGGGCGCGAGCGCCACCAGGTAGTAGCTGTGGAAGATCCCGGCCATCATGCTGAACACCAGGCCCGTCACGAGGAGCCACCCGCCCCAGACGACCGTGGCCGCCCGCAGCCGGTCGGTTCGCGGAGCCCGGCGCGTGTACCACAGCAGCGCGACGAGCAGCACCAGCGCTGCGGGCAGCAGCCACGCCGCCTGGCCGGCCATCTCGGCGTTGAACAGCCGTGTCAGGCCGGTCTCACCCCAGCGACCCGCACCGCCCGCGCCGCCTTGGCCGCCGACGCTGCCGACCTCGTTCCCGGTCAGCCGGCCGAAGCCGTTGTAGCCGAACACCAGCTCGAGCACGCTGTTCGTCTGCGAACCGCCGATGTAGGGCCGTGAGTCCGCAGGCCAGAGCTCGACGACGAGCACCCACCAGCCCGCGCTGACCAGCATCGCGACGCCGGCGAGTGCGAGGTCGCGAATGCGCCGTCCGATCCCCACCGGTGCGGCGATCAGCCAGGCTGCCGAGAGCGCGGGCAGCACGAGGAACGCCTGCAGCATCTTCGTGAGGAACCCGAACCCGATCAGGGCCCCGGCCAGCAGGAGCCAGCGCGTCCGGCCGGACTCGACCGCGCGCAGTGTCGCGTACGCCGCGCCGATGAGCAGCAGGACGAGCAGGGCGTCCGGGTTGTTGTAGCGGAACATCAGCACGGCGACCGGCGTGAGCGCGAGTGCCGCTCCGGCCAGCAGGCCGGCGGCGTGGCCCGCGGTACGCCGCACCGTCGCGTACAGGAGCCAGACGGCGGCCACGCCCATCAGCGCCTCGGGGACGAGGACACTCCAGCTGCTCAACCCGAAGACCCGGACGGACAGGTCGGTGATCCACAGGGCGGCGGGCGGCTTGTCCACCGTGATCGAGTTGCCGGCGTCCGACGAGCCGAAGAACCACGCCTCCCAGCTCTGGCTGCCCGCCTGCGCTGCCGCCGCGTAGAACGCGTTGGCCCAGCCCGACGCCGAGAGGCCCCAGAGGTAGAGCACACTGGTCACTGCGAGGAGGGCGCCCAGCGAGGCGTGGTGCGCCAGCGATCGCCGCTGCCGCGGTGGCGGCGATACGGTACGGGGCGGTTCAGTGGGGACACTGAGCGTGGTGGTCACGGGACTGAGGGTGGAGTCCCCAGCTGTGGGTCTGCGGTGCCGAAGCTGTGTACTGGCTGTGTGAGCCCCGGCCAGGGACTATCGCCGTCGCGCGTGGTGTGCCGGGCGGCTCGGGGGCTGCTGGGCGGCGGGTGTGGTCCTGGTCCGCGGCAGATGCACGGTGAACGCGGTGCGGCCCGGGGCGCTGGTGACGTCCACCAAGCCGTGGTGGGCTGTCACGACGGCGTGCACGATCGCCAGGCCCAGACCGGTGCTGCCGTTCCGCCGCGACCGGGACGACGAGCCCCTGGCGAACCGCTCGAACACCTGTGGCAGCAGATCCGGCGCAATGCCGGGCCCGTCGTCCACCACGCTCAGGTGGACGGAACCGGGCCCTATGGCGAGCGCGACGACCACACGGGTGCCCGGTGGTGTGTGTGCGCGGGCGTTGGCCAGGAGGTTGGCCAGCACCTGGGCGAGCCGGGAGCCGTCGCCGGGAACGGTCACGGGTTCGTCCGGGAAGTCGAGCTGCCAGCGGTGACCCGGCCCGGCGACGTGCGCGTCGCTCACGGCGTCGACGATCAGCCGCGTCAGATCCACCTCGCCCTGTTCCAGCGGCCGGCCGGCATCGAGCCGCGCGAGCAGGAGCAGGTCCTCGACGAGCGTAGTCATCCGCTCGGCCTGTGAGGAGATGCGGGCAAGGGAGTACTCCGTCTCGGGCGTCAGCACGCCGCGCCTGCTCAGCTCCGCGTACCCGCGGATCGCGGACAGCGGGGTGCGTAGCTCGTGGCTCGCGTCCGCGACGAACTGGCGCAGCCGCACCTCGCTGTCGTGGCGTGCCTCCAGCGCGGAGCCGACGTGGTCGAGCATGTGGTTCAGCGCGCTGCCGACCTGCCCAACCTCCGTGTGCGGGTCGACATCCGGGACGCGCTCGACCAGCGAGACCTCGCCACGGTCGAGCTGCAGTGCGCTCACCCGCGCCGCCGTGGCGGCCACCCGCTCCAGCGGCCGCAGCTCGCGCCGCACGACGACGGCCCCCGCCAGGCCCGCACCGAGCAGCGTCACCGCGGCGACGATCAGCTCTGTGTTGACGAGTCGGCCGACGGTGTCCTGCACGCGCTGTTCGGGCAGCCCGGTGACCAGGACGTCACCGGTCGCGCCGTCGGCGGCGAGGAGCCGGTAGGTGCCCAACGGCCCGAGGTCAGTGGTGACGGGGAGGTTCTCGGTGAGCCCGGTCAGGTTCTGGTACTCGGCCTGGGGCACCGGCCGGACGCCTCCCGTGCCGGGGAACACCCATGCGGAGACAACGGTGCCGTTGCGGACCACGGCCGTCAGGGCGTCGAACGCCCGGGGGCCGATCCGCTCGGGGGGCGGCCCGGGCGGAGCCGGGTCCCCGTCATTGTGGACCTGCACGCGGCTCGCCACCTGCAGGTCCTCGTCGAGCCGGCTCAGCAGGAAGTGGCGCAGCTCGACCGCGGTGACCACAACGATCACCGCGGACGCCACGGCCAGCAGCAGCAGCGTCGTCGCCACCAGCCGCGTCCGCAGCGAGCGGGCCCTCACCCGCCGGCCGCCGGCGTGAGCACGTGGCCCGCGGTGGGACCACCGCCGGCGCGCCGCAGCGCCGCGTCCTGGTCCCCCATCGTCGACATGCCGGCCAGCCTCGCGCGCGCCACTGTGCCGTCAATGAGCGAATCCTGTGGGTCCGCTGTGGAACTGCAGCGCCTGCTCCGTCATCAGAGTGCGCAACGCACCGCGAGGGGGGAGCTGCGCTGCCGCGAGGCCCGCGTCCTCGGCAGCGGCTGCGGCTGCGGCTGCGGCTGCGGCTGCGGCATCACGGAGATCATGAACGAGCTCATCGCCGAGCTGCTCGGCCTGTAGGGCGAGCTTCTTCCGCCCGGCTGCGTGGACATCCGTGGCTCATGTGACGTGGGTCGACACCTGGGATTGGCGCTCTAACTTCCCGCTGCGGCTTCACAGAGGGCTCCTGGCCGTTGCACAGCTCGCTCCCAGGCGGCGCGGCCAGTTTCGGTCCCGCCGCGGCGAGTGCCCGCGGCAGGAAAGAGGAACGCCGACGATGTCAGTGATCCAGACCGGCCGCCGGGGACTTTGGTTCGCAGCCCCGCTCGCCGCAGCCGGGGTGGTTCTCATGGCCGCGTGCAGCGCGCCTGCGGCGAGCACCGCCGGCGGCACGCCGAGCAGCACCAGCGCCGACGCGAGCGGGGCAGCCGCACCGGGTGGCGACATGCAGGCGTTCACCAGCTGCCTCGCCGAGAACGGGGTCACGCTGCCGAACGCGGGGAAGGGCGGCGGAACCCGGCCCTCCGGTGGTGCCCGTCCTTCGGGGGCGCCGCACGCACCCGGAACCCCGCCGGCCGGCGCGGGCGGCGCGGCCGGGGCGACACCCCCTGTTCCCCAGGGCGTCGACCCCGCGGCGTGGAACACGGCGATGCAGGCGTGCGGGAACCTGGCGCCTGCCAACTTCGGCAAGGGCGGCGGAGCGCCGGGGGCGTAGCCAGCGGGGCCGCCCGGACATCAGCGGGGTGACATCCCTGACTTTCGACGTCAGGGTGTCACCCCGTCCCTTGTCGATCATGATGGACTCCGTGGCGCGGCCGCGCTGTGGTCACCACCAGTAGACCGGGTAGATCGAGCGGTTGGTGCGCGCCGAGATCACGCCGACGGCGACCAGGATCACCGTGGCGAGCACGAGCAGCGGCAGGAACGGCACGATCTCGGGCCTCTGGAGCACCACGATGACGGCGGTGGCGGCAGCCGGCGAGTGGGACACCCGCAGCAGCAACATCACGCCGAGCGCGAGTCCGCCGGCGACTGCGGCTCCCCAGGCGCTGCTCCCGGCGATCGCCAGAACGATGAATGCCACCAGCGCCGAGACGAGATGACCACCGATGACGTTGCGGGGCTGTGCCACCGGGAGAGCCCTGGCCCCTGCGACGAGGGCCATGGTGGCCGCGAGCGGGGCGATCAGCACGGTTGCACCGAGCAGCCGCCCGATGGCCACCAGCACGACCAGCGCGACGACGCTGGTGGCCGTTGTCACGGCCAGCGCGCGGGGTTTCGGCCGGGCCGGAGCCTTGCTTCGGTACCAGGGGGCGACAGTCCCGACCTCGGCACCACTGTTGGCTGCCGCAGCGGTCGGACCGTTCGTGCGTGCCGGGGACTCCGTGTCCGGACCAGCCATTCGTTCGTACCTGCATCTTTCAGGAGCGATGGGTGGCGACCCCGTCACCGGCCTGGCGGCCGCAGCCAGGCGCCACCGCCCACGGCATCGCCGCGCCGGAAGCCAGGCTCCGCGGGCGGTGAGGAACGATCGTTCTCTCCTCATCGCAGCGTACGTAGGAGAACGGTCGATCTCATGTGGCATGAAACTCATCGCGGAGCGGCGCTCACCATCGGGATGCGGGCGTCAGCGAGATCGCAGGCGCACCGCCGGGCGCGGCCGGGTCCTACGATGCTGTAGTCGGCGACACTTCCCACCGCGCTCCTGGACTTCGCCCGTACCCA
This sequence comes from Pseudonocardia sp., assembly GCA_025465235.1. Classification (GTDB taxonomy): domain Bacteria; phylum Actinomycetota; class Actinomycetes; order Mycobacteriales; family Pseudonocardiaceae; genus Pseudonocardia. The sequence continues at coordinate 7,609 of JAODNO010000284.1, forward strand.
GCAGGCCACCCGGCTCGTCCTGGGCGCTGGCCGTCGCAGCTGGCCAAGTTGCTGACAGGACCGGGCATCGGCGCTGCCGCCACCCGTCGGACGGGAAGGGCGACCTTGACGTGCATACATCGTCATCCACGAAGCCCACCGCGACCCGACGACGGCTGCCTGCACTGCGCGCGGCGCTCTCCCCGCGGCGCCGGCTCGCCGGAGCACTGACCGGGCTGGTCGTTCTTCCCCTGCTGACCCTGGGTTTGGCCCAGCTTCGCGACATCGTGGCCCGCCCCAGCCAGATGTTGCTCTACCTGCTCGCCGTCGTGATCGTGGCGCTGGTCGGTGGGCTGGTTCCAGCGCTGGCCGCCGCGGTCGCGGCCTCGGTGCTGCTGGCCTACTACTTCATCCCACCGCTGCGCAGCATGGCCGTCGACGACCTCAACGAAGTAGTGGCCCTGGTCGCGTTCCTCCTCATCGCCGGCGCCGTCAGCTCCGTTGTCGGCCTGGCCGCGGGCCGCACCCGTGAGGCCGAAGCCTTCGCGACCGCGAACGCCGAGAGCCGCGAGGAGCTGCGTGTGCTCGCGGAGGAACAGGCCGCGTTGCGGCGGGTGGCCACGCTGGTCGCCCGGGGGGTGCCGGCGGGCGAGGTCTTCGCGGCGGTCGCGCAGGAGGTCGGCCATGTCCTCGCTGCCGACACCATCCGCATCCACCGCCTCGATCCCGAGGGCGCCACGACCGTCGTGGCCCGCATCGGCGACCCGCCCGCCGAGTTCCCGGTGGGGAGCCGCTGGAAGCCTGAGCCGCCGCTGCCTTTGGCAGTCGCCTTGAGCACCGGGCGCCCGGCGCGCTGCGACGACTACAGCCAAGCGTTTTCCGGCGCGTACGGTGACGCCGTCCGCCGCCTCGGACTCCGGTCAGGGGTCGCGGCGCCGATCGTCGTCGAGGGGCGCCTGTGGGGCGCGATCGCCGTAGGGACGCGGCGGGAGCGTTTCCCGGCCGATACCGAAGAGCGCATGGCCGGCTTCACCGAACTGATCGGCACCGCGATTGCGAACGCCGACAGCCGCGCCCAGCTCACCGCCTCCCGGGCCCGGATCGTCGCGGCCGCAGACGACGCTCGGCGCCGGATCGAGCGCGACCTGCACGACGGCACCCAGCAGCGACTGGTCTCGCTCAGCCTCGAGCTGCGCCTCGCCCAGTCCACGGTGCCCGCGGAGCTGCCCGAGCTGCAAAGGCAGATCGGCGGGGCCGCGCACGAGCTCGACGAGGCGGTCGAGGAGCTGCGCGAGATCTCCCACGGCATCCACCCGGCGATCCTGTCCGAGGGCGGACTCGGCCCGGCCCTGCGCACCCTAGCCCGCCGCACCCCGATCCCGGTGGAGTTCGAGTTTCGGGCGCAGACCCGCTCCCCGGACGCGATCGAGGTGGCCGCCTACTACATCGTCTCCGAGGCGCTCACCAACA
>JAODNO010000287.1 GCA_025465235.1 Pseudonocardia sp.
CGACTCGGGTCGACCCTCCGCGGATTGGCCTCATCCCACAGACGAGGCTCGGCACCCGGCGCATCCTGTGCGCGGAGTGCGCCGGTGCTGCCGTCACGAGCACCCCGCGCCCGCGCGTCGGCGCTGCCATGCGGTAACCACCGATCGCCAGCCTCGCCACCCAGCGCGGTGATCAAGGCACGGGGGTCGTTTGTCGATCTTCGTGGGGTGCGTTTGTGCCTTGATCAGCGGCTGGGGTGGGGGCAATGCGCCCAGATGGGCGACGACCGCGCGTGCGCAGTGACTTTTCCCAGGTTCTGGCCGACCATCTGCTGATCAGCAGAGGGGAGGCGCCGTGGCGCAGAGGTCGATCTCCGGTGCCGGACTACGCCGCGAGCTGAGTGTGTGGGAGGCGATCGGTCTCTCGCTGGCGCTGATGGCGCCGTCCATGGCGGCCAACATCAACCCACAGGGGACGGCGGGCACCGTCGGGCGCGCGGTGCCGCTCGCCTTCGCGCTGGCGACCATCGGCGTGCTGCTCATCGCCTACACCTTCGTCCGGCTGAGCCAGCGCTTCCACCACGCCGGCAGCGTCTACGGCTTCGTCGGGGCGACGCTGGGTCCTCGGGCCGGCGTGGTCGCCGGCTGGTCCCTGCTGGGCACCTACGTGTTCTACGGCGTCGTCACCTCCACAGCGGCGGGAATCTTCGGCGCTGCCGCCCTGGACAGCCTCGGGATCTGGACGAACCAACCGCCGTGGGCGGCGTTCGCCGTCGGCGCCGTGGCCCTGCTCGCGGTGCTGGCGCTCGCCGTGGCACCGGTACGCGGCGGTACGCGGATGCTGCTGTCGATCGAGGTGGCCACCGTCGCGCTGATCCTCGTCGTCGCCGTGGTCATCCTTGTGCGGTTGGCCACCGGGACGGCCCCCGGCGGCCGGACCATCGACCTCTCGGTGTTCACGGTGGCGCCCGGCACCGAGGTCTCCGCCGTGTTCCTCGGCGTCGTCTTCGGGTTCCTGTCCTTCGCGGGTTTCGAGGCCGCCACGACTCTGGGTGAGGAGGCTCGCGAACCACGCCGGAGCATCCCGCGAGCGATCCTGGGCACCGCGATCTTCGGTGGCGTCTACTTCGTATTCGTCACCGCGGTGGAGGTGATGGGTTTCGGCACCGACGATGCGGGGCTCGCAGCCTTCACGTCGTCGTCCTCGCTCCTGGGCGACCTGGGCGGGCGGTACGTGGCGGCTTGGGTGGGGGATCTCATCACGGTCGGTGCCGCGATCAGCGCGTTCGGCTGCGCGCTGGCCTGCGCGGTCGGTGCAGCGCGCATGCTGTTCGCGCTTTCCCGCGACGGCGTGGGCCCGGCGGTGCTCGCGGAGGTCTCCCCGACGCGCGCCACCCCGACGCGGGCGACGATCGCCGCCGTCGCCGCGATGTACGTGATCATCGCTCTGACATGGTTGGTACTGGGTGGGGAACCGTTCGAGCTGTTCGTGGCCTCCGGGACGATCGGCACCCTGATCCTGCTGGTCGTGTACGCGCTGGCCACGATCGGCGCCGCCCGCCTGCTGTTCTTCTCCCGACGGCGGGAGGTGGCCGCGTGGGAGGTGGTCGTCCCGGCGCTCGCGCTGGTGTTGATCGGGTACACGCTGTTTCGCAACGTCGCGCCCTACCCGGAGGGCGCGGCCGGTGTCTACCCGATGGTGTCGGCCGCCTGGATCCTGCTCGGCGTCGTCGCGGTGCTGGTCCGGCCGGGAGCCGCCCGCCGGGCCGGCCGGCAGCTCACGGCGAACGAGGGACTGGCCTGAGCGGCGTTCAGCCCTCCGGAACCACCCTTGCGTCCGGGCCGGGGAAGTAGACCGACTCGTGACCGTCCTGCCAGCGGACGCGGTAGTGCTCCCGCTCGCCGTCGCCGATCACCTCGACCACCACGCCGCGCCGAGGCGGTGTGTCCAGCGTGGTGGTCTCGATGACGATCTGGTCTCCGTTGCTGCACCGCATCGCTCGTCCTCCTCCACTTTCGCGTGACCAGTCTGGAACCGCAGCCGGGCGCGGACAAGACCGCCAGGACGTCCAGAGCCTCAGAAGTCGAAATCTGCCCGGCCGACTCGTGGAACGAGCAGCACCGGGCACGGCGCGTGGTGCAGGGCGCTGCAGGCGACGAGACCGAGCCCGCCCGGCGCCGGCAGACGCGGGCCGCCGAGGACGAGGAGGTCTGCGTCGAGCCCCTCACCGACCATCTCGTGTGGGCGGACGCGGAGCAGGCACGGCTCGACGGTGAGGCCCGGAGCCGCCTCGACGGCCGCTCCGACGGCCGCCTCGAGCAGGCGGCGGGCGTTGTCCACCGCCGCGTCGAGCCCGACGCTGCGCTCTGCGAAGGAGGTGGGCACGCCGTGGGCCACGACCAGTTCGGCCCCCATGTGCAGGGCGATGGCCGCAGCGTCGGCCAGTACCGGTGCGTCGTCGTGCAGGGCCTGCACGGCCGCGACGACCCGGCGTGGGCCGGAGCGGACGGGCGCGGGCCCGGACACGGCGAGGACCGCGCCGCCCCGGCGCGCCGCGGCCGCCGCGATCTCGGCGATCTCGCTGACCGGCTGGGCCGGGAGGTCACCCTGCGCGGCCACCGGCAGGTGCCGCCTGCGTAGCCACCACCCGGAGCGCCGACACCATTCGACCACCCAGTCCGGCGCGCCTGAGCTGTCGCTCACGACCACGACGCCGCCGCGTCGTACGGGATCGGCGCGTCGGGCCGGGAGGGTCGTACCGCGGGTGGCCACCCCTGCGACTTTCCTCGAAGGAGGCGGCGCGGTCCAGTACATGATGGTGGGAAACCCGGGTGCACCTCGACGACGGAGCGCAGCCGTGCAGTGGGCCGTTCGATTCCGAGAGGCCCCCCGCCACTCGACCGTGATGGAGTTCGTCACGACCGGCTCGGCGGCCGGTCAGCAGGCTCCTCGGCGCGGCAGGTGTTGCGGCACTCGCCGACGCCCTCGACACGGGTGGCGAGCGCGGGGCCGCCGCCGAGGCGGCGTGGGGGCTTGCGGGCGAACGGGCGGATCGTGACAGGCGTGTTCCGCACAGGTTTCATGCATGCGCACCCCTTGACGTGACGGAATCCAGCGTTTGACAGTGTCCATGTGGGCGAGGGGGTCACACTCGACGATCTGGACCGGCGGCTCGTCGCCGCGCTCCAGCTCAACGGGCGTGCGTCGTGGTCGCAGGTGGCGCGCGCGGTGGAGGCCAACGAGTCGACGGTCGCCCGGCGCGGCCAGCAGCTGGTCGACTCCGGCGTCGTCGGTGTCGTCGGGGTGCTCGACCATCTGCGGTGCGGGCTGGGCATCTCGCTGCAGGTGCGGCTGCGCTGCCGGCCGGGCGCGGCGGGCGCCGTTGCCGAGGCACTCACCGAGCTGGCGGCCACGCGCTTCGTCACGGTAGTCACGGGCAGCGCCGACGTGGCTGCGGAGTTCGTGGTCACCGACCACCGTGACGTCACCCGCGTCCTCGTCGACGACCTGCCCCGCCCCGACGACATCGTCGAGACGGAGTCGATGGTGGTCGTGCGCAAATTCTCCGCGGTGGAGGAGTGGGACACGGGCCTGCTCGGTCCGCGTGCCGACGCGATCCTGCGCCCGGACGGCGTGCTGGCCGGGCACCGCGAGTGGCACGAGCCGGAGCGGCTCACCGAGCTGGAATTCGCCATCGCGCGGGTCCTGGCAGCCGACGGCCGCGCCTCCTACGCACAGATCGCGGCGGCCGTCGGGGTCAGCGGGTCGACCGCGGCACGGCGGGTGGAGTCGCTCGTCCGGCGCGGATGCCTCCGCTTCCGCACGTTGTTCGAGACGCCGCTGATCGGCCTGGACGTCGAGTTCATGCAGTGGCTGGCCGTGGAGCCCGCCGAGCTGGAGAACGTCGGCGCGCAGCTGGCCAAGGAGCGGTCCACCCAGTACGTCAGCGCGACCACCGGCCGGTTCAACCTCTGCCTGCACGGGGTGCTGCCCGGCTACGGCGACCTCTACCACTACATGACGCACGTGGTCGGCGCGCTGCCCGGCGTCCGTACCGCCGACATGACGCTGCAGGCCCGGACGCTCAAGCGGGCCTGGGTCCGGATCAACCCCGACGGCACGAGGGAGCGCAGCATATGACCAGCGAACAGCAACCGTGGCAATGGGATGAGCCCACGTGGCGCGGGCACGTGGAACGCGTGCGGGCCGGCACCCGGCTGGTGCCGGAGACCTGGCCGGGCGGGGCCAGGGTCGCGGTGGCGATCTCCTTCGATCCCGACCACGAGACGATTCCGCTGCGGGACGGCGAGACCCGGCCCGGGAAGCTCGCCCAGGGGGAGTACGGCGCGCGCGTGGCCGCCCCGAAGATCCTCGCGCTGCTCGCCGAGCACGGGGTGCCCGCCAGCTTCTTCATGCCCGCGGTGTCGGCACTGCTGCACCCCGACGAGGTCGAGGCGTACGCCGCTGGTGGCCACGAGGTGGCTGTGCACGGCTGGATCCACGAGCGCAACATGCTGCTCGAACGCGCCGAGGAGCTCGACCTCACGGCCCGCGCGATCGAGGTACTGGAGAAGCTCAGCGGGGTGCGCCCCGTCGGCATCCGCACCCCGAGCTGGGACTTCTCCGATCACACCCTGGCGATCATCGAGCAGCTCGAGCTGCGCTACGACTCGTCGCTGATGGCCGACGACGAGCCCTACGAGCTGCTGGCCGCAGGCCGGCCGACGGGAATCGTGGAGATCCCGGTCGAATGGATCCGCGACGACGCCCCGTACCTGATGATGGAGCGCTACGGAGCCCTGCGGCCCTACACCCCGCCGCGCGGGCTGCTGGAGATCTGGCGCGACGAGTTCGACGCCGCCTACGCCGAGGGCGGTCTGTTCCAGCTCACCCTGCACCCGCACATCATCGGCCACCGGTCCAGGCTGGTCGTCCTGCGCGAGCTGTTGGCCCACATCGCGGGCCACGGGGGCGTCTGGTTCGCCACCCACGCCGAGATCGCCGAGATCGCTCGCGCCCAGCTCACCCCGGCCCCGGCGAGCCCGCCGTCGTGAGCGACCTGGTTACCGACCCGGTCGCGTCCCGGTCGGACACCCGCCTCACCGGGTCGCAGCGCAAGGCGATCGTCGCCGGCGCGATCGGCAACACCGTCGAGTGGGTGGACTGGGCCGTCTACAGCACGCTCGCCCCGATCTTCGCCTCCCAGTTCTTCCCGAGCAGCGACCCCACGGCAGCACTTCTCTCGACGCTGGCGGTGTTCGCCGTCGGCTTCGTCATGCGTCCCGTCGGCGGCGCGCTCCTCGGCGCCTATGCCGACCGGCACGGCCGGAAGAAGGGGCTCACCCTGACGATCGGTCTGATGGCCGGGGCGGCGTTCGTCATCGCGATCTGCCCCACCTACGCCGCGATCGGCATCGCCGCGCCACTGGTGCTGCTGCTGGCCCGGCTCGTGCAAGGCTTCTCGGCCGGTGGCGAGTTCGGCTCGTCGTCGTCGTTCCTCGTCGAGTCGGCCGCACCGCGCCGGCGCGCTTTCGCGGGCTCCTGGCAGCAGGTCTCGGTGGGTGCGGGCGCGCTAATCGCGTCGTTCATGGGCTTCGTGCTCACCTCCACGCTGAGCGACGCCGACCTGCACTCGTGGGGCTGGCGGATCGCGTTCGGCGTCGGCGGCCTGCTCGGCCTCGTCGGGTTGTGGCTGCGGGTGAGCGTCGAGGAGACGGCCAGCTTCCAGCGGGCTCGCGACGACGGCCGTACGCGCCGGCGGAACCCGATAGTCGGCATGCTCACCGAGCACCCCCGGGCCGCGCTGCGCATCGTCGGGATCACGACCGCGGGCACGCTGACCTACTACGTCTGGATCAGCTACATGCCGGGCTACGCCAAGGCGGCCGTCGGCATCCCGCTCAGCGAGGCGTTGCTTGCCAACACGATCGCGATCGCGTACTTCCTGTGCCTGCTGCCGTTCGTGGCTGTGCTGTCGGACCGGTACGGGCGCAAGCCCACGCTGCTCGTGTTCGCGATCGGTTTCGTGGTGATCGCCTACCCGGCGTTCCGACTGCTGGACTGGAGCTGACGTGAGTGGCCAGTGTGTGGCGGCCGCAGAGACAGACCGGGAGGAGCCGTCCGAAGTGAGCTACGTGATCGTCGGCTGCGGTGCCATCGGCGGCACCCTGGGCCACCATCTGGCGCGGGGCGGGCACGAGGTCACCGTGGTCGACGCGGACGCCGAGCACGTCCGCGCCCTGCGCGAGCGCGGCATCGTCGTCATGCGCGGGGACGAGCGGATTGCCGCGCTCGCCGACGCCCCGATGGCCGAGCTGATCGACCGGCACCCGGAGGTCATGCACGCGCTCGCGGCCGAGGTCTACGCGGTTGCCCGCGCGGAGGGCATCGCTCTGGAGCCGTTCGACGCGTTCGACCCGGCCCCGTACGCGAGCGGGGACGCCGCGGCGATGGATGCCGCCACCCACGTGCTCGTGGCGGGGTTGCGCACCCAGGCCAAGGACCGCAGCGGCATCTGGCGCGACATCGTCGTGCGCCACCGGCCCACCGAGGTACCCACGCATTACCGCCCGGTGCTGGGGTACGCCGCGCAGCGCGGGATCGCCGTCCCTTGTCTGGAACGGCTGGTCGCCCAGATCGGCGAGCTGGAGGCGGGTGCCCCGATGGCAGAGCAGCGGATCACGGACCTGGCGGGAGCGCTCCGATGACCGCCCAGGTCCCGTCCCCGGCCGTGTTGGACGACGTCGACATCGCCGCGATGCACCACTGGCTCGCCGACCGCAGCGAGGATCTCGTCGATGACCTCGTCGCGTACACCGAGCGGGAGACACCCAGCGACGATCCAGCGCTGCTCGCGGCCGGGCTCGCCCACGTGGAGGACTGGCTCGGCGATCGGCTCGGGAGGCCGCGGAGCAGGGCGCACCACGAGTCGGCCGACCACGGCGACGTGCTCGTGCTCGAGTACGACGGGACCGGGAACGCGCCCGGTCGAGAGGTGCTCACCTTCCTGGCGCACTACGACACGGTGTGGGGAGCGGGCACGCTGGCCGACTGGCCGGTGCGGATCGACGGCGACCGGTTCACCGGTCCCGGCGTGTTCGACATGAAGGCGGGACTCGTGCAGGCCGTCTGGGCGGTACGAGCGTTGCGCGCGGCCGGTCTGCCCCACCCAGCGGTGCGCCTGCTGCTCAGCGGCGACGAGGAGATCGGCAGCCCGTTCTCCCGACCCCTGATCGAGAAGGCCAGTGCGGACGCGGCGGCGGTGCTGGTGTTCGAGGCGAGCGCGGACGGTGCGCTGAAGACCGCACGCAAGGGCGTCGGCCTGTTCAACGTGCACGTACGCGGCGTCGAGTCACACGCCGGGCTGGAGCCGGCCGCCGGGGCGAGCGCGATCGACGAGATCGCCCGGGTGGTGCGCACGCTGCATGCGGCCACAGACCTCGACGAGGGCACCACCGTCAACGTCGGTGTGCTCCGTGGCGGCACGCGCTCGAACGTCATGGCGGGCGCTGCGGAGGCCGAGGTCGACGTGCGCGTCGCCTCGACGGCTGCCGAGGTCCGGATCGACGAGCTGCTGGGCTCGCTCCGGCCACACGACCCGCGCGCCGCGATCACCGTTCAGGGCGGGTGGAACCGGCCGGCGATGGAGCGCAGCCCCGCGATCGCCGCGATGTACGCGCTGGTGCGGCGGGCCGGGGAGCGGCTGGGTGTCGAGCTCGCCGAGACGTCGGTCGGCGGGGCCAGCGACGGCAACTTCGCCGCTGCCATGGGCCGGCCGGTGCTCGACGGACTCGGCGCGGTCGGGGAGGGCGCGCATGCGCGGCACGAGTACGTGAGCATCGCCGGCATGGTCGAACGTGCCGCGGTGGCCGCAGGGGTGATCACTGCGTTCGCGTAGCCGTAGCCGCCGGTTCCTGGACCGCCCACCGGGGTACGTGGAGTCATGGCGGATTCGGTCGAGCGCGACCTCTAGCTCACCACGCGCCCTGC
>JAODNO010000332.1 GCA_025465235.1 Pseudonocardia sp.
AGGCTGCTGCTGCTGGGATTCTTCGTGGAGCAGGTCGCCGACCCGTGCGGACGACGCGACTACTGGGACGCGGGGAGATCCACGCGCCCGGACCCGGCCGGATCCGCCGAGGCGGACGCCGCAGGCCTCGGCTCGGAGGAACGCGTGCAGCACCCGCAGTTCGGCGAGGGCATGGTCATGTCCACGGAGGACGACCGCGTCACGGTGCTGTTCGCCGAGCACGGCTACAAGACGCTGTCGCTGGCGGCCGTGCAGGAGAACGCGCTGCTGGAGCCGATGGAGTGATCCCGCGTCCCGTCGCGGAGTCAGGATCGCCGGCGCCCGAGGGTTGGGGGCGCCCGCAGCGGCTATCCGCACGGGAGTGTGCAGGTCCCAGCAGGAAGACCCAGGAGGAACTACGTGCCCACTCCCACCGGCGCCCTCGGCCAGGAGGCGCAGACGCCCGTCCAGATCCCCGCAGGGGGTTGGTGGCAGGTCATCCGCCGCGCCGTCAAGGAGAGCAGCGCAGACCACGTGCCGATGCTGGCGGGCGGCGTCGCGTTCTTCGCGTTCCTTGCCGTCTTCCCCGCCCTGATCGCCGCGGTCACGCTCTACGGCCTCATCGCCGACCCGGCAGAGGTGGCCCGTCAGGTCGAGAGCCTCGCGGGTGCCCTCCCGCAGGAGACCCGGCCGCTGATCGCCGACCAGCTCAACTCCGTGGTCTCCGGCAGCGACAGCGCCCTCGGGGTAGGGCTCGTGGTGTCGCTGCTGGCGGCGCTGTGGTCGGCGTCGAGCGGGACCGGCAACCTGGTCCAGGCGGTCAACCTGGCCTACGACGAGGACGAGACGCGAGGCTTCCTGAAGCTGCGTGCCCTCGCGTTGCTGCTCACCCTCGGAGCGATCGTGTTCGTGCTCGTGACCCTCACGCTCGTGGCGGTCGTGCCGGCCGTACTCGACGCGCTGCCGCTCGGCACCGCAGGCCGGGTCATCGCCCAGGTGGTCCGGTGGCTGCTGCTGGTGGCCGTGGTGATCGGCGCGCTGGCGGTGGTCTACCGCGTAGCCCCCGACCGCGACGCGCCCCGCTTCCGCTGGGTCAGCGTCGGCGCGCTCGTCGCCGCCGTGCTCTGGCTCATCGGCAGTGGGGCGTTCAGCCTCTACGTCAACAACTTCGGCAGCTACAACAAGACCTACGGTGCGCTGGCCGGCGTCGTCGTACTGATGCTGTGGCTCTACCTCACCAGCTACATCGTGCTCCTGGGCGCGGAGATCAACGCGGAGTCCGAGCGGCAGACCCGCCAGGACACCACCCGGGGCGAGCCAAGGCCCATGGGCGAGCGGAAGGCCGTGGCGGCGGATGAGGTGGCCGAGGCTCCGTAACGTCCTACGGGCACCTACTGTTCGCGAGGTTCGCCGAGCGCCTCGTCCGGAGTGTCGCCCGGTGCCTCGTCGAGGCTGTCGCCCAGTGCCTCGTCGAGAGTGTCGCAGTGCGCGAGGACGCCCAGCAGGCCGGTGATCTGCAGCACCCGTCGCACCGGCCGTCCCGCCGCCGCCGTGCGGAACGTCACCCGGTGGGCGACCGCGTGGCTCTGCGTGTCCATCAGGACGACGAGGCCGGTCGACCCGCAGAAGGTCAGGCCGGACAGGTCGACGACCACCCGGTCCGGTCCCGCCTCCACAGCCCGGTACGAGGCGGCGCGCAGCAGGCCGACAGTGGAGAGGTCGACCTCACCGGCCGGTGCGACGACGAGCACTCCGGGGCGCGGCTCCGAGACCCACACCCGGAGCAGGTCCGACTGCGGCGGAACAGGAGTTCGCGGCTCTGGGATCTGGGAGCCGAGGGCGGCAACCTCGAAGCGCTGAGTCATCCGGTCCCCATCCGTGGTGGCAGGAGAAGGGGGGACCACCGGCCCCGCGCCTCCGTCAACGATGCCTGCAGCCGAGGCACCGCGCAACTGCGCCACCCCGTCGGACGAGGCATGATGCCGCGCTCAGTCGTGGTATCGGGCGCGCACCTGATCGTCTCGGCCGTCGTCGAGGAGCGCACCGGTCGCGAGCCCGTACCGCAGCGCCGCGGTGAACCGGCCCGGCTCCCATGCGGCCGCGTCCACCTGCTCGGCCAGCTCCGTCGGCTCGAGCGGCCCGTCGCCCAACGCCTGAAGGATCGCTCCCAGCTCCCGGTCGCGCTCCGGGTCGTCCACCGGCCGTGGGTTGTACGCGCGAGGGGGGACGGGCCGCGGGGTCGCGTCCCGGTCCTCGTCGGCAGCGGCCGCGCTCGGCTGCGCCGACAGCGGCGTCGCGACGTCCTCGAGAGGGCGTTGCGCGGCCTCGACCCCCAGCGCGAGCTCCGCGACACCACCGATGATCATCACGGCCGCGCCGACGTAGTAACCCAGCGCCACGCTCCCCGCCCGGCCGGTCTCCAGCAGTGCGCCGAACAGCACCGGCCCGACGATGCCTCCCAAGCCGGTGCCGACGGCGTAGAACAGCGCGATGCACATCGCCCTGATCTCCATCGGGAAGATCTCCGACACCGTGAGGTAGGCCGCGCTGGCCCCGCAGGACGCAAGGAAGAAGACTGCCGCCGAGGCGGCCGCGAGGGTCCACGCGGACAGCACGCCCGCCGAGAACAGCCAGCCGGCACCGATGAGGAGCACACCCGATCCCAGATAGCTGACGCTGATCATCGTGCGGCGCCCGACCGTGTCGAACAGCCGCCCGAGGACGAGCGGTCCCACCAGGCTCCCCAGCGCCAACGGGATCAGGTAGAGCCCGCTCGACGCACTCGGCACGCCGAAGAAGGTGGCCAGCACGAGGGCGAAGGTGAAGTAGACGGCGTTGTAGAGGAACGCCTGCCCCACGAACAGTGCCAGCCCCAGCAGCGTCCGCCGTGGATAGGTCCGCAACACGGTCCTCGCGAGCTCGCCGAAACCGGTGCTCGTTCGCTGCGTCACCCGCAGGCTCCCGTGCACCGGAGGGAGTTGCGTCCCGGTCTCCCGCTCGACCCGCTGCTCGATCCCCCGCATCAGCGCCTCGGCATCGTCGTTGCGGCCGTGGGTGTAGAGCCAGCGCGGGCTCTCCGGCACGTGCCTGCGCACCACGAGGATCGCGAGGCCAAGGACGGCGCCCAGGCCGAACGCCAGGCGCCAGCCGACGTCCGCCGGGAACCACGCGGGGTCGAGCAGCACCAGGGTGAGGGCCGCGCCGACCGCCGCCCCGCCCCAGTACGAGCCGTTGACGGCCAGCGACACCCTGGCGCGGATCCGCGCCGGCACGAGCTCGTCGATCGCGGAGTTGATCGCGGCGTACGACCCGCCGATGCCCGCACCCGTCAGGAAGCGCATGAGCAGGAAGAACCAGGCGTCGACGGAGAACGCGGTGGCGACCGTCGCGGCGAGGTAGAGCCCGAGCGTCAGCAGGAACAGCTTCCTGCGGCCGAACCTGTCGGTCAGGTACCCGAACACCAGCGCCCCGACGACCGCCCCGGCGACGTACATCGACGCCGCGAGTCCCACCTGTGTGTCCGACAGCGCCAGGCCGCTGTCGGGCTCGGTGAGCCGCGCAGCGAGCGCGCCCACCATTGTGACCTCGATGCCGTCGAGGACCCACACGGTGCCCAGGCCCAGCAGGACCACCCAGTGCCAGCGCGCCCACGGGAGGCGGTCCATCCGCTCCGGAATGTCCGTCCGCACCGTCCCCGGCCGTGCCGCCCCCTCCGACATGCCGGCGGGGTTGCCAGTCGCCTGGACGCCGAAACGCCCCCTACGGCGCCCGGAAACGGTCTTCTCCGCCGCCCGGCGTAGCGACCAGGGCAGGTCAGGCGCCATGGGGACCAACTTGAAGGGCCGAACGGCCGTGATCCCGCGGCCCGTGGTTGCGCCGCGGTGCCCCGGGTAGCCGCGAAACGATCCACAAGCCACATACACGACAGGAGCTGCTCCATGAGTCAGCAGACCAGCGGACGCCCGCCGGTCGGGGCAACCCGTTCGGGAACAGACCCCTCGACCTCGACAACGCAGGTCGCACGGGACGAGGCGGCCCAGGTGGGTCGCACGGGCGCCGAGGCCGGCAAGCAGGTGGCCGGCACTGCCGCGCAGCAGGCGGGTGAGGTGGCCCAGGAGGCCCGCCGCCAGGCGCGGGACCTCCTCGGCGAAGCCCGCGGGCAGGCCGCGGAGCAGGCCCGCAACGGGCAGCAGAAGGCGTCCGACGGGCTGCGCGCCCTCGCCGACGAGCTGCACCAGATGGCCGCGAGCGGCCAGCAGGGCACCGCGGCGGAGCTCGCGAGGCAGGCCGCGGACCGTGTCGGCGGTGCTGCCGACTGGCTGAGCCGCCGCGAGCCGGGCGACCTGCTCGACGAGGTGCGCGGGCTGGCCCGCCGCCGCCCGGGTGCGTTCCTGATCGGTGCCGCCGTAGCCGGCATGCTCGCCGGGCGCCTGACCCGCGGCACGATCGATGCCAACCGCGACAACGGCCCCCAGCGTGCGGACGTGCCGACGCCGCACCCGGCCGCAGGCCCACCGCCGGGCTACCCGGCCGGACCCCCGGCGCCGCTGCCCTACGACCGGCCCGCAGGAGGGTATCCGCCGAACGGGCCCCTCGACGCACCAGGTCGGCCCGCGGGTGGGCCACCGCCCTACGTGCCCGGCTCCGTTCCACCGGGCGTCCCCGGGGCTGCAGGGGGGCCGGCTCCCGGTGGTCCTGGCGGCTACCCCGCTCCCGGCGGTCCGCCTGCCGTCGGCTCCGGCTACCCACCCGCACCCCCGCCACCGTCCGGCCCCGGCCACGCGCCGCGTCCCGGGACGACCACGGTGGGCGAGTACGTCGACGAGCTGGAGCGCGGCACGGCGCCACGCCACGAGAGCCCCCGGTACCCGGGTGACCCCCAGCCAGGGGCCGAGCGATGACGGCGCCGACGCCACCCACCGGCACAGCGGGTGCATACGTGGCTCCGGGGGCAGCGCCTCCCGGGCGCCAGCACGCATCCGGGAGCGCGGGACTCGATGTGGGCGGTGTGCCCGTGAGTGAGCTGATCGGCAACGTGACCCGCGACCTGTCGACGCTGATGCGCCAGGAGCTCGCGCTCGCGCAGGCCGAGATCAAGCAGGAGATCAGCAAGAGCGGGAAGGCGGCAGGCGCGTTCAGCGGCGCTGCGGTCGCCGGCTACTTCGTCCTGCTGTTCCTGTCGATCGCGCTCTGGGCGGGACTCTCGAATGTGATGGACGCCGGCTGGGCCGGGCTGGTCGTCGCCGTGATATGGGCGGTGATCGCCGCGGTGCTGTACGCGACCGGGCGAACCAGAATGCGCGAGGTGCACCCGAAGCCGGAACGCACCGTCGACACCCTCAGCAACGTTCCCGACGCTCTCAAGGGCCAGCGAGGAGACACACCGTGACTGCCGAGAACCATCCGACGACCCAGAACTACGGAATGGCCGGAAGCCACGGGACCAGCGCCGGCACCAACAGTGACGACCCGGACCAGATCCGCCGCGAGATCGAGCAGACCCAGGCGAATCTGAGCACCGACGTCGACGCGCTCACCGAGAAGGTGACGCCCGGGCGCATCGTCGAGCGCCGCGTGGAGCGGGTGCGCGGCACCGCTGCCCGGTGGAAGGACAAGGTGATGGGCAGCAACCCCCTCCGGTCCGGTGCGGGCACGATCACCGGCACGCACAGCTCCGGCCGAGCGTTGGGCGGCGGCGCGCGCGGCGCGGCCAGCCAGATGGCGGGCTCGGTGTCCGACACCACGTCGTCAGCCGCCTCCACCGTCTCCGACACTGCCTCGTCGGCGGCCTCGGCGGTCTCCGACACTGCCTCGACGGCGACCGCCGTCGTGGCCGACGCGCCGCGGATGGCGCGCCAGCAGACGCAGGGCAACCCGCTCGCTGCCGGGCTCATCGCGTTCGGAGCCGGTTGGCTGATCTCCTCGCTGCTGCCCGCCAGCAGGCGTGAGCAGGAGCTGGCGAGCCAGGCGAAGGACCGGGCGGGTGAGCTGGGCCAGCCGGTCGCGGAGGCCGCCAGGCAAGCGGCAACCGAGGTCAAGGACAACCTCGCACAGCCGGCCCAGGAGGCCGTCGAGTCGGTGCGGTCGACCGCCACCGAGGCGGGCCGGACCGTCGCCGAGGAAGGCCACGCGGCGGCCGAGGCGGTGCAGGGCCAGGCACGGGACTCCGCGGGGAACGTCCGGCAGAACGCGTCACCGAGCTGACGGCCGCGTCGCGCGGCGCGCACCGTCGAAGGGCCCCGACCCCACCAGGGATCCGGGGCCCTTCCGGCGGTACGCCGATGCCCGGTTGCCCGCGCGGCGGCGTGGGTAGGCCTGCGGCATGGCCATCGCGACCACCAACCCGGCGACGGGCGAGACCGTCCGCGAGTTCGACGAGCTGTCCCCCGACCAGGTGCAGGAGAAGCTTCAACGCGCCGCCGACGCCTTCCCTACCTATCGGCGCACGACCTTCGGCGAGCGCGCGGAGCTGCTGTGCCGCGCCGCGGACATCCTCGAGGCCGAGGCAGAGGAGCTCGGCCGCATCGCGACGCTGGAGGTCGGCAAGACCGTGACCTCGGCCGTCGCGGAGGTACGGAAGTGCGCGAAGGGATGCCGCTGGTACGCCGAACACGCCGAGGCGATTCTCGCCGACGTCCCGCGCGAGGTGCAGGGCGTGCAGGGGGCGAGCGTTTTCACGCGCTACCAGCCGCTCGGCCCGGTGCTGGCGATCATGCCGTGGAACTTCCCGTACTGGCAGGTTTTCCGGTTCGCCGCTCCGGCGCTGATGGCCGGCAACGTGGGACTGCTCAAGCACGCTTCGAACGTGCCCCAGTCGGCGCTGGCGATCGAGGACGTCCTGCGCCGCGCGGGCTTCCCGGAGGGCGTGTTCCAGACACTCCTGGTGGGCTCCGGCGCCGTCGAGGCGATCATCGAGGATCCCAGGGTGCGGGCAGTGACGATCACCGGCAGCGAGGGGGCGGGCCGGCAGGTCGGTGCCGCCACCGGGCGCACCATCAAGCCCAGCGTGCTCGAGCTCGGCGGCAGCGACCCGTTCATCGTGATGCCCTCGGCGGATCTGGAGGATGCGATCGGCAACGCCGTCATCTCCCGGACCCTCAACAACGGCCAGTCCTGCATCAACGCCAAGCGGTTCATCGTCCACGCCGACGTCGCCGACGAGTTCGAGCGCGGCATGGTCGAGCGCATGGAGTCCCTGACCCTCGGTGACCCGATGAGCGAGGACACGGACCTCGGACCGCTCGCATCGCCCGACGGCGTGGAGACGCTCGACAAGCAGGTGCACGACACCGTCGCGGCCGGGGCACGGCTGCTCACAGGTGGGAAGCCCCTCGACCGGCCGGGGAACTTCTACCCTCCGACCGTGCTCGCCGATATCCCCGAGGGGTCGCCGGGGCACCGGGAGGAGCTCTTCGGGCCGGTCGCGCTGCTGTGGCGTGCCCGTGACGTCGACGACGCCATCCGCATCGCGAACGACTCCCCGTTCGGCCTCGGTGGCAGCGCCTGGACCCGGGACGAGGCCGAGCAGCAACGGTTCGTGGCCGAGGTCGAGACCGGGATGATCTACATCAACAAGTTCACGGAGTCGACGCCTGAGGTCCCGTTCGGCGGCGTGAAGAACTCCGGCTACGGCCGGGAGCTTGCCGAGTTCGGGCCGCGCTCGTTCGTCAACGCGAAGACGGTGTGGATCGCCCGAGGCGGGCAGCCCGGCGACCCGGTGGAGTAGCCCGGAAAGCTGTTCCTCTCGTCACTGTCGCAGCCTCGTCGGGGCGTCCGGAGTGCACACGGCCGCCCGCGTGTTCGAGTATCGACGCGATGAGAGCACGCGGATGGGCACGGTGGGCGCTGCTGGTCGCGCTCACGGCGGTGGTGACCGTGGCGATGGCGGCGGTGTCCGTGCCCTCCCCCGGGCTGTTCGCCGGCCTGGTCGTGGCCACCGGGCTCGCGCTGGCGGGCTGGGCCCCGGCCGCGGTGTCCCCTCCCGCAACCACGCTGGCCCAGGCCGTGATCGGCGTGGTCATCGGCGTGCTCGCGCAGCCCTCCACGCTCGCCGGGCTCGCCGCGGCCTGGCTGCCGGTACTGCTCGTGAGCGTGGGCACGCTCGCCATCAGCATGGGGGCCGGCCTGCTCCTCGGCTTGCGTCCAGGCGTCACGCCGCTGACCGGGATGCTGGCCCTCACCGCAGGCGGGGCGTCCGGGCTCGTTGCGGTTACCCGTGATCTCGGGGGCGACGAGCGGGTGGTCGCCGTCGTGCAGTACCTGCGGGTCGGTCTGGTCACCGCGACGATGCCGATCGTGGCGGCGCTGGTCTTCGGTGCGTCTGCCACGACCGCCGCCGGCGCGGGCACCGGCGGCCCCCCGTGGTTCGTCGACACGGGGTTCCTGGTGGGCTGCGCGGCCGCCGGGCTCGCGCTGGCCCGCGTCACGCGGGTCCCCGCGGGCGGGCTGCTCGGCCCGATGGTCGTCGCGATCGCGCTGAACCTGGCGGGCTGGTCGTTCGGGGCCACACCGCCGACGCTTGTCGTGGAGGTCGCGTACGTCGTCATCGGGTGGCAGGCGGGCATGCGGTTCACCCGCGAGAGCCTGCGCATGGTCATCGGCGTGCTGCCACTCGCGACCGCCCTGATCGTCGCCGTGATCGTCGCCTGCGCCGGTCTCGGGCTACTGCTGTCCCGGGTCACCGGGGCCACGGCGTTGGAGGGCTACCTCGCGACGACGCCGGGCGGGGTCTATGCGGTGCTGGCCACGGCGGTCTCCGCGGGCACCGAGGCGACGTTCGTGGTGGCGGTTCAGGTGCTGCGGGTGATCGCCATGCTGCTGGTGGCGCCGGCATTGGCCCGGCTGGTGGGACGGCGCGGCGGGTAGCGGCCGAGCCAGCTGTGAGCCGGTGTGCGGTGGGCCCGAATTGTCGGTCCTCGCGCTACCGTCCGGACCATGACCACGGCAACCACCGGAATCGCCACGCTGAGCGTCGTCGCCATCGACTGCCGCGAGCCGCAGGCCGTCGCGGAGTTCTACAGCGCGCTCTGCGGCGCGCCCGTCGAGCGCTCGGACGACGACTGGGTGCAGCTCGCGGCCCAGGGCGGCGTCGCCCTGGCCTTCCAGCGGGCCCCCGGCCACGTTCCACCGCAATGGCCGGGCGAGGCACAGCCGCAGCAGCTGCACCTCGACTTCGACGTGCCCGACCTCGACGCCGCCGAGGCGCAGGTCCTGGCGCTCGGCGCGCGCAAGCACGAGCACCAGCCAGGCACGAGCTTCCGGGTCTACCTCGATCCTGCAGGCCATCCGTTCTGCCTGGTCCTGGCATCGCCCTAGGTGTGGCCGGTCCCACACTGCCGGTTGCGTCGTGTGTGGGATCACGGCCCACCGGGTAGGCACAACCAGGCATCGATGCCGTTGAGGATCCACTAACGGAGGCTGACGATGGGTACCGACGACAAGATCGACAACAAGGCCGAGGAGCTGAAGGGCAAGACCAAGGAGAAGGTCGGCGAGGCCACCGGCGACGAGGAGCTCGAGGCCGAAGGGCACACCGACCAGGCGAAGGGCAACATCAAGCAGGTCGGCGAGAAGATCAAGGATACGTTCCGCAGCTGAGCTGTTCCCGCAGCAGCTGAGGAGCTGTCACAGCTGCACGGGCTCGCGGGCCCGGCCGCTCTCCTGGGTGGCCGGGCCTCCGCGTGCTCGAGGCTCCCGGCGCCTGGCATCGGGCTCGTCACACCGGCACCTCCGACGCCGCCACCTCCGACGCCCCTGCGTCGCCCGAATCCCCGCTCGATGCTTCGGCGGGCACGGCACGCAGCACGGGCTGCCGCACCACCACCGGACGCCCGCTGCGCACGAGCACCTCCTCGTACAGGCCGAGGTACCGGTTCGCCATCTGTGCGGGGGTGAAGCGACGTGCAGCCACACGCCGGGACTCCCGCGGATCGAGCGCGTCGGCCACCTCGAGGGCACCGGCGAATGCGTACTCGTCACCCGGGTCCACCAGCAGCCCCGTCCGGCCGTGCTCTACGAGCTCGGGAAGGCACCCACGGCGGAACCCGACGACCGGCGTGCCCAGCGCGAGTGCCTCGACGACGGCAGTCCCACCGGGCTCCTCCCAGTCGATCGGGAACGCCGCGGCTGTGGCGGTCGCGACGAGCCGGTCGAGCTCCGTCCCCTGCAGCGTGCCCGCCCACCGGACGCGGTCACCGTCGACCAGCGGCTCCACCTGCTCGCGCCAGTACCGGACGTCGGGGTTGCCCTCGTCCGCGTGCAGCAGCGCCGCAGCGTGGTGGTACGGCCCGACAGGGCCCGCGAGCACGAGGTCGCGGCGGATGCGGTGTGCGACCCGCGCAGCCACGTGCTGACCCTTGCTCGGCGTGATCCGCCCGACCTGCACCAGGTGCCCGGCTTTGCGTGGGTAGGGGCGGCGGTCGGCGCCCACCGCGAGGGGCGTGGCCAGGTGAATGTGCCCGACGCTCACCGCCCGGAGCGCGGGCGGTGCCGTGGCCAGCTGCGCGGCCGAGACGCCGTTCACCCACACGTTGCCGCCGCCGTCGAACCTGCTGTACAGCTCCGGGTGCTTGGCGAGGTCCCAGTGCAACGTGTGCAGCACCGGCGGGGCGCCGGACCCGAGCGCACTCAGCACGGTGAGCCCGAAGGCCTCCTGGTGGTCGTGCACGAGCACGACGTCGTTGCGGCGGCGCAACTCGGAGACGACTCGGTGCAGGTGCGCTGCGGCCACGCCCATGACCCGGTTGTAGGGGCGCTGTAGCTGGGCGAACTGCCCGTCGTCGAACACGGAGACCAGGTCGTCGGCCTGGAGCGTCGACGACCCGACGGTCGCCAGCACCACCCGTACACCGCGCCGGCGCAGCTCGGGGACCAGTGCGGCGACGACCTTCTCGATCCCGCCGTAGCCTGCAGGCGGCACAGCCAGCCAGGGGCCGGCGTTGACCAGCACTGTCATCGTCATGCTCGATCGAGTGCCCGTTTCAGCGGGCCCGAACCCAGGTACTTCCCTTGCATGGCGGTCGGGGCGCACGGTCATTCCGCAGTTTGCCGCATCGGCTTCGTCGGAACGGGCGCCGTCGCCCAGCGTCACGCGCGCGTGCTGACCGGTTTTCCTGATGTGGAACTGGTGGCCGCGATGGACGTTGACCCCGACCGGGCCGCAGCCTTCGCCGAGGCGTACGGCGGGCGGCCGGTACCGGACCTCGACGCGCTGCTCGCGGCGGGGCTCGACGCCGTCTACGTCTGCGTGCCGCCCTTCGCACACGGCGCGGCGGAGGTGCAGGCCGCCGCGGCCGGGATGGCGCTGTTCGTCGAGAAGCCGCTCGCGGCGGAGGAGGCCACCGCCGAGTGGGTGGGCAGGCGCATCGCCACCGCGGGTGTGGTGACCAGGGTGGGACACCACTGGCGGTGCGCCGAGCCGGTGCACCGGGCCCGGCAGATGCTGTCCGGACGCCGGATTCGGCTGGTCAGCGGCGTGTGGCTGGACCGCGTGCCACCCGTGCCGTGGTGGTCCGATCGGGCGCGGTCCGGCGGGCCGCTCGTCGAACAGGCTGTGCACGTTCTCGACCTGGCCCGCTTCCTCGTCGGCGAGGTGACGGAGGTGCATGCCGCGACGGCTGGCTCGCTACCTGGTGGTGCCGACACGGCGACAGGCGCGCTGCTGTGCTTCAGGAACGGCGCCGTCGGCACCCTCGCCACCACCTGCGTGCTCGACGCGAAGCACCGCACGGGGCTCGAGATCGTGGCCGACGGCCTGTTCGTCGGGGTCGGTGAGGACTGGCTCGACATCCGGGACGGTGAGGGCGGGCACCGTGCCGAGTACGACGCGATGGCGCCCCGCGTCGCTGTGGACCGGGCGTTCGTCGACGCCGTGCTGGGCAGCCCGGTCGACCACGACCGGGACGCGCCCGACCACGCCGACGCGCTGCGCAGCCATCGGCTGGCCTGCGCGCTGGCGCGGTCGTCGGAGTCGGGTCGGGCCGAGAAGGTGCGATGACCGTTCCGGGCGGCTGCGACCGCGCGCTGGTGGTCGAGTCGCCGGGCGTGGCCGCCGTGCGTGAGGTGCCGGCGACGATCGGGCCGGTCGCGCTCGCGACCATCTGCACAGGCGTGTCGGCCGGCACGGAGCTCAGCTTCCTCACCGGCATGCACCCCGCGCTGCACGCAGGCCTCGACACCGAGCTGGGGCTCTTCCGCGACGACCTCCCCGCCACCCGCTACCCGGTCACCCGGCTGGGATACATGGAGGTGGCGCAGGTGGTGGCCGACGACGCGGGCGCCGGCCCCGCGCCCGGCTCGATCGTGGCCGCGACGTACGGGCACCGCACCGGCTACCGGATCGACCCGCTCGCCGAGCGGGTGGTGATCCTGCCCCCCAACCTCGACCCACTGCTCGGGGTGTACGTCGCGCACATGGGCCCGATCTGCGCCAACGGGCTGCTGCACGCCGCCGCCGACCTGTTCGGTGCCGACGTCCGGACGCTGGGGGACGGCGTGCGCGGACGCCGGGTGGCGGTCGTCGGTGGCGGCGTGGTCGGCCTGCTCACGGGCCTGTTCGCCCGCCGGCACGGCGCGGCGGAGGTGGTGGTGCTCGACCCGACGCAGGCCCGGCGGGCGGCCGCCACCGGGCTCGGGCTCGAGGCGCTCGATCCCGGCGAGCGCGACCCCGCCGTGCTGCTCAAGACCCGCTGGCGGCACGGTTCCGGTGACCGTGGCGCCGACGTCGTGTTCCAGTGCCGGGGACGGACGGCGGCGCTCGCGCTGGCCCTGCGCCTGTTGCGGCCGCAGGGCACCGTGGTGGACCTGGCCTTCTACACCGACGACGGCACCGCGCTGCGGCTCGGGGCGGAGTTCCACCACAACGGCCTGACGGTCCGCTGCGCCCAGATCGGCCGGGTGCCGCGCGGTACGGACCACGTCTGGGACCGCGAGCGTCTCTCCGCGGAGACCATCGACCTGCTGCTCGCCGATGGCGACGCGGTGCGCGAGCACATGATCACCGACGTGCTCCCGCTGGAGGAGGGGCCCGCGCTCCTCGCCGAGCTCGCCGCCCGGCGCCGGCACGTGATCCAGGCCGTGCTCACCGTCGACGCGTAGGTGCTCCGCCGGCCTGCTATCGCACCCGCGCCGAACGCACCGCGGCGAGTCGATCCCTCGCCCGCTCGGTGGCAGTCGGATCACCGTTGTCGAGCAGTTCCAGAGCGTCGTCCACGGCAGCGCGCAGCGACCCGCACTCCGCCGCCCGCTCGGCGAGCTGGGTGTGCATCGTCCAGAGGTCCACGAACACCGCGACCTTCGAGCGCAGCACCCAGGGGTCGAACGGCTTCGTGATGTAGTCGACCGCACCGGCCTGATACCCGCGGAACGCCAGGTGCGGGTCGTAGTCGACGGCCGTGAGGAACAGGATCGGGATGTGTCGCGTGCGCTCGCGCTGCTTCACGTGGCCCGCGGTCTCGAAGCCGTCCATGCCTGGCATGTGGGCGTCGAGCAGGATCACCGCGTAGTCCTCCACCAGCAGTCGCTTGAGTGCGTCCTCGCCGCTGGTGACCGACACGATCTCGATCGGCAGCCCCTCCAGGATCGCCTGCAGAGCCAGTAGGTTGTCGCGCCGGTCGTCCACGGCCAGCACTCTGGCCGACTGCCTCGTGGTCATTCGTCCGACCCCCCAGCACCGGCCTGCGCACCATTGGCCCGTGCTGCCGCCACCGCGGCATCCGGCCTCGGACGGACCCAGGCGGCCATCAGGGAGAGCAGCTCGTCGAGATCCACCGGCTTGGTGACGTACTCGGTGGCCCCGGCCGCGAGGCTGGACTCCCGGTCACCGGGCATGGCCTTCGCGGTGAGGAACACGACGGGCAACTCGCGGCCCTGGGGCAGCGCCCGGATCCGCCGCGTCGTCTCGTTGCCGTCGATGTCGGGCATCATCGAGTCCATCAGAACCACATCCACCTCGGGATGCTGGGTGAGCAGCCGGATGCCGTCGTTGCCGTTGTCGGCGTAGAGCACGGTCAGCCCGTGCAGCTCCAGCGCGCTGGTCAGCGCGAACACGTTGCGCACGTCGTCGTCCACGATCAGGACGGTGACACCCGCCAGCTCGGGCGTGGACCGCACGCCCGCCGGACCGCCGGGGGTCGCTCGCAGGATCGGCTGACCCGTGGGCGCGGGCCGCGCCGGCACGGGTAGCTCCTGGCTGCGCCGAGGTGTCATCCGGGCTGCGGCCGCCGTGACGGGCGGGAGCTCGTCGGGCAGCAGCAGGGTGAACACCGATCCCTTGTCGAGCTCGGAGGTCACCTCGATCTTGCCCCCCAGCATGCGCGCCAGCTCCTTGGAGATCGAGAGCCCGAGTCCGGTACCACCGTACTTGCGGCTCGTCGTACCGTCAGCCTGCTGGAACGCCTCGAAGATCATGTCCAGCTTTCCGCGGGGAATCCCGATCCCCGTGTCGCGGACGGCGAAGGCGATCACCGTGCGCGCCGAGTCGAGCGGCGGTACCCCGTGCAGCATGCCTGGCGGGACGAGGCCGATGGACAGCTCCACGTGGCCGGTGTCGGTGAACTTGACGGCGTTGGCCAGGAGGTTGCGCAGGATCTGCTGCAACCGCTGAGCATCACTGATGATCGTCGCCGGCAGCTCCGGATCGGTTCTGACCCGCAGCTCCAGACCCTTGTCCTCGGCCTGGGGGCGGAACGCCTGCTCGACGTAACTGCGCACCTGGTCGAGGTCCAGCTGGGCCGGGTCGACGTCCACCCGGCCTGCCTCGATCTTCGAGAGGTCGAGGATGTCGTCGATCAGCCGCAGCAGGTCGGAGCCGGCGCTGTGGATCGTGCTCGCGAACTCGATCTGCTTGTCGGTGAGGTTGTTGTTCGGGTTGTCGGCGAGCAGCCGGGAGAGCAGCAGCAGCGAGTTGAGGGGTGTGCGCAGCTCGTGGCTCATGTTCGCCAGGAACTCCGACTTGTACTGGCTGGCCAGCGCAAGCTGCTGGGCTTTCTCCTCGACGCCCCGGCGGGCGGCGTCGATCTCCATGTTCTTGATCTCGACGTTGCGGTTCTGCTCGGAGAGCTGCTCGGCCTTCTCCTCCAGTTCGGCATTGGCCCGCTGCAGCTCCGCGGACTGGTCCTGCAGCTCCATCGCCAGGCCCTGGGACTGCGCGAGCAGCTCCTCGGTGCGCCGGTTGGCCCGGATGGTGGTGATCGCGACGCCGATGGTGGCGACGAGGCGCTCGAGGAATGTCAGGTGCAGGGCCGAGAACGGCGACACGGACCCCAACTCGATCACCCCGAGGCACTCGCCCTCGAACTGGACCGGGAGCACGACCACCGCGCGGGGCGCGGCGGCTCCCACGCCGGAGCGGATCATGAGGTAGTCGGCCGGCACCTCGTCGACCCGCAGGATCCGGCGCGTGGCGGCAGCCTGGCCGACGAGGCCGTCCCCCGACCCGAAGGACAGTGGCGGATCGCCGGGCGTCGTTGCGTACCCGCCGCTCATCACCCAGCGCGCTTGGCCGGAGGCGTCGGCGGGCTCGGCGGCCAGGAAGAACGCCCCGACCTGCGCTTTAACCAGTGGCGCGACCTCGTTCATGATCATCTGACAGACCTCGCCGAGGTCGCGCTGGCCCTGTAGAAGGCCACCGATGCGGACCAGGTTGGAGTCCAGCCAGCCCTGCGCGGCGTTCTCCTCGGTGGTCTCGCGCAGGGCCACGATCATCTGGTTGATGTTGTCCTTGAGCTCGGCGACCTCCCCGAACGCGGCCACCTTGATCTGCTGGGTCAGGTCGCCGCTGGCCACCGAGGTCGACACGGCCGAGATCGCTCGCAGCTGTGTGGTGAGCGTGGAGGCGAGCTGGTTGACGTTCTCCGTCAGGTCGCGCCACGTCCCCGACACGCCGCGGACCTGGGCCTGGCCGCCGAGCATGCCCTCGGTGCCCACCTCACGAGCCACCCGCGTGACCTCGTCGGCGAACGACGACAGCTGATCGACCATCGTGTTGACCGTCGACTTCAGCTCCAGGATCTCACCCCGGGCATCCACCGTGATCTTCTGCGACAGATCCCCCTGCGCCA
>JAODNO010000337.1 GCA_025465235.1 Pseudonocardia sp.
CCGCACTGATCCGCAACCGCCGCCACATCGTGCCCACCCTCGCTGCGCCCTTCCGGAGGGCCTCCAAGGTGGACAACCGTGTCGAGGTACTTGCCCACTGAGGGCGGCTCGCGCCGGGGCCGGCCACAACAGCGTGGTCCGCGCGATACCCGAGTCGAGTCAGTAGGCGCCCGCGCCGATGAGGACCCCGACGACGAGGATCCCGGCGGGGACACCCCACCTGACTTTCCGCAGCCGGACGCCGTCGCGGACCTGCCCATACACCGCGAGTGCGGCGAAGCCGGCGCCGCAGCCGGCGCCGACAAGCAGCAGCAGAATGCTCGTCGTCACGCCCGGAGGTCGCCGTGCCGCCGATCTTCGTGACGAGGACCTGGCCCGGCACGGTCCCGCTCACTCAGGACAGCAGCACCCCGCCGACGCGGGCGGTCGCATCGTGTCTCCGCCCTTCGAGGAGGTGGGCCGCGGTCGGGGATCGGTGGTGTCGAGGTCGTCGTTGCCACCGTCGCCGGCGCCGGCAGCCTCGGCGACTTTGGCCAGCCACCCCTGCGACAGCTCGGCATCGCCGTATTCGTCGTGCCAGTTCCACCACACGTACGGCGGGGTTTGGGGATAGCCCTCGGGCGAGTCCTCCCACTCCTCCTGACGCCCGAGCGCGGTGATGTCGAGGTAACTCCAGGTGCTCCCCATCGCCTCGTCGCCACGGTTGTTGACGAAGTAGGTGCGGAGCACTCGGTCGCCATTGCGGATGAACGCGTTCGTGCCGTGCCATTCATCCACGCCGAAGTCGGTGTCGAACCCGTCGGTCATGGTGTACCAGGGCATCGTCCAGCCCATCCGCGCCTTCACACGCGCGATGTCGGGCTGCGGCGCGCGCGAGAGGAAGACGAGAGTGGTGTCACGGGCGTTCAGATGGGCGACGTCAGCGACCTGATCGGCCACGATGGAACAGCCGCGGCACGCGTGGTCGGGCCAGCCGAACACGCCGGGCTCGAAGAAGGCGCGGTAGACGATCAGCTGACGACGGCCGTCGAACAGGTCGAGCAGGCTCGCCTTTCCCTCAGGTCCGTCGAACTCGTACTCCTTCTCCACGGCCAGCCACGGCATCCGCCGACGCTCCGCCGCCAGCGCGTCACGGGCACGGGTCACCTCCTTCTCCTTCACGAGCAGCTGCTGGCGCGCTGCCTCCCACTCCCGCGGCGTGACGATCGGGGGGGTTTTCATCATGGTGTCCACCTTCCAGTTCAGTTCCACGCTGACCCGTTCAGTAGTGACGCCGGGCTTCTACCGCCCCTGACCAGGTGATGATCAAGCTCTGCAGGCTGCCGTTGACGTAGAAGCCCCACGCGGTGGAGCGAGACCTTCCGGCCAGGAACGAGTTCTGTCACCCGGATCCGGCAGCGGTGCACGTCCTCGTAGTGGTGCGCGAACTCGGCGCCGAGCTGGTCGGTGCGGCCGTCGATCTCTTCCGACCACCATCCTCGAACGTTGGTGATGGCGGCGAAGGCTTCCGTCGGCGTGCGGTCCACGGTGAAGGTGGTGGTGAATGCGTGATCAGCCATGGTGTCCTCGGGTTTCGTGGAGTGGGGTTGTGGTGGGCCCGCGCGCACCCCGGTCGAGGTGGTCCTTCAACGCGTCGAGCGGGCCGTCCCAGTCGCGGGCCAGCGCGGCCAGGAACTGCTGCGCCACCTGCATCGGGGCGGAGCGGAGCCGATACCGCACCCGCCGCCGCTCCCCCGGTTGGGCCGTCACCAAGCCGGCCTCGGCCAGCCGGGCGAGGTGCTTGGCGATCGCCTGCCGCGTGATCGGCAGGCGATCGGCCAGGTCCGTGGCCGTGGCCGGACCACCTGAGGCCAGCGCGGCCAGGATGGCGCGCCGGCTCGGGTCGGCCAGTGCCACGAAGACCTGTTCGGCGATGGCCTCGACGTCAGGCGGCATCGAGGTAGTCGGCCAGCTCGCCCAGCTCGCTCGCCCAGCCCTGGGTGTTGCCGTCGAATGCCTTGGAGTAGGCGTCTTCCGGCAGTTGGGCGAAGCCGGTTTCGACCACGGTCAGTCGCGTGCCCGCACCGACCGGTTCGAGCGTGAACTCCACATAGGTGCGGCGCGGATCGTCATCGGGCAGGCCGTTGATGTGCCAGGTGAAGCCGAACACCTTCGGCTCCTCGACCCGTTCGACCCGCATGTCGGCGGTGTGGCCGCCGGTCCACGTCATCCGGGCCGACCCACCCGGACGCAGGTCGATCGTCGCCTCGTTGCCGAACCAGGTGCCCAGACCCTCGGCCGTGGTGAGCGCCGCCCACACCTTGCCCGGCGGCTGAGCGACTTCGACGGTCCGCTCGATGCGATCAGGAAAACCCATGTCAGCCTCCAACAGGTAGCAACCGATTGGTTGCTACCGTATGGCAATCGATCGGTTGCGTCAATAGTCCGGCATAGCCCACTCTCACACTTCCGATCCTCACGATCGCGGGATATTATCGCTGTGTGGCGATGAATTGTTGCGGGCAGGACCTGGCGCCCGCGGTCGCGCTGTTCCGGTCCCTGGGGGACCCGGCACGGTTGGCGATCGTGCAACGGCTCGCTGAGGGCGAGGCCCGGGTCGTTGATCTGACCCGAGTGCTCGGCCTGGCGCAGTCGACGGTGTCGAAGCACCTGGCGTGCCTGCGGGACTGCCGGCTGGTGGATTTTCGCACCGAGGGTCGGCAGTCGTTCTACTCGCTGACCCGCCCTGAACTGATCGATCTGCTGCGCAGCGCGGAGCTGCTGCTGGCCGAGACCGGGGAGGCCCTGGCGCTCTGCCCGGTCTACGGCGATCCCGCCACCGTCGAGCCGGTCGAGGTGGTGTCGTGAGGAGCCCGGTGGTCGCCCGGGACCGCCGCGTGGTGCTGCGCCGCCGGATCCGGCTACTCGTCGCCGCGACGATCACCTACAACGTCATCGAAGCTGTCGTCGCGATCACGGCCGGCACGATCGCCTCGTCGGTCGCGCTCGTCGGGTTCGGCCTGGACTCGGTCATCGAGGTCAGCTCCGCGGCCACGGTGGCGTGGCAGTTCAGCGGCCCGGACCCCGAGTGCCGCGAGCGGGTCGCGCTGCGGGTCATCGCCGGGTCGTTCTTCGCGCTCGCCGCCTACGTGACGGTAGAGGCGCTACGCAGCCTGATCGGCGGTCACCAGCCGGAGCACTCCACCGTCGGCATCGTGCTGGTCGCGGTCAGCGTCGTGATCATGCCGTTCCTGTCCTGGGCACAGCGCCGCGCCGGCCGCGAGTTCGGCTCGGCCAGTGCGGTCGCGGACTCCAGGCAGACACTGCTGTGCACCTACCTGTCGGCAGGGGTACTGGTCGGGCTCGTCCTCAATGCCGCTCTCGGTTGGTGGTGGGCCGACCCGATCGTTGCGCTCGGACTGGCCGTCGTCGCGGTCCGGGAAGGCCGCGAGGCGCTGCGCGGAGAGACCTGCTGCCCGCCCGTGCACCTCGGCGACGACCACGACGACAGCGGTGCGGTCGTCGAGGGCGGTTGCGGTTGCGGGCCCGGCTGCAGCGCGCCCTGCTGTGCGGGGGAGTCCCGGTGAGCAGCGCGGCGTGGCCTGGTCGGCGTTGGTCCTCCACGTTGCTGCGGGATGCGGACTACGCGGCGTTCGACCAGGAGGTGCCCGGAGCGTGCGGGACAGTGCCCGCGCCGTTACCCGTGCCGGGGATATGGGTGCCGGCGGATGCGTGCACGTTGACCACCGCGGAGCAGCCGTTGCGGATGGAGGAGTTCGACGCCCTGTTCGCGACCGCGCTTCGCGGGCTCGAGCGGCGCGAGCCGGGCTGGCTGCACCTGCGTCTGACCGCCGACCCGCAGGTGGAGGCGTCCGCGCGCGAGCTGATCGAGCGAGAGTCGGAGTGCTGCTCGTTCTTCGACTTCCGCCTCACCCACGCCGATGGCGATCTTCGGCTCGACGTGCGGGTTCCTGAGGGTCGGGTGGACGTGGTGGATGGGATCGCCCGGCAGGCCGAGGCGGCGCGGGCGCAGGCGCAGCCGGGTTCGGCGTGGTGAGCGGGGCGTTTCGGTCGGGGCAGGGCGGCCGGGGTCAACGTGCAGACGCTGCGCCTGCCCGATCCCCTTCGCCGAGGTCAACCGGGGCCCGGCTGAACCAGGCCGGTCATGACTCGACCTCCGGTGGGCAGGGGCCGTCCGCAGGGCGTGCGCGGACATCGGTGAACTTTCATCCAACCCGATGCGACGGCTGGGCGAGAAACGGATGAGCGTGCGCCGATAAAACGAGCCTCGCCGGTGGCAAACGCAAAAGATGGACCGATCGGTTTCCAGATGTGCTCGTGTGGGTGAGCGCACCTGCCCCTGATCAGGTCCTACTGTCGCATTCATGTCGGATACGTTTCACGGGTACTTACAAGAGTTCGGTGCTGTGTAGCCGTGGCGATGCAAAGGCCGATCCGAGCCCTGATCGTCGGTGATCAGGCCGATCCACCCCGGCGGCATCTCCTCGCGGCGGCCGGCGCAGCGACCTCGCCCTACACGGTGCGCACCGGCGTCGATGTGGCCGTGCTGGCCCGATTCTCCGAACGGTTTGCCGACCCGGTCGCGTCCGTCGCGCTCCGGCTCTGCGTCGCCACCCGAACGGTGCGGGACCGACCATGACCGCACTGCGGATACGCGGCCGTGTGGGCCTGGAAGCCACCACGGTATGGCTCACCGGCGAACTGGACATGGTCACGGTGAAGCGGCTGCGCAAGACCGTCGATGTGCAGCTCGACGGCGCGCCGGCGCGGCTGGTCATCGACGTGGCCGGGTTGACGTTGTTGGCCTCGCACGGAGTGACGTGCTTGCTCGAGATCCGCGACGCCGCGTACCGGCGTGGGGTGGCACTGGAGCTGACCGGCCTGTTCGGTAACCAGGCGGTGGAGCGAGTCGTGTCGCTGCTGGGGGAGTGGGATCTGCTGCTGCCTGCCGAAGCGAGCCCTCTCGGCACGGTGTCGGGGACGCGATCTGGCAGAACGAACAGCGGCACCCCCGCGTCGGTCCCCTCCCGCGCCATGGTCCGGACACGGTCGCAGGCGCGGGCTCTGCAGACCGCAGCACCGAACCAGTAAGACGTGGGGGGCTCTGCCGGCACAACTGAGGGTTTCTCGCCGATTAGTGAATGCGTCCGGCGTGCGAACCGATCCTGGAGCCCAGGTATACTTGGGCCGGCCGTGTCACTCGTCCGAGAGTCGCACATTCAGGCAGTCGCGCATTTCGCTTCGCCGCGCGAGGGGAGTTCATCGTGGCCCAACCCGCTCTGTTCACGCCGATCCGCGTTCGAAATCTCGATCTGACCAATCGGATCGTGATCGCACCGATGTGCCAGTACTCCGCCGAGGATGGGTGCATGACCGACTGGCATCTCATCCACCTCGGCCAGCTTGCTGTGTCGGGAGCGGCGCTGTTGACGGTCGAAGCGACCGCGGTGCTCCCGGAGGGCCGCATCAGCTGGGCGGATGTCGGGTTGTGGAACGACGAGACCGAGGCAGCCATGCGGCGGACGATAGAGAGCGTTCGACGCTGGTCGGACATTCCGATCGCCATCCAACTGTCCCATGCCGGCCGGAAGGCCTCCACCGAGGTGCCGTGGGAAGGAGGGGCGCAGATTGCTGCAAGCGATGGGCACGGGTGGCAGACCGAGGCACCCTCGGCGCTGCCGTTCGTCGACGGGGAAGCCGCTCCAACCGCATTGGATCGGGAGGGGCTTGGGCGGGTGCGTGATGCCTTCGCAGCATCCGCAGCACGAGCCGCCCGACTCGGGATCGATGTGGTTCAGCTCCATGCTGCCCACGGCTATCTCCTACACCAGTTCCTGTCGCCGCTCTCCAACCAGCGAGATGATGAGTACGGCGGCTCCCTGGAGAATCGGATGCGGTTCCCACTCGAGGTTTTCGATGCCGTGCGCGGTGCGTTCCCCGCCGAGCGGGCGGTCACCATGCGGGTATCGGCTACGGACTGGGTCGAAGGCGGTTGGGACGTCGAGCAGACCATTCCCTTCGCCCAGCGCCTTGAGGCCCGCGGCTGCGATGTGATCCATGTTTCGAGCGGCGGCTTGCACCCCGCACAGCAGATTCCGATTGGCCCCAGCTATCAGGTTCCGCTTGCCCGCACGGTCAAATCCGCTGTGGGTATACCCGTGGTCGCCGTCGGGCTGATCAGCGGCTTCGAGCAGGCAGAGGCGATCGTCGCGACCGGCGATGCCGACCTCATCGCACTCGCGCGCACGATCCTCTATGACCCGCGCTGGCCATGGCACGCAGCGGCGGAACTAGGCGCCCGGGTTCGGCCGCCCAAGCAGTATCTTCGCGCCGAGCCGTGGCATCTCAAGGGCCTGTTCGAAGGCGGGTAGCAGCCAGCAAGGTGCGATCTGTGACGGTCGTTGCTCGGGCTCCGGTCGTGATCGTTGCGGTCAGTGCGCGTGTGGGTGGTCGTGGTCGTCCGGGTGGTCGTAGCCGGTGGGGCGCTGGGCCAACGTCTCGGCGAGCGCGGCGACCTCGTCTGCGAACACGGTGCCGCCGCTCGCCAGCACGTCCTCCAGCGCGCCCAGCCAGTGCTGGTAGTAGCTCCATCCTTCCGTCGGTGCGGCTTCCCAGGCCGCGATCCGGGCGATCAGCGCCGCCTGGAACTGCGGCCAGGTGAACACGCCCGCCTCGTACAGGGTGACGGCCATGCCGAAGGCGCGGCTCTCCCACGGCTCGGCGAACACCAGCTCCCCGTTGGAGCGCGGCGGCGCGGCCGGGCCCTCGACGTCCAGCGGCGCGCTCACGGTGCCTGGACCTTGGCCACACCGACCATCGCGTCCCGGGTGACCAGCTGCACGAGCTGGTCCTCGGACAGGCCTTCGGTGCCGTCCGGACGTTCGGGAAGCACCAGCCAGCGCACCTCGCTGCTGGAGTCGTGGACGGTGATCTGCACGTCGTCGGCGAGCTCGAGGCCCATCTCGGACAGCACCTTGCGTGGCTCCCTGACCACCCGCGCCCGGTAGGCCGGATCCTTGTACCAGCTCGGCGGCAGGCCGAGCACGGGCCACGGGTAGCACGAGCAGAGCGTGCAGACCACCACGTTGTGGATGCTCGCCGTGTTCTCCACGACAACGATGTGCTCGCCCTGCGATCCGGCGAAGCCCAGCTCCTTGATGGCGGCGGTGCCGTCGTCGAGCAGTCGCTGCCGGTACTCCGGGTCGGTCCATGCCTTCGCGACGACCGTGGCACCGTTGAGCGGACCCACGTTGGTTTCGTAGTTGGTGATGAACTTGTCCATCACGTTCGGGTCGATCAGGCCCCGCTCGGTGAGGAGCTGCTCGAGAGCCTCGGTGCGCAGCGCTGCGGGAATGCGATCGGTGGATCCGGTGGTCGTCATCCCGTCTTCTCCAGATAGCTCTCGAACAGCTCTACGGTCAGTGCGAAGGGTTCGGCGTCGGGACCCCACAGCTCGCGCGAGCCGAACCGCACCGAGTAGACGTGCTGCGGGTTCTCGCCCTGGAAGTGTGCGTGCGTGTCCGGCAGCAGCGCGGCGGGCTGGATGAGCTCGACAACTCCGGTGTGCCCGCGCACATAGCCCGGCAGCCTGGTGTGCCCGGCCGGCGACATGTCCTTGGCGCGCACCCGCTCGCCCGTGGCAAAGGCCGGCGCGGCATCGACGGCGCGCAGCGAGCCCGCGGCGGTGGGTGCGTAGTCGGGCTTGGCGGGTTCGGGGATCGGCGGTTCCTCGACCTGCTCCCCGCGCAGGTTGCGGGCGCGCGCGTCGACCGCGGCCGGCGCAAGGATGGCACTATCGGTGAGCATCAGCTCGCAGGCGTTGAGCCAGCGGCCGTAGTAGCCCTCGTCCAGGTAGGCGCTTCGGTCCAGGCGCTCCTGCGCATGCCGGAACGCATCCGCGTTGAATCCGGACACCCGGATGGAGAGCAGCGTCAACGCGAACGCCCGGCCCTGCCAGGGTTCCCCGAAGACCGGCTCCTCGCTGCTCGGCGGGAGAGTGCGGCCCCACCCCTCGGTGCCCCCCATGTCGGCGATCCCGTCCATCACACCACCTCTCGTGTGGATCTACGATGATAGACGGACGTTTCGCATGATGCGTGAGTCGAGTATGCGTCGCTGGAGGTCGCCGAGCAGGTCCGACCTCGACGGCGTCACGACAGCGTCACGCGCAGGATCCGGTCGTCCCCCGGCGCGGGCGTGCCGCGGCCGTCGCGGTTGCTGGTGGTGACCCACAGGGATCCGTCCGGCGCCTGCTCCACGGTGCGGAGCCGGCCGCGCTCACCCTGCATGAACGCCACGGGCGGCCCCACCCCGTCGCCCTGGATCGGTATCTGCCAGAGCCGCTGGCCGCGCAGCGCGGCCATGTACACGACGTCGTCGACGACGGTGATGCCGCTGGGCGAGGCGTCGGCGACCGCCCACTGCGCGGCAGGCTGTGCGAACTCTCCACCACCACCGCCGCCCTCGACCTGCGGCCAACCGTAGTTGCCGCCCGGCTGGATGAGATTGAGCTCGTCCCACGCGTTGGCTCCGTACTCGCTTGCCCAGAGCCGACCCCGGGAGTCGAACGCGAGCCCCTGGACGTTGCGGTGGCCGAGGCTGTAGACGAGTGAGCCCGGGAACGGGTTGCCGGGCGCGGGGGTGCCGTCCGGTGTCATCCGCAGGACCTTTCCGGCGAGCGAGACCCGGTCCTGTGCGAGCGGGGCGTTCGTCGCGTCGCCCGTGCCCGCATAGAGCATCCCGTCGGGGCCGAACGCGAGTCCGCCACCGTCGTGGTTGACGGCGCTGGGAATGCCGGTGACGAGTGGACGGCGGGGGCCGAGCGCGGTCCCATCGAACGTCATGCGCTCGATGCGGTTCTCCGTGGTCGTGGAGAAGTAGACGTAGACCAGGGAGTCGGTGTCGAAGGTCGGGGACACGGCGAGCCCGAGCAGGCCGCCCTCTCCGCTGCCCTCGGCCTCGGGGACCGCGCCGACGGGCGTGACCTGTCCCTGCGGCGTGACTCGCAGGATCCGGCGGCTGTCGCGCTCGGTGACCAACGCGTCTCCGCCGGGTAGGAAGGCGAGACCCCACGGCACGGCGAGGTCGCGGGCGATCTCGCCGGTCACCTGCAGCTGCGGAACTGCGGCCGGGGGGGACCCACCGACGCTCGGGTGCGCAGCCGTGGGCTGTGCGGCCGCCTCGGATACGACGGGCGAGCCCGAGCCACACGCGACGAGCGAGAGCGCGATGGCGGAGAGCACTGCCAGCCTCCTGGACAGCGGCGAGTACCCGGGGTTTCTGATTCCTCGGCTATGCGACAACCGCTCGCTCACCTCGCCGCGATCTCGGTCAGCCGGCACCAGGCACCCTCATCTCACGGTGTCCGGCGGGTCACGCCGGACGGACGGTACAACGATCCTCGTACCCGCTGCACCGCGCCGCATTCATCCGATCGGCGCGCGCCGGCCCGCCCGGGTCGATGGGCCTCGGTGGCGGCGTCGGTACGGGAGGCGCGGGTTCCGGCCCAGGGGTCGGAGGCACCGGCGTCGGCTGTGGGGTCCGGCCCCGGCATGGGTGGCTGGGGCGGCATCGGTGGCTGCGTCGCGACCGTCACGCGGATGTCTGCATCCATGTCACATACCGACCCTCGTCCTGACGTGCTCATCGCGCCGATTCGCATCCGTCAACGCGTCTGCCGTGTCCGTCGCGCCCATGCCGGGTAGTCGATCTGACAAGCGGGGACCGAGGCGAACAGCGAAAGGGGTGTCGGCGTGACGGACTCAGTGGGTGACTTCGTCCTGCGGAGGTTGCGGGAGTGGGGTGTCGAGCAGGTCTTCGCCTATCCCGGCGACGGCATCAACGGAATCGTCACCGCGTTCGGAAGGGCCGAGGACGGGCCGCAGTTCATCCAGTCTCGACACGAGGAGATGTCGGCGTTCGAGGCAGTCGGCTACGCGAAGTTCTCGGGAAGGGTCGGAGTGTGCATGGCTACCTCGGGCCCGGGGGCGATCCACCTGCTCAACGGCCTGTACGACGCGAAGCTCGACCACGTGCCGGTCGTGGCGATCGTGGGGCAGACCGAGCGCAGTGCGATGGGTGGGGCCTACCAGCAGGAGGTGGACCTGCAGGCGTTGTTCAAGGACGTGGCGAGCGAGTACCTCGTCGAGGTCAACGTCTCCGAGCAGCTGCCGAACGCCATCGACAGGGCATTCCGCACGGCGATGACACGCCGCGCTCCGACGGCGGTCATCATCCCGAGCGACGTGCAGACCGAGGCCTACTCGCCACCCGCGCACGCGTTCAAGCAGGTGCCCTCGAGCCCTCCGGGCCTGGTGGCGCCGACAGTGGTGCCGGACGAGTCGGAGATCGCGCGGGCCGCCGAGGTGCTCAACGCGGGCCAGAAGGTGGCGATCCTGGTGGGTCAGGGCGCTCGGTCGGCGGCCCTGGAGGTCGAGCAGGTGGCCGACGTCCTGGGGGCCGGGGTGGCGAAGGCGCTGCTGGGCAAGGACGTGCTGTCGGACGAGCTGCCGTTCGTCACCGGGTCGATCGGGCTGCTGGGCACCCGGCCGAGCTACGAGCTGATGCGCGGTTGCGACACGCTGCTGATCGTCGGATCGAACTTTCCGTACACCCAGTTCCTGCCGGAGCTCGGGCAGGCACGGGCGGTGCAGATCGATATCGACGGCGCGCTGATCGGGATGCGGTACCCGACGGAGGTCAACCTCGTCGGCGACGCGCGGTCGACGCTGCAGGCATTGCTGCCGCGGCTGTCGGGGCCCACCGACCGGGCATGGCGGGAGAAGATCGAGGAGAACGTCGCCGGTTGGTGGGACACCATGCAACGCGAGGCGATGGTCGACGCCGACCCGGTGAACCCGATGCGGATCGTGTGGGAGCTGTCGGAGCGTATCCCGCACAACGCGATCGTCACGTCGGACTCGGGTTCGGCGGCGAACTGGTATGCCCGCCATCTGCGCATCCGTGGCGGCGTCCGGGGTTCGCTGTCGGGGACCCTGGCGACGATGGGTGCGGCGGTGCCGTACGCGATCGGGGCGAAGTTCGCTCACCCCGACCGGCCGGCGATCGCCATCACGGGGGACGGCGCCATGCAGATGAACGGTATGGCCGAGCTACTGACCATCGCCCGCTACGCCGAGCGCTGGTCCGACCGCCGCCTGATCGTCTGTGTGCTGCACAACAACGACCTCAACCAGGTGACGTGGGAGCTGCGGGCGATGGGTGGGGCGCCGAAGTTCGAGGAGTCCCAGGTACTGCCCGATGTGTCCTACGCCGACTTCGCCCGCGGGCTCGGTCTGGAGGCGATCACGGTGACCACTCCGGACGAGCTTGGCCCCGCCTGGGACCGGGTGCTGTCAGCCGACCGGCCCGCCGTGCTCGATGTGTACTGCGACCCGGAGGTGCCGCCGATCCCACCGCACGCCACCTTCGACCAGGCCAGGTCGGCGGCGCGGGCCGTGCTCAAGGGCGATCCCGACGCTTTCCACCTGGTTGTCCAGGGGGCGAAGACCAAGCTCCAGGAGATATTGCCCGGCCGCCGCTCCTGACGACGGCAGGGCTGTAGCTCAGCGAGTGCTGCGGGCGGTCTGCTCGACCAAGCGGGCGGCGACATCGCGAAGTTTCTGATTGCTGTGCTGTGAGCGCACTCGGAGCAGCTCGAATGCCTCGTTCGGAGTGACGTGGGTCTGGGCGATGAGAATGCCGATCGCCTGGTCGATGACGGAGCGCGATGACAGCGCCGCCTCCAGATGCTGAGTTCTCTCTTCGCGCTCCCGCAGCCGCAGTGCCAGTGCCACCGCACCGGCGGCCTGGTCGGCGAATTCCTGTGCTCGGAGCCGGTCTGCTTCGGTCACGGCGCCGACCTGGCGGCTGTAGAGGTTCAGCGCCCCGACTGCGCCGTCACGCACCTTCAGCGGCACGGAGAGCGACGAACCTGCGCCGACCTGTCGACCGCGGCTGGCGAACGCCGGCCAGCGCGGGTCG
Source organism: Pseudonocardia sp. (assembly GCA_025465235.1). Classification (GTDB taxonomy): domain Bacteria; phylum Actinomycetota; class Actinomycetes; order Mycobacteriales; family Pseudonocardiaceae; genus Pseudonocardia. The sequence continues at coordinate 11,983 of JAODNO010000337.1, forward strand.
GCTCCGATGTCCTCGACCGACACGACCTGGACGGTGCGCACACAGGTCAGGCATGGCCCATCGTCCACGTCGTACTGGATGGCGTCGAGTGTGGCGGCGAACTCGTCGCTGGTTGCCCCGAACATCCCCGACGGCCGGTTCGAACGCACCGTGATCCCGCATGAGAACGCGCTCGCCACCGTGCCGATCGCTGCCCGAGCGACGCCGGCGAGGAACGCGTCGACACCGTCTGCGCCCAGCAAGAGGTTCTGGAGCTCCTCGGCGACATTGTGAGGATCACGAGGACCTGTCCGCGCGTCCGGACTCCTCGTGTCCGTCATCGGTTCGCCTCTCCGCAGCGCAGCACCACGACCTGCACGAGCGGCAGGACAGTGCGCCGCGCTGTCGGACGCCGATTGCGCACCAGGCCGACGGTGAAGCGTTCGGGGACCAGGCAGGACAACCAGCGCTGACCCTACCCTCGGGCAGGGCGGACCGGCCCGCCTGGCCTGCTTCGATGCTGGTCCGGTTGACTGACACCGGGCTCGCAGGCAGCCCGGGTGCCGGCGCGGGTCAAGGTCGCAGCGGTTAGAGGAATAGCCGCTGCGACCGTCCGGGCTGCAACGCGGGAAGTGGCCGGCGTGTCCTCACTCGACGGTGAGCCTCTCGAGTTCGGTGACCACCAGCACGCGTTCGACGATTCGTGGAAGGTTGGTGAGGGTGAGGCCGCCTCCGGCGGTCTGCAGAGCATTGTGGAAGTGGATCAGCACTTCCAGCCCGGTAGCGGCGATGAAATCCAGCTCGGCGAGGTCGAGCACGACTTCTGGGTAGCCGGCCCGTATGAGCTCGTCGGGGGCTGCTCGCAGGTGGTGGCTTGTCGTCACATCGAGCGTTCCGCGTAACCGGACTTCGCAGCGGACCGTGTCCTTGGAGATGGTCATGCGCAAGTCAGAGGACCCCCACTCCCCTGTGTCTGTCACCGGGGAGTGCAGCCACCCACGCCGTATGATCATCGGCGGCTGGGCAACGAGGCTCGGCCGTTGACGCCGAGGAGCCGCGATGGCCCAGGACGAGGCCGTGGACACCATCGACGATGGCTCCGGCAACCAGGTCGACCCCAACAATCTCCGTACCGCCGCCTGGGGTGGACTCATCGGTACCGCCCTCGAGCAGTACGACTTCGTCATCTACGGCACCGCGACCGCGATCATCTTCAACCGCATCTTCTTCCCCGACGCCGAACCGGCGATCGGCGTGCTCGCCGGGTTCGCGACGTACGCGGTCGGTTTCCTCGCCCGTCCGTTCGGGGGGCTCTTCTTCTCACGCTACGGCGACCGGCTCTGTCGCAAGTTCGTGCTTTTCGCGACCCAGTTCCTCATGGGCATCGCGACAATCCTCAACGGTGCCCTCCCCACCTACCAGCATCTCGGTCTGCTTGCG
>JAODNO010000348.1 GCA_025465235.1 Pseudonocardia sp.
GGAGCCCGTTGTCGGCGGGGGGGCCGCTGTCGGAAGGGGGCTCGTCGTGGTCGGTGCGGGCGTAGTCGTTCCGGGGGACGGCGCGCACGCGGCCGCGCCGGCAAGCGGGAGCAGGGCGGCCGCGCGACCCAGCGCGCGGCGCGACGGTCCGGCAGCGTCGGAAGGCACGGCAACGCAGCCTAGACACCTATTGATCACTTTACCCGGGCGGTCGGTTTCGATCCAGCGATCTGGCTGCTGAAGCCGCCGCCGGCGGACTGCGCCCCGTTGATGGGGCCGGTTGTGTTCACACACCGCTGCACGGTCAATCGTCCGGCAGGTCGCTCCAGTCTCGCCTTCTCCCGCCGCGAGGTGCAGCAGTCGCGAGCCTTCCGCCGCGCTCATGCGGTGGCCTTTCCGACGGTCGATACGGTGGCGCGACCTCGCAGCCCAGGGCAGCCCGCAGCGCAGTCTCATCAGCGGCATGACGATTCCCCAACGTGAGTTCCTCCCGGCAGCGCCGGCTGTCATAGCTGAGGGTTACCCCTGCCCCGCGACGCGGAACAGCGTGGATCTCGCCTCGTCACCGACCTCGCGGAGTCCCACTCCGGGTCCGGCCGCCCATACCGGGCGCTGTCAATGTCGAACTCGTGCCGGAGCGAGTCGCTCCAGCCCCATCGCGACCGAAGTCTGGAACCACCGTAAGAGCGGGCCGCGGAATCGGGCCGCCCGGGACGATGAACGGCGAGCCAACCGCAGCATCATGCCCAGTTGATCATCCTGGCAGGACGTTCATGCGCACGAGTTGGCCAGCGATGTCGGTGATGCCGCCGCCGTGGGTTCCCCTGCTGTTGTGCGAGGTTGTGTCGGTGGCGTCGGGTGGCTGGTCGGGGCGCTGCTGATCGGGGGCAGGGTGGGGGGTGGGTTGGTGATGGCGTTCTGCACGACCTGGCGCATGAGCGCGACGTTCGCGCGGGCTGGGTCGAACTTGCCATCGGGCTGTGAGGGGTCGGGCAGGTTGGGGTCGAAGGAGATGCTGTCGAGTTGCACCGATTCCCGTCCGGCCAGCGACGCTAGGGAGGGCAGTACCTCTTGGGGGATGTTGGTTGTCACGGTGTTGGTGGTGGCCGTGGCGATGGCCTGAAAGTGGGCGAGCACATCAGTGGGGCTGTTCTGGGCTAGGAGGTCTTGGAGCAGGCACCGTTGGCGGGCCATCCGGGCGTAGTCGTCGGCGTCGCGGCGTGATCGGGCGTACCAGAGTGCCTTGTCGCCGTCGAGGTGCTGCACTCCGGTGGGGATGTACCCGTCGGGTGTGACGTGGGTGCCGTCGGGGAGCACGCCACCGATCGGGAGCGGGACGGGACCGACGTTGACCGTCACACCGCCCAGCGCATCAATGATGGAGGCGAAGCCGGCCATGTCAACCTCGATGTAGTAGTCCAGCGGAATCCCCAGCATGTAACTCACGGTCTGGTGCAGCAGGTTCAGGCCGGGGTCGGTGCTGGGGGTTCTCGGGGCTACCGCAGGGTGGGTGAGACCGTAGGCGTAGACGGCGTTGAGGATGTACTCGCCTGAGAGTGGATCGCCGTTGGGGTCGTGGAAGCCTTTCGGGAACAGTCCCGCCATCGGTGTGCCTGGCGGGAACTGGGCGTAGCCGATGTTGCGGGGCAGTCCGAAGATCGTGGTGCGCCCGGTGTGGGTGTCGACGCTGGCGACCATCATGGTGTCGGAGCGTGCGCCGGTGCGGTCCGCACCGGCGTCGCTGCCCATCAGCAGCACGTTCAGGCGTGGTTTGCTGATCGCCTCGGCCACCGAGGTGCCACCGCCGCCAGTGAACAGGGTGTCGAGCAAGCCGCGTTGGGAGTTGGCCAGGTTCGCGGCGAACCCGAACGGTGCCGCAACGCCCAGACACAACACGGAGACCACCGCAAGCCCGATCGTCTGGCTGCCGGCGGTGAGCCGGTGCGGGCGAGCGATCAGGTAGGTGCGCAGTACCACCGCGATCCAGGCCAGCGCGGCCACTACACAGCCGACGGTCACAACGATCAGTACCCGAGTGGAGAGCAGATTGCTCACCAGGTCCGACCGGCGCAGGCCGAGTCCCAGTATCAGGAATGCGGCCACGGCCAGCCCGAACACGCCCAGGATCAGTGCACCGGTACGACGGCGCTGCAGCAGCAGGTGACCACTCCCGGGCACCACCGCCGATGCCGCGGTGGCCAGCAGCGCGCGACCCAACGTGCGGGCCGTGCCGCGGCGGCCCGATCTGGCACCGCTAGCCCGGTGACCAGTGGCGCTGTCTCGAGTGACGCGCCGCGGTAGGGATGGATCGTCGGGTGTCTTCGTGCGCGCGGGGGCGGCGGCGCGTGGTACCGGCGGGGGCTCATCACCCGGCGGCCCCGTGCCGCGGGGCCGGAGAGCCGCCCGGCCCGGGTCGGACCGGCTGCCGCAGGACCCTCGGCGGCACCGGGACGGTCGGGTCGTCGAGGCGAGGCTCGCGTCGATGCGGTGGCGCCGGCACGCGGGGTGGCGGGACAGCCCGCCACTCGCGCTCGGCGAGCCGCGGCCACGGCTGCCGTGGATCACGCTGATGTGGAGGAACCTCGCGGCGACGCCCGAGCGAGTGCTGGCCGTCACCGTCCACCACACCCACCTTCCGCCCTCACTCGCGTCTGGGCATTCGGCCGCCCAGGCGTCAAGACTTTACGGGGTGACCAACGAGGCGAGGCCCATGTCGGTGATGGAGTCTGCCCCGGCGAGCAATGCCCGCGATCAGCGCGAGGATCTTCGCTGTGGCGTTTGCGCCGCCCATCGCGGCGACGATGAGCCGCTCGGTCAGCAGCCCCGCGAGCCCACAGCGGTCGGCCAACGCCATGACCGGTACCAGCCCCACGCGCGGCACGAGGTTCGGGTCGTCGGACAGCACGCCCGCCCTGCGGGCGTGACAAAATCGCATCCAGCGGGTGCCGTTCTGCGCGGGACAAATCCACCTTCGAGCGACATTCTCCTAGCTCAGAGGGATTCGCGTCCTACGACCCGTTACGAGTTCGACGCTGGATCCAGGCTGAGGCGATCGTGACGTGGGTGCGGTCGTTGCATGGGCAGATCGCGCTGACCTATGAGGACGGCCCGACCGGGTTCGGTCGGGCTCGACCGCTGGCCGCGGCGGGGATGTGGTGTGAGGTGGTGGCACCCTCGATGATGTTCCCGCACCTCACGCGAGTACCGCGTCCTCCGAGCCATGATCTACATCCTCCACTCAAGTGTGGAGCCTCCATCAGACGCGGGGCGGTTCACTGCGAAGTGTGATGGTGGTTGTGTGCGGCGGTCATAGGCTTGGTGGGCGGCAGCTGGTGCTCGGTCGGCGGGGTGTCAGCGCAGCTCAGACAGTGCTTGGGTCACCGTTTGGGCGTCGAACTCTGCGGGGTCGAAGTCGGCGGCGTCGCTGAGCCCGAGCCACTCCAGCATGTCTTCGTGGTCTGGATGGGTGGGGTCGGTCAGGGCTTGGGCGAGGTCGGCGTAGCCCCAGATGCCGCCGCAGTCCTCCGGCGGGGCTGCGCGTCGTCCGGCGGTGCAGCGTGGGTAGCTGACCGTGCTGTCCCGGTCGAGAACCTTTTCCACCACGACGTCGTGTTCCCAGTCGTCGCCGAAGTCGTAGGTGTATCGGATTGTGCTGCGCACCGTGGGGGCGACCTGCTCCAGCGTGACCGGCGCCTCCGCGCGGTGGCCGAGTTCGGCGTCGGCGATGCCGAACTCGCAGTAAGGGGTCTGGAAAACGTGCAGGTGGCTGTCGTCCCAGGTAAACGCGACCTGGATGATGCGATGCAGCCGGGCGAGGCTGATATCGGCAGGCACCTGAAGACGCCGCCAGATCGGTGGGTCGCGCCGCGCAACCCCACCTTGAGCTGGTAAATCGGCGCCGGCTGGTCGGACTTGGTGCGTTTCGCCGGGAGGGCTCCCGCGGTCGGCAGGCCGCGGGACAGGATCGGGGCTGGACCGAACCCAGCGCTCCCGCCGCGGGCCAGCAGCGCCAGCATCTCTCGCGGGGTGAGCCCGGCTGGGTCGTCCTGGTCACCGTGGGCCGCGGGCGCCTTGTTCGGCGCGGGCAGGGTGCGCATCCGGGCTCGTAGCAACGCGGCCATGGCCGGGTAGCCCGGCATGCCGTCCTCATCGACGGGCAGTTCATCGATGTCACGCTCGCCACCGTCGCTGTCGTGGACCGCCCGAGCGTCCAGAGCGTTTTCGATTTGCCAGCGCAACTCGGGCGGGTCCAGCGATTCCTCGGTGACCTCAACGCCACCGGCACGGGCTTGCGACCGCATCATCTCCAGTGCCTGCGGCAAGTGGTCGGCCTTGAGCAGGAGAATATCCGTAGCTGCCCCGCAGCCGAGGTCATCCACGCTCACCACGACAGCGTGCGAACGCCCGGCTCGGTGAAACGAGCAGGCCAGCATCGACCCGGTCCCGGCCGGATCGCTCAGGCGCCAGCATTCCTCGGCGGTGACCGGCTGACCCAGCTCGCCCGCCCACCCGGGCCGGGGAATACCAGCCTCGACGAGCCGGTCGGCGGCCGCCGCCGCGGCCTTGCCCACCCGGTCGGGGCCAACCGAACCGATCGCCAGCAACATCGCCACCGTCTCGGGCCCAGGCCTCGAACTCGGGGATGCATCCGCCGACCAGCGCCTCGCTGAACTGTCCACCGGCCATCGCCCCGATCGACACGAACACCGCGCCCGCGATCTCCGCCTCCAGCGGGTCCGCGGACGTAACCAGGTCCGCGGCACCGGTCAGCACATCATCGATCAGCCGACGCGGGTCGAAGTCCTCACCGGAACAAGCGGGCGTTCCCGGTTCAGGGGGTAGGGCACATCAAATCGCCGGTAAGCCGGGAGCAGCGGTCACCCGATGCGCGGGGCGTAGGACGCGTCGGCGGCGCATCGTGGGCTGAGCAGCGAGAAGCAGGATCAACTCGATCCCCTGATCTGACGAACCGATCTGGCGAGCACCGGCGGGGAGCTGCGGAACCGGACCCAACGAGGTACTGAGCGACGCGGACGTACGGAGCGCTCGCCGATCGGGCCGACGGCGGGGACTGTCCCGCCCCGGAGTCCGATGGCCACCGCGTTCACCGCGCCATCGCAATCTCGTCACCGCTACAGTCGGCCGAGCCTGGTGCCGCTGATCCCGGTACGGAGCGCGGGTCTCGGCCTAGCCTGCGCCCCTGGAGAGTGGCCTCGTCTGGATTCGAGCGGTCAGGAGTGACGATGAGCGTCGGTGAGGATCAAATCCCACCCGGCCTACCCCCGGCGCCGGAACCGGTCGCGGCTGTAGCAGCCGATGACGGTGTGGAACCCGCTTCCGATGCCGCATCGGCGCACCAGTTGCGGGCCCTGGCCGCGGTGCACGCGGAGCTGGTGCGGTTGGAGGAGGCGGTGTGCGGCGGGCACCGCCCGATCACCGGGTCCGTCGCGCGGATCGGCCACGCCGCCGCCACCGGGGCAATCAGGACGCGCGACGCCGCAGGGCACGTCCACGTGCCGGCGTGGCTCCGCGAGACCCGGGGAGAGAGCCGCTGGCCGGTCGCCGCGGCCATCGTGGTCGCGATCGGCCTGCAGGTCGCGCTGCCCGACAACCTCGTCCTGTTTTCACGCTGGCTGATGCCCGGCCTCGAACTCGCCCTGCTAATCGGGTTGATCATCGCCAGCCCGGTCCGGTTCAACCGCGAGTCCACGATGCTGCGCATCGCGAGCCTGATCCTGACCGGGCTGCTCAGCCTGGCCAACGCCTGGTCAGCCAGCCTGCTCGTGATCGGCCTGGTAGACGGCCAACTCGGCCAGGACGCCCGCCCGCTATTGTCCAGCGGCGCCGCGATCTGGCTGACCAACATCATCGCCTTCGCCGCGTGGTACTGGCAGTTCGACCGCGGCGGCCCCGCCGCCCGCGCCCACGCCCGCCGCACCCTTCCCGACTTCCAGTTCGTCCAGATGCAAAACCCCCAACTCGCCCATCCCGACTGGGAACCCCAGTTCACCGACTACCTCTACCTGTCGTTCACCAACGCCACCGCGTTCAGCCCGACCGACGTCATGCCCCTGACCCGGTGGGCGAAACTCACCATGCTCGTCCAGTCCCTGGTCTCGCTGATCACCGTCGCCCTGGTCATCGCCCGCGCCGTCAACATCCTCAAATGACACCCGGGACACCCGATCCGCGCGGTTCGCGGATGCCGGCGCTCGGGTGAAACGAACTGGCCCTCGGCAGGAGTCCCACACGTGGCCCCCGCGCTCGCGGGGTTGGTCCCCCACCCGCGAGGCTCACTAGGTCGCGAAGACGTGGTCCCGCGCTCGCGAGGGGTGGTCCCGGGCTAATGACCGGCGACGGCACCCCATACGAGCGGTCCCCGGTCGGAGTGGTGCGCCGACTACTATGCCGCATCGATACGACGCCGGGTGAGGGCGCAGCGGCGGTTACGCGCTCTGCGCGCTCGTCGGCGCTGCTGAGCCGGCACCGACGTACCCGGCTTGCGGTCGCCTTCCGCCGACCTTGCCCTCGGTGGTCACCTCGGGGGCGCCGCGCACCACGTGGCAGGCGGCCAGGGCCAGCTGCCGCAACGAGTGCGTTCGCCCCGGTCGTGGAACGGTTGTGCTGCCTGCGCGGCATCGGCACCTTGACCGGGTTCGGGCTGGCGGTCGAGGTCGGGGACTGGCGGCGGTTCACCGGCAGTGACCTTCCCCAGGTGCGGCACGAGCTCGGCGATCTGGGCTGGTTCATCCTGGCTGTGTCAACCAGAACTGGATCTGGCCCACTTTCCGTGGTCTGTCGCCGGGTGGATCGCCGGCGCCGGGGCGTGAGCTGGGCGTGTGAACCTCCCGATCCTGCGGGTCAGCGCGGCGGTTGACCCGGTGGCGTCTGTCCGGGTGAGGACGACGTGGCGCCGCCCTTGTCATGGGCGGGGATGGGTTGGTCGGGCGAGGGCTGGTTGCCCCGCCTCGGCGCGGCGCTGGCGTCGGCGGACGTGTCGGCGGGGTTGTCCTCGGGAATGTCGGGGGTGTCGGGGTGGAAGGCGGGTTCGCGGCGTCGCCAGTTGCGCGGCACCGACGATTCCAGCACGTCATCGACGGTGATCACCCCGATCACGTGGTCGTCGTCGTCGACGACGGGCAGGTTGAGCAGGTTGTAGTCGGTCATCAGCACGGTGATGTCGATCAGGTCGGCGCTGGGCTGGACCCGGATCGGGTCGGGGTCGGTGACCTCCCGCAGCGTCGCGCCCGACTCGGCCTGGATGAGCGTGACCAGGCTGGCGGCGCCGCGCAGCTTGCCGTGGTCGTTGAGGGCGTACACGGTGGCCAGCGCTTCGGGCTGCAGGGTGCGCGCGGTGCGGACCCGCTCGAGCGTGGTGGCGACGGTGGTGTCGCGGGGCAGCGCGAGGAAGTCCAGGACCATGAGCCCGCCCGCGGTGGTGGGGCTGTACCCGAGCAGCGCGGTGACCTTGGTGCGCTGCCCGGTGGGGAGCAGCTCCAGCACCGGCTTGCGACGGTCCTGGGGCAGGTCGGCGATGGCGTCGGCGGCGTCATCGGCGCGCATCCGGGCCAGCACGGCGGCGATCTGCGGGTCGGGCCGGTCACGCAGCAGCCGTGACTGGCGGTCGTCCTCGAGCTCCTCGAACACGTCGGCCTCCAGCTCGGGGTCGGCGTGGACCTGCGCGAGCAGCTCGGTCTGTTCCTCGCGGGAGGCGTCTTCGAGCAGGTCGGCGATCTGCGGGGGCTTGAGCCGACGCAGCCGCCCGGTGCGGCTGCGTAGCAGCACGGTGGGCTGGTGTCCGATGAGCGCCTCGAACGCCGTCCAATCCCGACATCCCCGCACGTCCGGTGCATCCTGGCCGTCGTGTTGGTCGTGCGCGGGTCGGGGAGCGCCGCCCAGGACACGGCGCCACCAGGACGTCTTGCGGGTGTCGACCCCGGCCAGGACCCACCCGGCAGCGGTGTGGGCCAGTTCCAAATCGTAGGCCCGCACCAGGCGGGCGCGGGGGATGTCGATCAGGCGGTGACCCAGGATGTCGGCGCGCAGCAGCACCTCCCCGTCGCGGCGTTCGAACTCTCGCAGGTCGACCTTGGCGCTGGCCAAAACGACTTTTTCGGTGTCCCAGTCGGTCACCACGTCGGCGGGGACGAACACCCGCCGTCCACCCAGGTCGGCGACCAGCCCGGTCACCAGCGGGTAGTCGATGCCGCGCAACCCGACGATCACATCAGAGAGCTGGCCGA
>JAODNO010000398.1 GCA_025465235.1 Pseudonocardia sp.
CAGCCGCCCGTCGACGCGGACGGCCAGCTCGACCGGGACGGTGGAGCGGCGGGCCAGGGTCTTGAGCGCCGGGCGCAGCCCGCCCTCGGCGAGGATCGCCGGGTGGATGCCGCGGGCGAGCTCGCGCACCTCGTCCAGCGCGCTGGTCGCCTCGGCGGCCAGCGCGTCCAGCTCGGCCGCCAGCTCGCCGGCCTCGGGCGGCGCCGTCGCCTGCGCCGCTTGCAGCTGCATCGCGAGGGAGACCAGCCGCTGCTGGGCGCCGTCGTGCAGGTCCCGCTCGATCCGTCGGCGGATCTGGTCGGCGGCGGCGACGATCCGCGTGCGCGATGTGGTGAGCTCGGCGTAGAGCTGGGCGTTGTCGAGGGAGACGGCGAGTTGGCCGGCGATGAGTTTGACCGCGTCGAGTCGTTCGGTGGTGAACGCGGCGCGGATGAGGCGGTTTTCCAGCAGCAGCACCGCCCGCAGGGTGCCGCGGCTGAGGATGGGCAGGGCCAGCAGGGAGCAGCAGTCGAGGTCGGTGAAGTAGGGGTCGCGGGCGAAGCGGTCGTCGCGGGTGGCGTCGCCCACGACCAGCGGCTCGCGCGTCCGCCCGGCGTAGCGCAGCACCGACATCGGCACCGCGTGTTCGTGACCGGTGCCGCTGACCGGGATGGTGCCGATGGGTGCGGGCAGCAGCCAGTCTTGCCGGTCGTCGCTGCCCAGCAGCAGGTGGACGCCGGTGGCGCCGGTCATCGCGCTGAGCACCTCGACCACCCGGGCGTGCAGCCGGTCGATGCTGGTCTGCGAGCTGAGCGCCTGCGACGCGGACAGGATGCCGAGCAGGTCGAGCATTCCGGTCGTGACGGTGGAGCGCTGATGGAGCACATCAGGGGGTTGGTCGCCGCCGAGCCCGGTTGCCTTATCGGCTCCTGGTCGCATGGTGGGGTAGGCCCAGTCCAGCTGGGCGACTTTCGCGGTCGCGCCCCACGCGGCGTACTGCTGGCGGGCCTGGGCGAGCAGTTCGTAGCCGGCGTGGTCGACGCCGTGGGCGAGGTAGAAGCGGGCCGCGCGCTCGGCGATCAGGGCCCGATGCCAGGGCCGCTGACGGCCGGCGACCTCGCGGCGCGCGGTGTCGAAGGCGAGGACGGCGGCGCGGAAGTCGCCGACCGCCCACGCCCGCTCCGCCTCGAGCAACCGCAGCAGGTGCAAGAAATTGTCCGGGGCGTTCGCGGCGCGGACGGCCAGCCACTGCGTCACGTCGTCCAGCTCGGACAACAGGCCGCCGCGCTCGTCACCGTCGGTGGCGCGGGCCTGCCCGGCGAGGGCCAGCCCGCGAAGCAGGTGGGCCACGGCGGTCGGGTAGGTGCCCGCCATAGTCGGCAGCAGCGGCATCGCCGCCGCGGTGTGTCGCGTCAGGGCGACCGGATCGCCGAAGATGGCGGCGGCGATCGCGTGGCTGATATGTGCGTGCAGAAGCGCCAGCGGGTTGTCGGCGTGCCTGTCGGTGGGGACGGCCTCACCGGCTGCGGCTGCGCATTCGCCGCGCAGCACACCAGGCAGCCACCAGCAGCTGTCGAGCCACTGGCCGGTCTGTTCGTTGCCGGTCCGGCGCACGAAGGCCAGCCCCGCCTCGACCTCGGCCATCAAGCTGTCGAGCGATGGCGCACAGTCCAGCACGTAGTACAGCGTCGGGTGGTAGGTGTAGCCGGCGTTGGCCAGGTCGCCCCCCGCGATCAGCCCCTCCCGGGCCCGTTGAGCTGCCTGAAGTGCGCTCTCGATCGGCTCGAAGCACCAGCTGTGGTGAGCGAACAGGAAGCGCGCCTGCGAGGTGTCGGGCTCGTAGCCGCGGGCCTCGCCCAGCGCCAGGATCCGCCGTATCGCCCGGTATCCGCCAGAATCGTCGCCCCGCTGCGCCACAGCGGCGAAGGCGGCGGTGCTTGCGGGGCCGACCAGGGTACGGCTCGGGCCGTGCTCGACCCAGATCCGCAGCGCTTCCAGGCTCAGCCACGCCTGCAAGGCGGCGTCGGCGGCGTAGTAGGCCGCCGGCAGGACCGCGTTGAGCAGACGGGTCGTGGCGAGCAGCGCCGGCTCGGTGATGTCCGGCCGGGCCAGCTCGTCGGCGGCGTCGGTGTGATCCAGCCACCGGTACAGATGGTCGAACTGGTGGTCGAGCTCGGCGGGGAGCCGGTCCGCGGCCGGGACGGCGATGCCCAGCCCACGCAGCGACGCGACGCCGAGGCCGATCGCCTCCGCGAAACGGGTCCGGTGGGTCAGGCTGCGCACCTGCACCGCCGTCGCGTCCGCGCGCTCCAGCGCGGTGCGGCCCAGCCGCTCGATGGTGCGGTATTCCTCGTCCGCCTCCTCCAGGCGCCCCATGCTGTACAAGGCGGCGTGCCGGGCGGTGTGCACCTCGATCAGCGTGGCGGTCTCTCCCGGGTCGATCAGCCGCAGCGCGGCGACCAAAAGCCCATGCACCAGGGCGTAGTTCCCGGTCAACGCCGCTTGGTCGGCGGCGCGCCGCAGCAGACCCACCACCTGATGCCGCTCCGCGGGGTCGTCGACCGCGTCGACCACCGGCAGGTACTGCTCGGCTGCGACCGCGAACAGTTCCGGCACCCCGGCCAGCCGCCGCGCCATGGCCAGCTGCAGGGTGCGTCGCCGCTGCGGATCCAGCCCGGCCAGGACCGCCTCGCGGATCCGGTCGTGACGGAACCGCACCGCCTGACGCACCCCGGGCTCCACCACCAGGACGCCGTCGTCGATGGCGGGCGCCAGCCGCTGGTCCACCACGTCCGCTGGTGCAGCGGTGGCGGTGTGCAGCAGGGTCAGCTCGGCTCGCCCGCCCAGACAGGCCATCGCCTCCACCATCGCCCGCGACGCCGGCGGCATGGCTTCGACCCGCGCCCCCAGCAGCCCGGCCACCTCGGACCGGCCCAGGTGAGCGCGCACGGCCGCCGCGTCCCATCGCCACCCGGCGGCCGTCGCGGTCAACACGCCGTCGCCGCGCAGCGCGTTGAGCAGCTCCACGGTCTCGTACGGATTGCCGGCCGTGTGCGGTTCGATCACCTCGACCAGGCCCGCCGCCGTGGGGCGGTTCACGTGCAGCATCTCGGCGACCAGGGTGACGAAGCTCGGCACGGGCAGGTTGTCCAGCCGCAGGTGCTGCACGCCGGCCTGGTTCCGCCAGCGGGACAGCGGCGCCGCCAGCGGATGCGCCGCGTCGACGTCGGCTTCGCGGTACGCGCCCACCAGTAGCAGCCCGTCGACCGGCTCCTCGCCCAGCACCAGGTCGACGAAGCCGAGCGGGCTGCGCCCGGCCCACTGCAGGTCATCGACGAACAACGCCACCGGTCGTTTCCGCGAGGCGACCGCCCGCAACACCTCCACACCCGTCCGCTGGGTCCGTACCTGCCTCGTCAGGGGATCCCCCGGATCGGGCGGCACCGCCAGCAACGCCGCGAACTCCGGCGACGTCGCGGTCAGCAGGCCCGCGTTCGGCCCGACCGCCCCCAGGATCCGCTCGCGGACCTGGGCCAGCTCGTCCTCCGGCTCGGCCAGCAACAGCCGACCCAACGCGCGAAACGCCTGATTGACCGCGTCGAACTCCAGGTCCCGCCGATACGGGTCGAACTTGCCGGCCACGAACCAGCCATCCCGGCCGGTCACCACCGCCCGCAGCTCATCGACCAGCGCCGTCTTGCCCACCCCCGGGGCCCCGCCGACCAGCACCGCGCGACACCGGCCCGCCGTCGCGTCCTCGAACGCCGCCTGCAGCGCCGCCACCTCCGCGTCGCGGCCCACCAGCCGCGACGGCGGCAGCAGCCGCAGCGGAACATCGTGCTCGCCGACCCGCAGCGCCCCCACGCCCGGCTGTGCCCGAGCGTCCCGCAGCCGCTCCAGGTCATAGACCACGCCGTCGGCGGTCTGGTAACGATTGTCCGGTTCCTTCTCCAACAGATGCATGACGATCTCGGACAGCGGCGCGGGCACGGCCCGGTTCACCCGGGCTGGCGGCACCGGCACCCGCGCCAAATGATCGTGGGTGAGCCGCAGCGGGTCCCCGAAGCCGAACGGCGGCCCGCCCGTCGCCAGCTCGTAGAGCGTCGCGCCCAGCGCGTACAGGTCGGCACGCTGATCCACCGAACGGCCGGTGCGCCCAGTCTGCTCCGGCGCCAGATACGCCAACGTCCCGACGATCTCAGTGTGGTGGGTGAACTCGGGGCGGATCCCGGCCAGCGAGGTCGCCAACGCGAAGTCCACCAGGCACGGGGCGCCGCCGGGGGAGATCAGGATGTTCGCCGGGGTGATGTCCCGGTGCATCACCCCCCAGCGGTGCATCCCCGCCACCGCCCGGGCCAACTCCATCGCCAGCCCGATCAGGTCATCAACAGCCAGCGGCTTGGCCAACCCAGCCAGGCTCGTGCCACCAACGTCCGCCAGCACGAGCGACCCCGGGTACCGCGGCGCCTCCAGCAACTGCGCGACCCCTTCGACGCCGCGCAGCCGCTCCAGCATCGCCCGCTCGTGCCGCAGCCGCCGCTGCGCGGCCGGTCCCAGCGGCTCCTTACGAACAGCGGTGCGCCCGGGGAGGAACACCCGGGTCACACGGGTGCGTCGGCTCTCGTGCAGCAGCTCGGCCCGAACCGGCGGATCTCGGCCCGGCCGCACCCCGCCTGCCCCCATCCGACACCTCCACGCCCGCTGGGACTCACCTCGAACCGTGCTTACACCTGTCTGCGGGCAAAGGCGACTACTCATTCCCAACGCGATGTTGCGCAAAACCCGCTAACCGTGCCAGGCGCTGGTGCGCTCCCGAGGCCGGAGCATGATCCAGCCGACGACCCGCAGTATCGGGGCGTGGAGGTTCCGCGGCTGTTCTGGAAGGTGGCTGTCTGACAGCGGCGTCCGAGGTGACGGGTGGGGCGTCCTAGAAGCTGTCTCTCCGATCAAGCGACGTTGGCGATGAGCTTGGCCCTATGACCTGAGACGTGGTGCCCAGTCGTCGGGCGGGATCGCACCTTGCAGAGGGGGCGCGCACACGGAGTCCGATTTGACCGCATCGCCTGTGGGGTTCCATAGGTCGGCCTGGGCCTGTGACCTGCGGTGATCGGTGCTTTCCAGCGGCAGGCATGATCATAAACATGTCGCTACGCCCGCTCTACCTGACCTTCGATCGGCTTCTCGGCCGGCTGTTGCTGCTCGCCCGCACCCCGGCTGCCAAAGACGCCGAGCTGCCCGTCCTACGCCACGAGGTCGCCGTACTCCGCAGAACCAACCCCAAGCCCCACCTGGACCGGGCCGACCGAGCCATGGTCCCCGCGCTGACCCGGCGGCTACCCAACGTGCTGCGCGGCCATCGCCTGGTCACCCCGGGCACGATCCTGCGCTGGCACCGCCGCCTGGTCGCCAAGAAGTGGACCTACCCGAACCGAGCCGGCCGCCCACCCATCGACGACGCCATCTCCGCACTAATCGAACGGATGGCCAGACAGAACCAGACCTGGGGCTACAAGAGAATCCAGGGTGAACTGCTCAAGCTCGGGCACCGCGTCGGAGCATCGACCATCCGGAGAATCCTCAAGGTGCGACGGATATCCCCGGCACCATCCCGGCACACCGATACGACATGGCGCCAGTTCCTGCGGACCCAAGCCACGAGCATGCTGGCCGTGGACTTCTTCCACGTGGACTGCGCGGTGACCTTGAAACGGATCTACGTCTTCTTCGCCCTGGAAGTCGGCAGCCGCTACGTACACATCCTCGGGGCCACGAGCCAGCCAACCG
>JAODNO010000416.1 GCA_025465235.1 Pseudonocardia sp.
GCAGGAAGTAGACCCAGCCGTCCTCCGCCCGCACCTGGCGCGCCCGCGCCTGGTCGAGGAACACCAGCTCTCCGCGGTAGTTGAGGTCCCAGGCGATCGCGTCGCGAGGGAACGGCGCCGCACCGGACAGCGGTGAGCCGGGCACGTCCTTGCCGAGGCCGGTCGCGTTCACCACCAGCGATCCGGCTGCCAGGCCGGCGAGCACGGTGTCGTTGCCCTCCGGTCCGGGCACCTGGACGCACTCCACCGGGATGTCGGTGCCGAGCTCGGCGTGCACCCGGCGGAGGGCCTCCAGACGCTGCGGGTCGCGGTCGGAGACCACGATCCGCACAGGCCGGTCCGTGCCGCGCTGTGGCCGGGTGAGGTACCAGCTGATCGCGATGGCCGACCCGCCCGCTCCCATCAGAAAGGCCTCGGCGCCGGTGTCGCGCCAGTACCCCGGCGGCGCGATGGCGTCCACGGCCAGGCCCGAGGAGATCGGGTCCTTGGCGTGCGCGACGAGCGCGCCTTCGCGCTTGGACAGGCAGCTCACCTCGCCCATCAGCCGCGCCAGTGGGTCGACCCGGGCGAACAGGTCCTCGCACGCCTCGTACAAGTCGAGCTTGTGCGTGGTGACGAGCGCGCCCGCGCTCAGGCGATCGGACGCGAGGAACTCGCCGATGCGGCGGTAGTCCTCGCGGGGGGCGTGCAGCGGGAGGTCGACACCGACCAGCGGGACGTCCCCCAGCCCGAGCTCTGCCGCCCAATGCGGGAACACGGGGCGAATGGACGAGCGCCCGGTCGTGACCCCGACGAAGTACAACGTCGGGCGCTCGGCGGGCGGCGGGAGCTCTCCCGGCGCGGGATCCAGCGCCGTCGGGTCCGTCGCCGTCGGGTCCGCACTCATGCCTGGACCTCCTGGCGGTGTGGGCGCAGTGCTGCCGCCGCACGGGCCCGCTCGGCGATGTCGTCCCAGCGACCCGCCGCGATGTCCCCACGCGGGGCGATCCACGTGCCACCGACAGCGAAAACGTTCGGCAGTGCCAGGAACTCCGCGGCGTTGTCGGGCCGCACCCCGCCGGTCGGCATGAACCGGATCCCGGTCCAGCCGAACGGCCCGTCGAGCGCCTTCAACGTGGCCACGCCCCCATAGGCGCCCGCGGGGAAGAACTTCACGTGCTTCGCACCCACCTCCAGGCAGCCGCCCACCTCGCTCGGCGTGACCGCGCCGGGGACGAACGGCAGCCCGTGCTCCGTGGCGGCCGTGACGCATGCGCTGCTGAGCCCGGGCGAGACTCCGAAGCGGGCACCGGCATCGGCTGCGGCCGCGACCATGTCCGCCGTG
Organism: Pseudonocardia sp.; assembly: GCA_025465235.1. GTDB lineage: Bacteria > Actinomycetota > Actinomycetes > Mycobacteriales > Pseudonocardiaceae > Pseudonocardia. The sequence goes on from JAODNO010000416.1 coordinate 1,325, forward strand.
ACGAGCGTGCCGGCGCCGAGCAGGAAGTCCGGCAGCTCGGCGGCGATGGCGGCGACGGCGTCGCGGGCGGCAGGGGTGCGGAAGGTGACCTCGACGACCGGTAGTCCCGCCTCCGCCAGGGTGCGGGCGAGCGGCACGGCCGAGGCGGCGTCGTCGATCTCCACGACGGGCACCACGGCGAGCGCCTCGACGGCCCCGAAGACGTCGCCGTCCTGGCTCGGGGCCATCACGCGGCCCCCTTCCGGTAGCCGGTGTGATCAGGGTTGGAGCGGGTGGTCCAGCCACCGGCGCCGTCGTCCACGATGAGCTGGGCCATGCCGCCCGCCTCGGCGATGAGCGCGTAATCCTGGCCCGCGTCCGCCGGGTAGCAGAACAGCGTCACGAACGGTTCGCTGCCGATGTTGACGCTGCGGTGCACCCAGTGTCCCGGCACGTGCACGGCGGCGCCGGGGGTCAGCGGAACCGCGCGACTGCGCCCGTCCAGTGTCTCGAGCAGCATCACCCCGCGGCCGCTGAGGCAGTGGTAGAGCTCGGCGCGATCGGACTTGGCGTGCAGGTGCCCGCGGGTCACGGCGAACTCGTCGCCGTACCGGCCTGGCTGCAGCGTGCTGGTGCCGATGATCAGGGCGCCCGCCCCGTTGACGTTCCGGTGGTCCTCGACGCGGTAGACCAGATGGTCCTCCCCGCGCTCGGCCACCGCAGCGGCGTACGCGGTCGCGTCGCGGTAGACACCGCGCATGTCGCTCAGCCGCTTGTCGTAGCCGCTGGTCCGGCCGTCCATCCCACCGGCGGTGTCGATGGTCAGCACGCCCGGCTCAGGCGGAGGCCATGGGGACGTCATCGAGGTGTCTCCTCCAAGATCGGTAGTCCTGCTACATCGCGGCGGGCTCAGATGGTCACAGACCTGTCGCCCCCGGTCAATCAGGGCCGCAATCTTGCATCTGGCGCGCCTCTCAGCTAGTAGTACTACATCACATCGCTGTGGACACGGGGAGAAGAACGACACGATGACCAACCGCTTCGAGGGACGACGCATCGCCGTGACGGGCGCCGCCGGCGGGATCGGCCTGGCGATCTGCCGCAGCCTCGTCGAGCAGGACGCACAGGTGTACGGCCTCGACCTGCGGGGGCTCGACGCGCTGCCCGACGGGGTGGAGAGCGTGCCGACCGACCTGACCTCGGAGGAGTCCGTCGTAGCGGCGGTGCGGGGCCTCTACGCCGTCGACGACCGCCCCGTGGACCTGGTGAACTGCGCCGGCATCGTCGAGGACAACGTCGCGGCCGAGGACATGTCCCTGGCGCAGTTCGACCGCGTGCTGGCGGTGAATCTGCGCGGTGTCTTCCTGACCTGCCGCGAGTTCGGCCGCGAGCTGCTCGCCCGCGGCGGCGGTGCGATCGTGAACATCGCCTCGATGTCGGGCAACGCGATCGTCAACCACCCACAGCGCCAGAGCGCGTACAACACCTCGAAGGCCGGGGTCAGCGCCCTCACCCGCTCGTTGGCCGTGGAGTGGGGGCCGCGCGGGGTGCGGATCAACGCAGTCTCCCCCGGCTACGTGAACACGCCCCTGAACAGCCTCAAGACAGACATGCACGAGCAGTGGAAGCGCGAGACGGTGCTCGGCCGGTTCGCCCAGCCGGTGGAGGTGGCCCGGGCGGTGGAGTACTTCCTCAGTGAGGATTCCGCGTTCTGCTGCGGCACGGAACTGCTGATCGACGGCGGCTTCTCGCTGCGATGAGCAAGCTTGCGAGCGAATCAGTGTCGCAGCGCCCGCGCGAAGCGCCGGCCGAGCGCAGCGAGGGCGTGCGATGAGCACCGCCGTGATCATCTCCCACGACCTCGGCACCACCGGGGACAAAGCAACCCTCGTCGATGCGGACGGCCGGGTCGTCGCTGCCGTGACAAGCGCCTACGACACCGACTTCGGCCCACGCGGCAAGGCCGAGCAGGACGCAGAGGCCTGGTGGCGGGCGGTGTGCTCG
>JAODNO010000417.1 GCA_025465235.1 Pseudonocardia sp.
CGCAGTGGGCCGCCGTCCGTCGGCGGGCGATGGGCGCTCGCCGCTGAGCGCGAGCCCGACCCGACCCGCCGCGCCCACGCCCGCGCCGAGGCATTCCTGGAGCGCCACGGTGTACTCACGCGCGGGGCGCTGGGCACCGAGCGAGTGAGCGGCGGCTTCGCGTCCGTGTACCGGGTGCTGCGGGCGATGGAGGACTCCGGGCGCGCACGTCGGGGCTATGTCGTGGAGGGCCTGGGGGCGGCGCAGTTCGCAGTGCCGGGCGCGATCGACCGGCTCCGCTCCCTTTCCCGGCCCGACGGCGTTCCCGCGGGCCTCGAATCCGAACCGCCGTTCGGCACGCCCGGGCGCACCGAGAGTGACGGGCTGACCCGCGTGGTCCTGGCCGCCGCCGACCCGGCCCAGCCCTACGGTGCCGCGCTCGCCTGGCCCGCCACCATCGGCGACACCAAGCACCGCCCGGGTCGCAAGGCCGGGGCGCTCGTGGTGCTGGTCGAGGGGGCGCCCGCGCTGTACGTCGAGCGTGGTGGGCGGTCGTTGCTGTCGTTCACCACAGACCGTCAGGAACTCGTCGCTGCCGCTCAGGCGCTCGCCGGAGCGGTGCACGAGGGTTGGCTCGGTTCACTCGCCGTCGAGCGAGCTGACGGGGTCGGTTCGCTCGGCTCGGAACTGGCCGAGGTACTCACCGAGGCCGGCTTCCGGGTCACACCCAAGGGGCTTCGCCTGCGAGCCTGACCCACCTCGTCAGCCCGGTGGTGACGCCGGGATCCCAGTTGCCCCGCTGACCCGCGAGTCGCCCAAATCCCGCCCGCGAGTCGCCCGAAACCCGCCCCCGAGTCGCCCAACGTCCGCGCACATCGCCGCACCCACCCCGCGAGTCGCCCGAAAAAGTCCCCCGAGTCGCCCACCATCAACCCGGGAGCCGCGGGCTGGAACCGGGCGACTCGCGGGCCAGAACCCGGCGACTCGCGGGCCAGAACCGGGCGACTCGCGGGACGAAACCGGGCGACTCGCGGGGGTGGTTCAGCGGCGGCGCCGGCTTGCGCGGTGCCCGGAGGAGCGGCGTCGTCGCTTCGCCGCTCCACCGCCGCCGGTTTGTGTCCCATCTGTTCGTGTCCCGTCGGCTCGTGCCACCGCTGGGACGAGCGCGGGAGCCGCGTCGGCGGCCACCACCGCAGCGTGTTGCGGCGCCTCGTCGGGGAGGCGGGTGAACACGATCCGCTGCTGCACCAGCGTCCAGGCGTTGTTCGTCAGCCAGTAGACGAGTATCGCGATCGGGAACGGGAAGAACGCCCCGCCGATCAGCGCCCCGAGCGGGAAGACCCAGGGCGTGAACCGCATGATCGACGCCGTGGGGCTGTCCGGCGGCTGCTGCTGAGCGGAGTGCCGGGCGGAGAAGTGGGTGGCGACGGCGGCCACCAGCATCAGCGGCACTGCGACCACCACGACATCGATGCGGTCGACGTGACCGCCGAACGAATCCAGGAGCTGCTGCGGCATGCTCAGGTACGCCGACAGCGGCGCCCCGAACAGCCGGGCCTCCAGGAACGAGCGCACCTGGTCGGGCGCGAAGACGTAGTTAGGAATAGCGGCGTTCTGCTCGAACGTCAACCCGGGGCGGTTGAAGTAACGCAGCACATGGAGCAACCCGAGGAACACGGGAATCTGCAGCAGCGCCGGCAAGCACCCGCCGAGAGCGCTGACGCCATGGGCGCTCTGCAGGGCCTTCGTCTCCTGCATCAGCCGCGGGCGGTCATCCGCGTAGAGCTTGCGGAGCTCCGCAAGCTGCGGCGCGAGCGCGCGCATCGCCCGGCCGGAGCGCACCTGCGCCAGGAACGGCCGGATCATCACGGCCCGCAGGGTGAGCACCAGGAAGACGACGGACAGCGCCCACGCGACGCCGCTGGTCGGGCCGAGCAGCAGGCCGAACAGCTGGTGCCAGCACCACATGACGGCGGAGACGGCGTAGTAGACGGGGTCTAACACGGCATTCCCACCGTGCAGGGGACGGACAGGACGGGATCACGCATGGCGGGACTCCAGGGCAGCCGGGACGGGACTCGTCCGGCGGTGCCACGCGCAGGCGCTACACCGCCGTGAGGAGCTCCGACGGCGCCCGTGACCGGGTGTGCCCGGCGGCGTCCGGGTCGCGCTGGCGGGGCACCGCGCGACGCGCGAGGACCCGGTGGTGCTCGCGGGCGGCCACGGCGAGAGCGGTTCCGGCGGCGGCCGGTAGCACAAGGGCCGGCTGCCGGGCCAGGCCCCAGGCGCAGAGCAGGGCGCTGAGCACGCCCATGAGCAGCGACGGTTCGACGATCACCGCGGTGCCGACGAGGACGGAACCGAGCAGCAGCAAGCCGAGTGCCTGAGCCGTCGCCGCCCTCATGCCCGCAACCGTACCGTCTTGGGGGTGGCGGGAACCCACCCCACGCGCAGCGTGGCGGCACCGGCCACGGCCGCTGCCGAGTCATCAGGGCGCGCGGGCACGTGCCCACGTGGTCGACCTCGCCGGACAACACCGGCAGTTTCGCGGTTGCCGCACGCCTGGGCTTCACCCGCGTCCGGGAGGACGTCCTCTACCCCGTGCGCACTCCCGTCCCCCGGCAGGTGGGTGAGGGGCGCGGGCGGCTTCAGCGATCCTCGGGCACCAACAACCCGCGCTGGTACCCCGCCGCTACCGCCGAAGCGCGGTCCCGTACCTCGAGCTTGGCGTAGACGTGCAGCAGGTGGGTCTTCACGGTCGCCTCGCTGATGAACAGCTTCTGGGCGGCCTCCCGGTTCGTCGACCCGGCGGCCACCAGCCGCAGCACCTCCAGCTCCCGGCCGCTCAGCGCGTCCTGGGCCTGGGTCCGGACCTGACCCATCAGGCGTCCGGCCACGGCGGGCGACAGCACGGCCTCCCCGCGGTGTGCGGCACGCACGGCCCGTAGCAGCTCGTCGCGCGGGGTGTCCTTGAGCAGGTAGCCGGTGGCACCCGCCTCGATGGCCGGGAGCACGTCACGGTCGGTGTCGAACGTGGTGAGCACGAGGACGCGCACGGACGGCGCCCTTCTGCGCAGCTGCTTGATCGCCTCCACGCCGCCCATCGTCGGCATCCGCAGGTCCATGAGCACGACGTCGACCGGATCGGCGGCCACCCGGGCCAGCGCCTCGGCGCCGTGCCCGGCCTCCCCCACCACCGTCATGTCGGGCTCGCCGTCTATGACACCGCGCAACCCGTCGCGGACGACGGGGTGGTCGTCGACGATCAGCACCCGGATCGGCGCTGTCATGCCCGCACCTCTGCAGGGATCGCCGGCACGCTCGCGCTCAACGCGGTGCCCTCCCCCGGGGCGCTCTCCACGGCCAGCGTTCCCGACACGCGCCGCACCCGCTGCTCCATCGCCGCCAGCCCGAAACCGGAGCCCGGCTTCGAGCGCGCCCCGGGTCCGGGCGAGAAGCCACGACCGTCGTCCCGCACGTCCAGCACCACCACATCGTCCATGTACGACAGCGTCAGCCCGGCTCGCGTGGCCGACGCGTGCTTCCCGACATTGGCCAGTGCTTCCTGCGCCACCCGGAACAGGGTGACCTCCAGCTCGGGCAGCAGCGGCCGCGGCTCGCCAGTGGTGTCGACGAGCAGTTCGACGCCCGCGGTCTCCGCCCACTTCTTGGCCATCTCGGCGATCGCGTCCGGCAGCTGCGCCTCGGCGAGCTGCCCGGGCGCCAGCGCGTCGACGGATCGACGGGCCTCGGCCAAACTCTCCCTGGCCAGGGCGCCGGCGGTGTCGATGTGCCGGTGCCGGAGGCCGGCGTCGTCGTCAGCGGCCCCCGCCGCCTCCAGCTGGGTGACGATGCCGGTGAGCCCCTGGGCGATCGTGTCGTGGATCTCCCGCGCCAGCCGGGCCCGCTCGTCGAGCACGCCGGCCTCCCGCGCCTGGGCCAGCAGCTGGACGTGCAGGGCCGCGTTCTCCTCCAGCGACTCCGAGAGCCGCCGGTTGGACTCGTTCAGCTCGACGATGATGTCCCGCCTCCGGTGGGACTGCTGGGCGGTCAACGTGCCGAAGTAGGTAAAGCCCCCCGCCACCGCGCCGTTGATCAGTGTGATCGCCACCCAGCCCGCGATGATGCCCGGGTTGAGCTCGGCGATCAGGCCCCCGCCGAGCTGTGAGTACGCAACGAGCCCCGCCGTGGCCAGCACCCCCGCCCAGCGCCAGCGCCCTCGCAGGTACAGGAACGAGTGCGTGTACCCGGCCAAGGCCTGGAACCCGTAGAAGGGCGACAGGTGCACGAGCACCGCGGTCAGGACCAGCTGCCCGCTGATGTACACCGTGCCCAGCCGGGGGTCCGACGCGCGCGCCGGTTGACGGCTCGTGAAGGCGTAGGACCAGATTGCGGCTGCGAGCACGAGCGGGCCGGCGACCAGCCAGAACCCCGCTGTGGACGGGATCACGAACGGCGTCAGCGCCGTGCCGACGACGAGGCCGAGATAGGGCACATAGCGTTCGATGATCGAGTCGAACCAGCGCTCGCGGGCATCGAGCAGCTCGTCGCTGCCCGGCAGCGGACCCTCTGCCGGCCCGCAGCCCTCCGCCACCGCCGCACCCCGCTCTGCGCCGCTCATGGCCTCACTCCCACCGGAAGAACCTAGCGGCTACGGCCGTCGCCACCACCGCGATCACCGCCATCGCCGCCAGCTGCAGCGGAGCCGGACCGTCTCCGGTCCAGGCGCCCTGAAACGCCCCGATGCCCGGCGGGACGAACTCTCCGATCCGCACGACCACCTCCGGGAGCAGGTACTTGGGCAGGTAGACCCCGGCGAAGAACTGCGTCAGCATGAATGCGACGGTGCCGATTCCGGCGGCGATCCGGGCCCGCGGTGCCACGGCCGCGATCACGAGCCCGATCGCGAACACCGCTGACGTGCCCAGCAGGAACGTGAGGACGAACCCGACCGGGTGGCGAGGCGCCGGCACGTCGAAGGCGTACACGGCGACGGCCAGCATCAGCACCGTGCCGACGGCCACCGTCACGAGGTTGATCACCAGCTGCACCACCAGCACCGCTGACGGGTTCATCGGCGTGGCCGACAGCCGTCGCAGCACGCCCTTCTCCCGGTACGTGGCGAGCCCGGTGGGCAGGTTCTGCAGGCCGAGCACGGCGATGTTGATCGCCAGCAGGGACGGCGCGAAGTAATCGACGAACCGGATACCCCCGAAGACATCGGCGGGCTCGCGCAGCGCCGGCACGGCGCCGAGACCCGCAAGGATCACCGACGGGAGGGCGATCGCCAACAGCACGGTCACGGGGTCGCGCAGGAACAGCCGGGTCTCCGCCACGGCGAGTGCGCGAAATGGCCTCGGCGCGCGACGCTGCGGCGCCCGGGCCATGGTCCGGGTTGCGGACGCAGTCTCGTTCATGGTCGCGCTCCTCAGTTCTCGGCCGCAGGGCCGGTCAGTGCGACGAACGCGTCGTCGAGGGTGGCCTGCTCGAGGCGCAGGTCGCCGGGCACGACCTGGTGGCGGGCCAGCGCGGACGTGACTGCGTGCAGCAGATCGCCGCCCCCCGTGACCTCGACGTGTGGCCCGCTGCGCCGCACCGACTCCACCTCGGCGAGCTGTGTGAGCACCGCGTCCTCGAACGGGATCGACGGGCGGAAGCGCAGCCGCTGCCCGCCGATGAGCCCGGCCACGAGCCCCGCCGGGGTGTCGAGCGCGACCACGCGTCCCGCGTCGATCACCGCGATGCGGTCACAGAGCCGCTCGGCCTCCTCCATGAAATGGGTGACCAGCACGACCGTGACGCCACCGCGGCGGATCTGTTCGATCGACTCCCAGGCGTCGCGCCGGGCCTGCGGGTCGAGCCCGGTGGTCAGCTCGTCCAGGATCGCCACCCGTGGGTTCCCCACCAGCGCCAGCGCGATCGACAGCCGTTGCTTCTGGCCCCCCGAGAGGTTCCCGAACGCGGTGTTCCGCTTCGCGCCGAGACCCCAGCGTTCGAGCAGCTCGCGAGGGTCGGCGGGCGACGGGTAGAACGACGCGTACAGCTCGATGGCCTCCGCGACACGCAACTTGTCCGGCAGCTCGCTCGCCTGGAGCTGGATGCCGAGCACGCGGCGCAGCTCCGCGCGGTCCCGCGCGGGGTGCAGCCCGAGCACCGATATGGAGCCTCCGTCCGGGGAGCGCAACCCCTCGATGCACTCCACGGTGGTGGTCTTCCCGGCGCCGTTGCGGCCGAGGACGCCGAAGATCTCGCCCTCCTCCACGGAGAAGGAGACGTCGTGCACCGCGACCTGGTCGCGGTAGCGCTTGTGCAGCTGGTTCACCTCGATGACGGGCATGGGAATGATCGTGCTACCGTCTGCGCCCGCTGAGATCGACCGTCGCGGCGGAGTCTCTGTGGCCGGAGGTGGACCCCGGCTCAACCGATCGGTGGATCGGCGCGGCCCGCGCTACCGTCGGTCCTGTGCCGGAGGGCGACACGGTCTATCTCACCGGGAAGCGCCTACGCGCTGCGCTCTCCGGCCGGTCGCTCCTGCGGGGCGAGCTGCGCCATCCGCAGCTGGTGGAGCACGACCTCGCCGGACGTACCGTGCTCGACGTTGGGACCGTCGGCAAGCACCTGTTCACCCGCTTCGACGACGGCCGCAGCCTGCACAGCCACCTCCGCATGGACGGCTCCTGGCACCTCTACCGGC
>JAODNO010000430.1 GCA_025465235.1 Pseudonocardia sp.
CCGGCCCAGAGGCCGGGACGTCATGGGCCGGGACGTCATGGAGCAGTGTCGGTGGCATCACTCCCGGAGGGCGAGTCCGCCGCTCGCGCCCGGGGTGTTCCATGACAGACACGGGATCGACCCACGATCCGGGCCGCACGCGCCACACCGACCGGCTGACCAACCCTTCCCGCAGCAGATTCGAGAGTGCCCCGAGGGTGACCCTGCCGGCCGCTGCCCGAACCCCCGAACGGGAGCCATGCATGTCGAGGATCTCGGCACCCAGCTCGCTCCGCCCTCGCCGACGACCGGGCGCTCCACGGCGGCGGGCCTCCGGCGCGCCCGTGACACGGCGGGAGATGCTGCTGCACGGCCAGCGGGTGACGTTTCTGGAGGCCGGCGCCGACAGCGACGGGCCGGTCGTCGTGTTGCTGCACGGCCTGGCCAGCAGCTCGCAGACCTGGTCGTCGGTGGTGCCGCTCCTAGGCCGCCACGCCCACGTCATCGCCCCGGACCTGCTCGGTCACGGCCAGTCCGCGAAACCCGCCACCGGCGACTACTCGCTGGGCGCCTACGCGGCCGGGCTGCGTGACCTCCTGGTCACACTTGGCCTGGACCGGGCCACCATCGCCGGACATTCCTTCGGCGGGGGGGTAGCGATGCAGTTCGCCTACCAGTTCCCGGAACTGACCGAGCGCCTGGTCCTGGTGGCCAGTGGTGGCCTCGGCCGGGGCGTCACGATCGCCCTGCGTGCCGCCACGCTGCCCGGCACCCCGTTGGTCCTCCGAGCGCTCGCCGCGCTCACCCCGCCGTGGCTGGCCAAGGTCGTCCACCGGGCCGTGCGGGCCGTGCCGGTGCTGGACGGGCCGAACATCGAGGGGCTGACCAGCGCGTTCGCCTCCTTCACGGACGGCGGAGCACGCGGCGCCTTCGCCCAGACCGTGCGTGGCGCGTTGAATTGGTCGGGCCAGCGCCTGGAGGGCACCGAGCGGCTCTACCTGCTCGCCGAGGTCCCGGTGCTGCTCGTGGGCGGCAGCCGGGACTCCGTCATCCCGATCGAGCACACAGTGGCTGCTCACGACCTGCTGCCCGGCAGCAGCCTGCAGATCTTCGAGGGAGCGGGGCACTTCCCGCACGCCGAGCAGCCGACCCTGTTCGCCGAGCTGCTGACTCACTTCCTCACCAACACCACGGGGGCGCAGTCGGACCTGCAATCACTGCGCCGTCGCCTGCAGTCCTGCGCGGACGTCCCAGTCGCCTGACGCGGGAACCGTGGCACGGTCGCTGGTTTCACCGTTGCACGATTCGGCGACCACCCGGGTGCTGTACCGCACGAGCTCCGGAGGCGCGAGCTCCGCGTGATGATCACCGAAGTTCTGACACTGCGGCACGAGGTCAACGTCCTACGCCGCCAGGTCGGCCCACCTCCCCCGTCCTGACCAGACCGGGCGATCTTGTCCGCACTCGCGCGGGTGCTGCCCCGCGAGGTCCGTCGCCACCGACTCGTCACACCCGCCACGCTCCTTGCCTGGCACCGCCGCCTCATCACACAGAAATGGACCCACCCGACCCGCCGGGACGCCCGCCCATCGACGATGAGCTCCGCGGACTGCTCATCCGCTTGGCACAGGAGAACCCCCGGTGGGACACCGCCGCGTCCGGGAGAGGCTCACCAGACTCGGACACCACCTCGGTCCCGGCACGATCCGCCGCATCACCGCTGCCAACCGTCGTCCGCCCGCGGTACAGGCTGTCGACGATCCGACCGTCGGAGAGGAAGACGACGGCGTAGGCGGCCGCGATCGGGTCGTGGGTGACCATGACGATGGTCCGGCCCAGCTCGGAGACCGCGGAGCGCAACATGCCCCAGCACCTCGCGGGCGGCGTTGGTGTCGAGAGCGCCGGTTGGTTCGTCGGCGAAACCACCGCGGGTTCGGTCAACATGGCCCGCGCGATGGCGACCCGCTGCTGCTTTGTCAACGCGCCCGCTCACGCCGGTGTCGGCGGGGAAGCCGCGGATCGCGGCGGTGATTGCAGGCCCGGAACGTCGGATGAACCGCTGAACCGCGCGCCCCCGCTACGACGAGCGCCGGCGGACAGGCGAGAAGCGCTCCAACGCATCCCGCGCCTCGACGAGCGCGGCGAGGATCACCGCCGTGGTGGCCTCGTCCCACCGGGCCCGTGGCGCGGTGACGCTCAGCGCGTCGACCGTGTCCTGTCCCAGCCGCAGCGGGACGGCGATGCACGACACCCCGGTCTCGTTCTCCTCCGACTCGCTCGCCCAGCCCCGCTCGACGACGGCAGCCAGGTCCACGAGCAGCATGTCGACGTCGGTGACGGTGTTGGGGGTCAGCGCCGCGGGAGCGGGCCCCACGACGCGACGGACCTCGTCGGCGGGCAGGCTCGCGAGCATCACCTTGCCCAGCGCGGTGGCGTGCGCGGGGAGGCGGCGGCCGACGGCCGAGTACAGCCGGAGCGGGTGCACGGACTCGCGCTTCGCCAGGTAGACAACGTGTGCGCCGTCGAGCCGGCCCAGGTGCACCGCCTCACCGGTCCGCGCTGCGATCTCGTCGAGCGTGTCCTGGGAGCGGGCGACCACGGGATCGGCGTCGATGTAGGCCGTGCCGATCTGGAGGGCGCGGACGCCGAGGGCAAAGCGCGTGCGGGTGGCGTCCTGGACCACCCACCTGCGCTCGAGCAGCGTGCGCAGCAGGGCGTGCAGGCTGGACTTCGGGAACCCCAGCCTCACGCGCAGCTCGCCGAGGCTCGACTCCCCGTGCTCGGCGAGGCACTCGAGAACCTCCAGCGCGCGGTCCGCCGACTTGACGGGGACGTGCGGATCGAACCCGGTGCCCGGTGGTGCCATGCCGGTACTCCTTGTGTCTCGCCGCGCCGCATCGATCGTAGCCGTGCAATGCCCTTCCCGATGTGGGCCGGATGTCGTATGGTCCAGATACCTGATCATCG
>JAODNO010000467.1 GCA_025465235.1 Pseudonocardia sp.
GCCAGACGGATGTCGGAGCTGCTGCAGCTCGAGGTGCGCCCGGCCGGGCAGCCGCAGGAGGCGGAGGCCGGTGCCGACATCGTGGTGGCGGCGACCAACACCGGCCGCGACGGCGACGTCGCCCTGCGCGGCGCGTGGCTCGAGCCGGGCCAGCACCTCGTCTCGATCGGGTCGACCGCCACGTTCCTGCGGGAGATCGACCAGGACGCCTTCATCCGGGCCGACGTCGCCGTCGTGGACGCCGGCTGGGGGCAGGTGGCGGAAGAGTCCGGCGATGTGGTCGCGTTGCTGGCGGACCGGCCGGACTGGCGGCCCACCGGGAGTCTCGGTGAGGTCCTGACCGGTGGTGTCAGCCGCACGAGTCCGTCTCAGATCACGCTGTTCAAGTCGGTCGGAACCGCCGCCCAGGACCTGATCGGAGCCCTTGCCGTCTACCGGCTCGCCGCGGCGAGCGGCGTCGGGCTCGAAGTCCCGGACCTCACTCAACCCAAGGCGTTCTAGGGAGCACGATGACCGCCCCGCACACCTCCACCACCGCCCGGCCGCTGGTCGGCCGCACTGCGCTCATGGTGGGCACCAGCCCGAACATCGGCGCGGGCATCGCGGTCGAGCTCGGCCGGGCCGGTGCCCGGGTCGGCTGCGTGGACCGCGACCCGCAGCTCGCGGCCCTCACCGCGAAGGACATCGCCGACCTGGGCGGCACGGCGCACGCGGTCGGCTGCGACGCCACCGAGCCCGACGACGTCGCCCGCGCCGTGGACGAGGTGACCGCAGCGCTCGGTCCGGTCGACATACTGGTCAACGGCGCGGTCGTGTACGCGGTCCGGGGCCTGCTGGAGATGGAGTTCGGCGACTGGCGACGGCAGCTCTCGGTGATGCTCGACGGCGCGTTCCTGTTCTCCACCCGGGTTGCTCGCGACCTGGTCGCGGCCTCGAGGTCCGGCGCCATCGTCAACATCATCTCGACCGCGGGCCATCAGGGTGAGCCGGGCAACATCGGTTACACCACCGCCAAGGGCGGCCTGCTCAACATGACCCGGTCGGCCGCCACCGAGCTGGCACCGCACGGCATCCGGGTCAACAGCCTGACCCCGACCTCGACCGACCCGGCCGAGGCGCAGGAGCGTGCCGCCCGGTGGGGGGTGCCGGGACCGGACGACGCAACCCTGGGGGCGCTGGCGCTGGCCGCGCGGCAGGTACCGCTCGGCCAGCTGCCGACGCCGTCGGACTACGGGCTAGCCGCGGTGTTCCTGTGCTCCGACAACGCCCGGTCGATCACGGGGATCGACCTGCCGGTCGATGCCGGCTCCCTGGCCCGGTACTGGCGCACCAAGCCGGTCGACGGGCCGTGACCGACGAGCAGAGAGGTCAACAGATGACCCTGATCGAGGAGATGGGCCACGCCACCTATGGCGTGCGCGACCTGGAGCATGCGGTCGAGTTCTTCCGCGACGTATGTCAGCTCGAGGTCAGCGAGCGACGGCCGGACACCGTGTTCCTTACCGGGGACAACCGTCACCATTGGGTGCGCCTGGATCGCCGCGACACGCCCGGTCTGCTGCGGCTGGGGTACCGGGCCGTCGACGCCGCGGCGATCGACGAGGTCGCCGCCCGGCTGGACCGGCTCGGTGTCGCCCACCGGCGTCGTGACGACCTCGCAGGCGACCGGGTCACCGGTGCGCTGCGATTCCAGGCGCCCGACGGGGTGGAGTACGAGATTTACGAGCAGATGCTCACCCTGCCCGCCTCACCCGCCCCGGCGCGCGGCATCGCCTGCCTGCTGCATGCGGTGATCTTCGTGCCGGACGTGGCCGCCGCCCGCGCCTTCTACACCGAGGCGCTGGGGATGCTGGTCTCCGACCGGATCGAGGAGGTCATCACGTTCCTGCGCTGTGGCAACGAGTACCACCACTCGCTCGCGGTGGCGCGCGGGCAGGCCGGCACGCTCGACCACATCGCGATGCTGGTCGAGGACATCGAGGACGTCCTGCGGTTCCGCGCCCACGGCGCGCTGACCGGGTCGCTCGCCGGCGACGTCGTCAAGCACGTCGCGTCGAACTCGGTGTCGGTCTACCTGAGCGACCAGATCGAGGGCATCGGCGTGGAGTACTGCAACGGTCACGACCGCATCGCCGACCAGAGCTACGGCGGACGGCTGATCAAGGCGGGCCCGACCACCGTCAACGCCTGGGCCGGCGGTTTCGCCGCCCGCCCCGAGCCCGGCCCGGGCCGGGCTGTCCCACCGGGCCACGGGGGCGGCACGGCCGCCGGCGACGCCGCCTCCCACGGCGCCCCGGACGACAACGAGCCTGCTGACACGGCCGAGCCGTCGTCCGTGGAGTTGTCGTCCGTGGAGTCGTGAGGGGAGCGATGACTGCGACGGCGCTGGAGGTCGTCGGGGCGTTCCGGCCGGGCCGGACCGGCCTTGGCGGTGAGCGCGGCCGGGAGGGCCCGCACGAGTTCATCGAGACCACGTACGTCGCGCTCGACTGGTGAGGCAGGCCCACCGGCCGGTCGGCGCGCAATATCCGGACTCGCCCCAGGAGCTCCATCATGACGCGACAGACGCCGTTCCCCCTCACCATCGGCGGCGCCGCGGTCCGAACCGCGGCGGCCCTGCCGGTCGAGAACCCGGCCACCGGCGAGGTGTTCGCGTACGCACCTGCCGCGACCCGCGAGGACCTGGATGCGGCGTTCGACGCCGCGTCCCGGGCCCAGCCTGGTTGGGCCGCGGACGCCGCACGACGCGAACGTGACCTGCTTGCGGCGGCCGAGGCGGTCGCCGCCGCCGCTGACGAGCTCGCCGAGCTGGTGACCACCGAGCAGGGCAAGCCGCTGGCCGAGGCGCGGGCGGAGGCGCTCGGCACGGTCGCGGCATTGCGCCACTTCGCCACGATCCGGCTCGAACCCACGGTGCTGTCCGGCGATCCCCAGGTCGTCGTGCGCCGCCGCCCGGTGGGCGTCGTCGCCGCGATCACGCCGTGGAACTCGCCGATCCTGGTCGCCGGCGGAATGAAGATCGCCCCGGCGCTGGCGGCCGGGAACACCGTTGTGCTCAAGCCGTCGCCGCTCACCCCGCTCAGCGCCCTCCGGCTGGGCGAGGTGCTGGCGCCGATACTCCCCGACGGCGTGGTCAACGTCGTCTCCGGAGGGAACGAGCTCGGTGCCTGGACGACCGAGCACCCGGTGCCGCGGCTGCTCACCTTCACCGGTTCCCCGGCCACCGGGCGGCTGGTGGCGCAGGCCGCGGCCCGTGACCTCAAGCGCACCGTGCTCGAGCTGGGCGGCAACGACCCGGCCATCCTGCTCGACGACGCGGTGGTCGCCGACGTCGCCGAGGCGCTGTTCTGGGCGGCGTTCGGCAACGCGGGGCAAACCTGCGTCGCGATCAAGCGCGTCTACGTCCCGCACCGGCTGCACGACGAGCTCGTCGCCGCACTGGCCGCGCTGGCCGACGAGGTTGTCGTCGGCGACGGTCACGACCCGGCCACCGGGATGGGCCCGCTGACCTCCGCTGCCCAGCGCGACGTCGTGACCGGGCTGGTCGAGGACGCGGTCGGTGGGGGTGCCCGGGTCGCCAGCGGCGGCAAGCCGGTAAAGGGCCCCGGCTACTTCCACCGGCCGACCGTGCTCGACTCGCTCGCCGACGGCGCCAGGCTGGTCGAGGAGGAGCAGTTCGGCCCGGCCCTGCCCGTGGTCGCGTACCGCGACGTCGACGATGTCCTGCGACGGGTCAACGCCTCGAACTACGGCCTGGGCGGCTCGGTGTGGAGCACCGACCCGGAACGCGCCCGAGCAGTGGCCGACCGCGTCGAGGCCGGCACGACCTGGGTCAACACGCATCGCGGCTCGCTGTGGCCGCTGCAGCCCACGGCGGGTCACAAGCAGAGCGGTGTGGGCGCCGAGCTCGGCGTCTGGGGCCTGGAGAGCTTCACGGACCTGTCCATCCAGCACGACGCCCTGGCGGTGACCGCCAGGCGGGTCGGCCTCGTCACCGCGGCCGGACCCGACCGACCCGAGGAGTGAACCGATGTCCAGCGCTGTGCAGCCCGAATCCACCGTTCGTGCCGACCAGGGGCCCGATCCGCTCGCCGTGGTGCGAGGGTTCGACATCTACGACAGCGACACCGCCCAGGCCCTCGACGAGGTCCTCGACGTCGCGCGCCGGGGCTGCCCCGTCGCGCACAGCGAGGCCAACGGAGGCTACTGGCTGCTGACCCGCTACGCCGACGTCGTCGAGGTCCTCGGCGACGACGAGCGGTTCTCCTCCCGGGGCGGCAAGTCGATCCCGTCCCGGCAGTTCCTCGAGATGCCGCCGCTGGACTCGGACCCGCCCGAGCATCGCGCGTACCGGCGGCTGCTCAACCGGTTCTTCTCCAAGGGCGGCCTCGCGCAGTACGAGCCGGCGATCCGGGAGCTCGCGCGCGCACTGGTCGACAGGTTCGCCGATGCCGGACGCGCGGAGATCCTCGGCGACTTCGCCGGACCGCTCACCGGTGCCGTGCTGTGCCGGGTCATCCTCGACCTGGACGACCAGGAGCTGATGACCCAGGCACAGCTGCGGGTGCAGCGGATCTCCGAGGAGAACACCCCGGAGGCCTGGATGGAGCTCACCGGCTTCCTGCGGGAGCTGGTCGGTGGCCGGCCGCGCGGGCGCGACGACGTGCTCGACGCGGTGCTCGGTGGCTCGATCGAGGGTCGCCCGCTGACCGAGGAGGAGAAGCTCGGTGTGCTGATCGTGCTGTTCCTCGGCGGTCTGGACACCACCCGGGGGGCGATCTCCTGCATCGTCGCCCACCTGGCCCGCACTCCCGGTCTGGAGGATCGGCTGCGCTCGTCGGACTGGGTGCGCACGGACCTCGACGAGTTCCTGCGCCACGACTCGGTGGTCACCGGGCTGGCGCGCACCGTCACCCGGGACACCGAGCTGGGCGGGGAGCTGCTGCGAGCCGGGGAGAAGATCCTCGTGCATTACTACGCGGCCAACCACGATCCCGAGCAGTTCCCCGAACCCGACCGGCTGGACTTCGACCGCGGGCGCAACCCACACGTGGCCTTCGGAGTCGGAATCCACCGCTGCCTGGGGTCGAACCTGGCTCGGTTGCAGATTCGGGTGGCCTTCGAGGAGCTGCTGGCCACGGTGCGCGACATCCGCTTCGCCGACGGGGTCGAACCAAGGTTCGCTGCGGGGGTGGCCCGGCAGCCGGAGCGGCTCGACGTGACCTTCGAACGGGTCTGAGCGGCACCATCCAGACCGGGAAACGGCGCCGCGGACATCGTCCGCGGCGTCGTCCCGTCGGTGGGCAGCGTGGCCGGTGGGTCAGCCCACCCGGCCGCCGTCGACGACGAGGCCGGTGCCGGTGGTGAACGACGACCGGTCGGAGCACAGCCACAGCGCCGCCTCGGCGAGCTCGTCGGGCCGGCCGATCCGGCCCAGCGAGATCCGGGCCGCGATGTCGTCGATCTGCGGGCGGACGCCGAGCGACTCGCGCAGCATCGGGGTGTCCGTCAGGCCGGGGCATAACGCGTTGACCCGCACCCCGCGCTTGCCCGCCTCCTTCGCGGCGACCTTCGACAGCGCGAGCACCGCCGACTTGGACGCCACGTAGGCGCCCAGACCCGGATGCACGCCGAACACCGCGGCGGAGGCCACGTTCACGATCGACCCCGAGCCCTGCTGGTACATCTGCCGCAGTTGCGCCCGCACGCACCGGAACAGCGCCCGGACGTTGACCTCGAGCACCGCGTCGAACTCCTCGTCGGTACAGACGTCGAGCGGATGCGCGCCACCCTCGACCCCGGCGGCGTTGAGGGCGGCGTCGAGCTGCCCGAACCGCGCGACCGCCCGCCCGACGACGGCGTCGGGGCCCTCGTCTGCGGTCACGTCGACGACGACCTCCTCGACCGGGACCAGCCCGGACGCCAACTCGTGGATCTCCTTGGCGGTGCGGGCCAGTGCCTGTTCGTCGCGGTCGGCGAGGACCAGCCCGGCGGCCCCGGCGCCGGCGGCGAGCAGCGCGGTGGCGCGGCCGATGCCCGAGGCTCCACCGGTGATCGCGACGATCTTGCCTTCGACGAGGCCGGCCCGTGCCGTGGCGCTCATCGGCCGCCGGCCGGGTCGTCGCTGGCCACGCGGTCGCGGTCCTTGTCCAGGTGCAGCAGCCGGATGGCGTTGCCCCGGCACACCTTGTAGATCTCCTCCTCACTCAGGTCGCGGAACATGTCCTTGGCCAGCACCTCGCTTTCCGGCCAGGTCGAGTCGGTGTGCGGGTAGTCGATCTCGAAGGTGGCGTTGTTCACCCCGACGTCGGCGAGGTTCTTCACGCCGAAGTAGTCACGGAAGAAGCAGCCGTAGACCTGGCGGTAGTAGTAGTAGGACGGAGGCTGCGGGATCGCGTCGAACATCACGCCGTTCCACGCGCGGTGCTCGCGCCACACCGTGTCGATCCGCTCGAGCTGGTAGGGCATCCAACCGATCTGACTCTCCGAGTAGCCCAGCTGCAGCGTCGGCCAGCGGGACAGGATCCCGGAGAACAGGTACTCCGCCAGCGAGGCGATGGCGTTGCTCGACGAGAGGCTGATCCCGACCGCGGGGGGCGCGTCGGGGGAGACCGTCTCCATCTTCGACGACGAGCCGATGTGCATGCAGATCGCGGTCTCGGTCTCGGCGCACGCGGCGAAGAACGGGTCCCAGAAGCCGGAGTGGATGCTGGGGAAGCCCAGCACCCAGGGGTTCTCGCTGAAGGTGACCGAGCGGAAGCCGCGCTCGGCGTTGCGCCGGATCTCGGCGGCGGCGAGCTTCGCGTCCCAGAGCGGGACGACGCCGAGTGGGATGAGGCGGTCGCGGTCGGTGGCGCACCAGTCCTCGTACATCCAGTCGTTGTAGGCGCGGATGCAGGCGAGACCGAGCTCACGGTCGTCGCACTCGCTGAACTCCTGCCCGCAGAAGCGGATCATCTGGGGGAAGCAGAGCGAAGCCTCGACGTGGTTGAGATCCATGTCCTGCAACCGGGCGACCGCGTCGAAACACCCCGGGCGCATCTCGTCGAAGCTGATCGGGTTGAGGTCCATCTCCTCGCGGGCCAGCCCGACCGAGGCGATGTTGCGGCGGATGGGCTTGACGACGCCTTCGAACACCCAGACGTCGGTCTCGGTGCCGTTGTCGTCGGCGTCGGTGACGAAGGAACCGGCCTCGAAGCGGGTCCGGCCGACGCGACGGCGTTCGTACCGCGGTGCCCGGTCGGCGAACTTGCGGGGCAGCCGGTCGGTCCAGACGTGGGGTGGCTCCACGACGTGGTCGTCGACGCTGATGAACAAGGGCAGGTCGCCGGGCCCGGTCCCGGGTGCGCCGGTGCTGCTGTGGGTGGTCGTCATGCGGTCCCTCCTGACATAGGGGTAGGGCCAGCACAGGGTGAGCCGCGGCTCATTACCGGCCGTGTTATCCGGTCGGTCGCGGGGGCGCCTCGCGCCGGCGTCCGACGGGCGCGCTGGTCAGCCCGCAACGCCCGTGGCGGACGCGGTCGAGCCCGGCCGCAGCGCGGAGACGATCCGGGAGAGCCGGGTCAGGTGCCCGATCGCGCCGTCCGTCCCGTCGGGAGCCGCGATCACCTGCAGGACGACGTGGTCGGCCCCGGCCTGCAGGTGCTCGTCGACAGTGGCTGCGATGGTGTCGTCCTCGCCCCAGGCCACCAAGGCGTCGACGACCCGGTCGCTGCCGCCGCCGTCGAGCTCGGCGGCGGTGAACCCGAGCGCGTGCAGGTTGTTGCGGTAGTTGTCGCGGGCCAGGTAATGCGAGGTGTGCGTGCGGGCGAGCGCTCGAGCGGTCTCGGGGTCGCGCTCGATCACCACGGCGAGCTCGGGGATCAGCAGGGGCCCCGGACCCAGCGCAGCCCGCGCCCGCCTGGTGTGCTCGACCGGGACGAAGTAGCTGTGCACGCCATCGGCCCGCTCGCCGGCCAGCGCGAGCATCCGTGGCCGCAACGCGGCGAGCACGCGGGCCGGTCGGGGTCGGGGCACGGGGCTGCTCAACGGCGCGGCGTCCATGGCGTCGAGATACGCGCGCATGTGGGTCAGCGGCCGGTCGGTGTAGGTGTGGCCGCGGCGGCCGACGGCGCCGGCGTGGCTGACCCCGATACCGAGCACGAACCGCCCGGGGTAGGCATCGCCGAGGGTCCGGGCGCCGGCGGCCATCGCGGCCGGGTCGCGGGCCCAGATGCTCGCGATCCCGGTGCCGAGCACCAGGCGGGAGGTCGCGGCGAGCAGTACCGCCGCGTGCGACAGGGCCTCGCGGCTCGCCGCGCCTTCGGCGATCCACAGCGAGCCGAAGCCGAGCTCCTCGGCAGCCACGGCCACCCTGCTGGCCTCGGCGGTCGGGAGGGTATCGAGGGCGAAGCTCCAGGCGCCGACCGGCCCGAGCCGGGCGGCGGTCGCGCGGGCGACGGAGGCGGTGCCGGGGATCTCACTCATCGCGCCGACCCTGCCGCGAACCCGGTTACCGGGGCCGTTACCAGCAGCTCGGAGGTGCTGACTATCCCGAGTAACGGGATCGATAACGCACTGTGACTGAGGTGCCCGCATCGGGAACCCACGTCGAGGAGCGGCCGTGCCCATTCCATCCCACCATCTCGTCCGGCGGGTGTCAGCCGCAGCGTTCGTGGCGCTGGCCGTTCTGTTCGCGCCGGGGACCGCGGCGGCCGGGCCGGCCGGCGGACCCAACTGCACACCCGTGCGAATCCCGGTGGCCCTGACCGCAGCCGGCCCGACCGACCAACACATCGACGGGACGCTGTGCGCCGACGGTGATCCCGCCGGACGGCCACTGCAGATCCTGGTGCACGGCTTCACCCTCACCCGGGACTACTGGAACATGCCCGGCGTGGACAGCCGCTACTCCTACGTCGCGGCCGCGACCGCCCGTGGGTACGCGACGCTCGCGATCGACCGCATCGGGGTGGGCACCAGCAGCAAACCCCCGGCCGCCGCCGTCACCCTCGACTCGAACGTCGAGGCCCTGCACCACGTGATCATCGCGGCGCGCGGGGGCGCGATCACCGGCGCCCCGGTGCAGGAGCTCGTCCTGGTCGGGCACTCGTTCGGCTCGGCGATCTCGGTGACCGTGGCGGGCCGGTACCGCGACGTCGACGCCGTCGTGGCCACCTCGTTCCTGCACACCCCCGGAGCCGGGGCCACCGGGCTCGTCGCCAGCACGTACCCGGCGCAGCTGGACAGCCGCTTCTCCGGGGCCGGGCTGCCCGTCGGCTACCTGACCACGCTGCCCGGCAGCAGGGCGCAGTTCTACCAGGCGGACAACACCGACCCGGCCGTGATCGACGCGGACGAGCGGACGAAGGGCACCGGAACGGTGGGCGACCTCGCCACGTTCGCGACCTATTTCTCACCCCTCGCGGACGGTTCCCGGATCCAGGCGCCGCTCCTGCTGGCCATCGGCCAGGACGACCCGTACTTCTGCGGCGTCCCGCTCGGCTGTCCGAACGCTGCCGCAGTGGTGGCTCGGGAGGCGCCGTTCTTCGGGCCTGCCGCGCGGCTGACCGGCTACGTCGCGCCGGGCATCGGGCACAACCTGGCGCTGCATCGCTCGTCGCCGGGCGCGACGGCCGACATCCTCGACTGGATCGACCACACGGTCCCGGCGACAGCCCCCGCTGCTCGGTAACGAGATCCATAACGTGCCGCGGTGCAGGGTGAGCGGATCGGCACCAAGGACTGGAGGCGAGGCGATGACCTCGATCGGGTTGATCATCCCGCAGCGGGCGGCGTTGTTCGGCGTGGCGCCACTGCCCGAGCTGCTGGCGCTGGCGCCGCAGGCGGAGCGGAGCGGTCATTTCGACACGGTCTGGATCGGCGACAGCCTCACGTCGAAGGCCCGCGCCGAGTCGCTGTCCTGCCTCGGTGCGCTGGCCGGCATGACCAGTCGGGTACGGCTGGCCGTGGGGTGTATGGCGAGTTTTCCGGTGCGAGATCCGGCGCTGTTCGCCTACCAGTGGGCGTCGCTCGACGAGATCAGCGGCGGACGGATGCTGCTTGCGGTCTGCAACGGGCTGCAGAAGCGCGACGGCGCCTCGGAGACCGAAGGCCGTCACTTCGGCGGCGTGCCGGACAAGCAGCGCGTGGCCCGGCTCGAGGAGTACCTGGATCTGGTCCGCGAGCTGTGGACTGGGCAGCCCGTGACCTTCCACGGCCGCTTCGCCCACTACGACGACATCGTCGTCTCCCCGCGCCCGGTGCAGCAGCCCTGCCCCGTCTGGATCAGCGCCAACCCGCCCGCGGGTCCGGCGGCCGAGCGGGTGATCCGCCGGGTGGCGACGAAGTCCGACGGGCTGCTCACGGTGCGTGCCCGTCCCGGCTACATCGCTGACACCCGGACCCGGCTCGACGAAGAGCTGCATGCGGCCGGGCGGGACCCGCAGGCCTTCCCGGTCTCGGCCTACCACAGCATCAACATCGGGGCCGACCGCGAGGCCTGCCTCGACGAGGCGCAGCGCTTCTTCGACCACTACTACGGCGAGGGCATGTTCGACCGCGACGGCGCAGCGTCGATGACCGCGGTCGGCTCGCCCGAGCAGTGCGTCGAGCAGTTGCGTGAGGTGCTCGACGAAGGCGTCACCCATCTCGCGCTGCGGTTGGCCTCGTGGGACCAGCAGGGCCAGCTCGACCTGTTGGTCGACAAGGTGCTGCCGGCATTGGCGGGCTGACCCCCGACCGGCGCCTGACAGACCCGCTGCCCGTCGCCGACGACCGGTCGGCGGCGGGCAGCTGACGGTCGATGGTGTGCGTCAGGTTTCAGCCCGGCAGCGCCGCGGTCCACGGGACGACCTCGGCGAGCTGATAGGCCTGCAGGCACGTCAGCGAGGCGGCGCGGTGCTCCGCGGACCCACTGGTGATGCAGTCGGCGAGCAGGGTCACCGTGTAGTCGCGCATCGCGGCGGCGCGCACCGTCGTCTCCACGCACGCGTTGGTGATCACTCCTGCGACGGCCGGGCGGTGTACGCCCAGGCTGCGCAGCAGGGTGTCCAGCGAGGTCCCGTGGAAGGCGTCCAGCCGCGACTTGTCGATCATCAGGTCGGCCGGGCCGGTGCCGAGCTCGTCGATCACCTCGGTGTCCCAGGTGCCTCCGAGCAGGCCGTCGCGGGACCGCAGCAGCTCCAGGAACTGCGGGAACAGCGGTCCGAAGTCGGCGTGGCCTGGCAGGTAGCGATGCCGGGTGAACACGACCGGCAGCCCCGCCGAGCGGGCCCGCGCCACCGCCTCGGCGGTAGCCCGCACGACGGGCTCGATCTCGTGCAGTGGGGCGCCGAGGGAGTCGTACATGCTGCCGTCCGGATGGCAGAAGGCGTTCTGCATGTCGATCACGATCAGAGCGTCGATGGGGCGGGGTTCGGTGTCCACGGCAACTCCAGAGGTGGGGACGGCGGCGGGGTCAGCGGTCCTGCGTGAGCTCGACGATCTCGGTGAGCACCCGCTGGACGGTCGGTACCCACGCCGAGC
This sequence comes from Pseudonocardia sp., assembly GCA_025465235.1. Lineage (GTDB taxonomy): Bacteria > Actinomycetota > Actinomycetes > Mycobacteriales > Pseudonocardiaceae > Pseudonocardia. The sequence continues at coordinate 11,506 of JAODNO010000467.1, forward strand.
ACACCCCCACCGGGACGGCCTCCTGCCCGACCGGCAGTGCACGAACCCGGGGATCTCGCCGGCGGCGTAGAGCGTCGGGGTGGTCTCCTCGAACACGCGGATCAAGGCCATCCGCCGGCGCTGGTCGAGCAGCTCGGTGACGGGCCCGGAGTGCAGCTCGGTCATCGCCGCGGGCAGCCCGTTCGGGTGTGCGACTCGACCTCATCGGCGAAGTGGGTCAGCAGCGAGACGGTCAGCCGCGCCGCACCGTCGGGCAGCCGGCAGACCCCGCGGTCGAACAGGGTCTGCATGAAGTGGTCCAGCTCCTCCACCGCCGCGGTGCCGCCCTCACCCGTTTCCAGCCCGCGGAGCAGGGCCGCCATGTCCGGCAGCCCCCGCGAGCACGGCGGGCATTGGTCGGCGGTCTCGGCGCCGAAGTATCCGACGATCTCGGCAGCCACCCCCACCGGGCACCGGTCCGCTCCGACGACCTGGACGGACTTGGTGCCCAGCGCCACGCCCGCGGCCGACAAGGCTGCGGGGGAGAGGCCGACGTCGAGGGCGTCGGGTGCGAGCAGCCCGCCGGCGTAGCCGCCGACCAGCACCGCCCGTGCCCCGTCGAGCAGCCCCTGCTCGGCGAGCAGGTCACGCAGCGGGTAGCCGTGCGGGCGCTCCACGACCTGGTACGGCCCCCCGAAGGGGCCGACGGAGAACAGGCCCGTCCCGGGCGCGTCCTCGGTGCCGACCGCGCGGTACTCCTCGGGGCCCGCGGCGACCGCGAGCGCCACTTGGGCGAGGGTCTCCACGTTCTGCACCAGCGTGGCGCGGCCGAACAGGCCGGAATCGGCGGGAAACGGCGGGCGCAGTCGGGGCACGGCCGGACCGCCGCCGAGCAGGCTGATCAGCGCCGTCTCCTCGCCGGCGACGTAGCGGGTCGGCACCTTGTGCGTACGGACCTCCAACCCGTCGAGCAGGCCCAGCCCGCCAGCCTCGGCGATCGCCGCGACCAGCGCGTCGTGCTCGTTGACGGCCTCCTCGTCGACGGCGACGAACGCGGTGCGGGCACCGACCGCGCGCATCGCGTGCCGCAGCCCGTCGAGCACCAGTCCCGGCCGCCTGCCCAGCAGGTAGCGGTCCTTGAGCGTCCCGGGCTCACGCTCGGCGCCGTTGGCCACCACGATCGGGTCGGTGCCGTCGGCGACCCGGCGCCACTTGGCCGCGGTCGGGAAGGCGGCCCCGCCGTGGCCGCGCACACCGGCCTGCTCGACGATCTCGAGCAGCTCAGTCGCGCCGGGAGCGGACCACCCGCCCCGCTCCCGCCAGCGCGTGACCGACTCCGGCTCATCCACGGCCAGCCGCGCCGGCGCCACCGCGGTGTTCGGCGGGGCCGGCGCCGGCGCGGGCCGGGGAGCGGGCGCTGGGATCTCGAAGATCGCGTTGCGCGGGCAGAGCGCGTCGGCCTCCAGCCCGCGGGCCCGTATGTCGGGGTCCGCCGCGGCGACCTCGTCCGCGCCAGGTACGACGTAGGCGAGCCCGTAGCGGTCCAGCGCGAGCAGCTCCGGGGCGATCATCACGCACACCCCCTGCCCGTCGCAGCGGGTCGCGTCGATGCGGAAGCGCACCGGGGCGTTGCTGCTGGCCAGTCGTCGGTCCATGGCGTGCGAGGAGTCCCCTCTCGGCTCGGGCGGAGCCGGTCGCTGCAGGCCGGATCGGGCCGCGGTCAGAGGATGATGCTGAGCGTGCCGTGCTCGTCGAGGTTCTCCTGGTCGAGCTCGGCACGGCGGAACGCGATCTGGAAGGCCTCCCCGCGTGGTCGCAGCCGGTAGCGGTAGCGGCCCGCGTAGACGTGGGTGCGGCCGGAGCGGGTCCGGTAGACCGCGAAGTTCGCCGTCACCTGCAGGTCCCCGTCCGTCTCGACGGCCAGGACCCGGACGTTGCCGATGATTCTGCGGGTGCGCGACCACGGGAACTCCCGGTGGGCCTTGCGGCTGTTGAGCCGGGTGACCCGCGCATTGATCATCGGGCGGGTGTCCGAGATCAGCATCAGCGTGGTGTCCGGGCGCCCGTCGGGCCGGTCGGTGCTGGGCACCTCGTAGCGGGCGTCCTCCGAGAGCAGCTGGAGCCAGTCGTCGAGCCGCCACTCGTCGAGCAGGGCGGCCTCGGCGTAGAGGAAGTCCTCCACACGGCTGCGCAGAGCCGTGTCCGTGGCCAGGTCCGCGCTCACGAGCGCACCGCCCCTGCGGCCGCGGGGGCCGACGTGCGCGTCGTTCCGGGCGACTCGACGCCCTCGACCCGATCGGGGAAGCCCGCGCTGTCGAGCACCGACGCCCACGCCCGCCAGAACGTGCGGATCTGCAGCTCGTCGTCCGGCAACGGGATGCGCGACATCCCGCGCGAGATGTCGCTCCAGGCCACGTCGGGCTGCGCCGCGTAGCCCTGCTGGCAGGACTCGAGCGCCTCGACGTCGTCGGGGCTGGCGAACCCGCCCGGGCCGAGGAAGGTGAGGAAGCTGTCCAGCCGGCGCTGCAGGGCGGCGCTGCCCTCGCGCTCCTCGTGCGGCGCGAGCGCCCACGCCTCCAACGCGACCCGGTCCGGGGCGACCGGCTCGATCCGGCGCACGGTGATCGCGGCAACGTCATTGATCACCAGGTTGGGGAAGATCAGCAGGTTGCGGAAGGTCTCGGCCATCCGGGTCCCGCGCTCGACACCGTACCGATCGGTCAGCGCCGCGCGCTTCGCCTCGATCTCGGGACGAGCCTCCTCCCCGAAGAACGGCTCCCAGTAGGCGATCGGCCGGGCCCACGCCGCGGTGCTCTCGATGACGGTGTGCCCGCCGCCGAGGTCGACGCCCGCACCGGTGCCGAGCGCGGCCTTGTTCTGCCCCCCGCCACTGTTCTTCACGAAGTCGATGTAGGTGGCGTGCACCGTCGGTGCGTGGTAGCCGTCGATGCTGTTCTCCACCATCAGCTTCCAGTTCGCGCCCACGCTGTAGCGGTGCGTCCCGCCGACGACCCGCATGCCCTCCTCGGCCTGGTCGAACACCAGGTCGAGGTACTCCACGGTGCCTCCGAGGTAGTCGAGCAGGCTCACCGCGTGCTCGTCGTGGTTGAGAAAGAACATCCCCCGGTAGCTCTCCACGCGGGCCGGCGCGCGTAGGCCGAGCGCACTGCGGTCGAAGCCGGCGGCGTAGGCGTCGGCGCCGGGGGTGACGATCAGCCGGCCGGTCGTGTCGAAGCTCCACGCGTGGTAGAAGCACTGGAAGACCCGGGTGTTGCCGGACTCCTCCCGGCACAGCGTGGCGCCGCGGTGGGTGCACGTGTTGAAGTGCACCCGGACGGTCCCCGCACTGTCCCGCAGGAAGATCACCGGCCGCCCGCAGACCGTGCGCCGCACGTAGTCCCCGGGCTTGGGAATCTCCGAGTCGTGCCCGACGTAGAGCCAGCAGCGGTCGAAGATCTGGGCGCGCTCGTCGGCGAGCACCTGCGGGGAGGTCATCGCCGACCGGTGCACGCGGAAGACGCCGCTCTCCCGGTCGTCGACGACCAGTTCGTTGCGGTAGGTCATTGACCTGACTCCTCCTGGCGATCATTCGGGTGCACGCCAGCATCTGGCCCGCGTCATTACCGACGCCGTTATCCGAGCCCGGTCCCGTCCCATAACGCGGCAGATAACACGACGCAGGTCACGCTCGGCGCTTCGAGAGCCGTCGACCGGAAGGACCGGACCCATGATCGTGCAGGAAGTCGAGTTCGTCAGCGAGGGCGTGACCGTCCGAGGTGACCTGTACCTGCCCGAGGGTGAGGGTCCCTTCCCGGCCGTGGTCATGGCCGGCGGCTGGTGCTACGTCAAGGAGCTGCGCCAGCCGCAGTACGCGCAGGAGTTCGCCGCCCGAGGGTTCGCTGCGCTGGTGTTCGACTACCGCGGCCTGGGCGCAAGCGACGGCGAGGTCCGTCAGCACCTCGAGCCCTGGGCGCAGATCGAGGACTACCGCAACGCCGTCACCTACCTGGAGGGCCGCTCCGACGTCGACGCCGACCGGATCGGCGCCTGGGGCATCTCCTACAGCGGCGGGCACGTGCTGATCCTGGGCGCGATCGACCCGCGGGTGAAGGTCGTGGTCAGCAACGTCCCGGTGATCGACGGGTACGAGAACATGTGGCGGGTGCACGGCAGCGAGCGGTTCCGACTGCTGCAGCAGGCTGTCCTCGACGACCGGCGCAAGCGCTTCGAGACCGGCGAGCACACCTACATCCCGATGTCGGCCACCCCGACGGGACCGCACGACGGGCTGGTCACGTGGCCCTTCGACGAGGTCAAGAGCGTGTTCGAGGAGCTGAAGGCCACCCAGGCGCCCCGCCACGAGCACCGCAACACTCTCGCCTCGGTGGACCACCTGCTGTCCTACAACGCCGCGCCGTACGCCCGACGGCTGGTGAACAAGCCGGTGCTGATGATCGTGGCGCAGAGCGACGACATCACGCTCTGGGACCTCGAGACCGCGGTGTTCGAGTCGATCCCGAGCCGTGAGAAGGAGCTCGTGGTGCTGCCCGACACCAGCCACATGACGCTCTACAGCAACCTGACCGCGCTCGACCTGGCCGCGAAGGCCGCCGGATCGTGGTTCTCCCGGCACCTCGCGGCGCTGCCCACGGTCGCGAGCCGGATCGCCGAGTACTCCTGACATGGCCGCCCCCGAGCAGAGTGCTGGGCTCGGGCGGGTCGTCGACGGCCAGGCCCCCGCAGCCGCGGCTCGGCCGTGGCCTGCCCACCTGGTCGACCGGCGCGTTTCCGCGGCCGCGGCCGCCTGGCCCGAGCCCGTCGCCGTCGTGGACGGAGCCGTCCGGCTGACCTACCAGGAGTTCGAACGGCGGATCCGAGCCGTCGCGGCTGGGTTGGCCGGCCTCGGGGTCGGGCCCGGCGAGGTGGTGTCCTGGCAGCTGCCCAACTGGCACGAGGCGCTGGTACTGCACCACGCGGTACTGCGCCTGGGCGCGTTGAGCAACCCGATCGTGCCCATCTATCGCAGCCACGAGGTGGGCTACATCCTGCGCGAGGCGGGCAGCCGCGTGGTGGTGGTCCCCGAGACTTTCCGCGGGTTCGCCCATGCCGCCATGGTGGCCGAGCTTGCCGCGACGTCGCCGGCACTGCGCCACGTCGTGACGGTCCGGTCCGCCGGCGGTGCCGAGCTGCCGTTCGAGCAGCTGCTCGCGGCCGCGCCGGGGACTGCGCCGGTCCCGGACCGCACGGCCGACGACCCGATCCTGCTCATGTTCACCTCGGGCACCACCGCCGCGCCGAAGGGGGTGCTGCACACCCACCGGACCCTGGACTACGAGAACCGCAGCATCATCGACGTCTACGGCCTAAGCCGCGACGACGTCGTGTTCATGCCGTCGCCGGTCACCCACATCACCGGCTTGCTCTACGGTGTGCAGCTGCCCGCGATGCTCGGTACCCGCGTGGTGCTGCAGGAGGTGTGGGACCCGACGGTGGCGCTCGGGCTGATCGAGGCGGAGCGCGCCACGTTCACCGTCGCCGCCACCCCCTTCCTGCACGGGCTGGTGCACCACCCCGAGCTGGCGTCCTACGACGTGTCCTCGCTGCGGGTGTTCGCCTGCGGCGGGGCCGACGTGCCGCCCTCGCTGATCCGCGACGCGGGGGAACGCCTGGGGTGCGCGGCGACACGGGTGTACGGCTCCACTGAGTTCCCGACCCTGTCGACCTCGCCGCCCGACGACCCGCTCGACCGCAGGGCCGGGACCGACGGCCGGGCGATCGCCGCGGCGGAGTACCGGATCGTCGATGACGCCGACGCGGACCTGCCGGTCGGCACGGTGGGCGAGCTGCTGGTGCGCGGGCCGGAGCTGTTCCCCCACTACCTGCGCCCGGCCGACGACGAAGGTACGCGCACGGCCGACGGCTGGTTCCGCACCGGGGACCTCGCGGTCGCCGACGTACTGGGCTACGTGAGCATCCGGGGCCGGCGCAAGGACATCATCCTGCGTGGCGGGGAGAACATCAGCGTCACCGAGGTGGAGGAGGCGCTGTTCGAGCATCCCAGCGTCGGCGAGGTCGCGGTCGTGGCGATGCCGGACCCGGTGATGGTCGAACGTGGATGCGCCTTCGTGGTGCCGGCGCCGGGTGCGGCCGCGCCGACGCTGGCCGATCTGGCCGAGTTCCTGACCGGCAAGGGCCTGGCCCGGCAGAAGCTGCCCGAGCGTCTCGAACTGGTCGACGCGCTGCCCCGCACGCAGTCGGGGAAGGTCCAGAAGTTCCGGCTTCGGGAGCGGATCCGCGAGCTGCTCGACGCCCCGCGGGACTGAGCCCGCTTCCCCCGCGGTCCGCGGCCCCCGGAGCGATCTCCGGCGCAGAAGCCCGCCGCCGCGCACTGGTCGGCGCGGCGTGCGGCCCGGCCCGGGGGTAACGCGCGCGGTAATCGGAACTGGCGACCCTGGGACGACGCGGCCGGTCCGGCCGTGTGAGACCGACCTCGCCAAGCGCGGGGAGGACGAACGCGCCGCGCGTCGCGCGCGGAGGAGAGGTGTGTGGCTGATGTCCCGATTCGGCAGGTCGGAGGCTCGGGAGTGGGTCCGCTCCGAGATGCGCGGGGTGTGCAACGTGATCATCCCGTCGTACACCGCGGACCTGCGGGGGCTCAACGAGGCGGGCATCCGGCACGACGTGCGAAGGGAGATCGCCCTCGGGTTCCGGGGCACGCTCGTCGTCGCCGAGACGGCGATGAGCCTCGACGAGTACGTGCAGATGGTCGAGTGGGCCGCCGACGAGGCGGGCGACGACCTCACCCTGCTGTTCCACGCGAGCTTCAACACCCTCGCTGAGAACATCGAGATGGCCAAACGCTGCCAGGAGGCCGGCACCGACATGGTGCTGCTGTCCTACCCGCCGACCTTCTACCCGCGATCGCTGCGTGAGGTCTACGACTACACCGCGGCGTTCTGCGCGGAGACCGACATGGCGGTCATGCTGTTCCCCGTTCCGCTGTGGGGCTTCGAGCGACTGCACCCCGCGTCGATCCCGATCGAGATGCTCACCGAGATGGTCGACGAGATCCCGAACGTCGCCGCGATCAAGGGCGAGGGCGGTATGCCGGCCATCGCCGGGTTCACCGAGGCCTGGAACGTCCTCGGGGACCGGGTGGTGGTGAGCATGCCGCTGGAGCAGCAGGCAATCCCGCTGGCCACCGTCTTGCCGCTGCAGCTGATCGCGACGTCGAACACCGAGTGCCTGGGCGGCGCGGTGCCGCGGATGCTCGCGCTGTGCCACGAGGGTCGATACGCCGAGGCGATGGAGCTGTACTGGAAGGTGGACCCGGCCCGGCGGGCCAATGAGCGGATCGGGGTCGCCGGGACCAACAGCGTGCACCGGATGGCCTGGAAGTACCAGGCCTGGCTCACCGGCTTCAACGGTGGGCCGCTGCGGATACCGACCCAGCGCCTGGTGGCCCCGCAGATGACCGCCTACCGGGCCGGTGCCGCCGCGGCGGGCATCCTCGACGCCCCCGACGACGACGCCGAGTTCTTCGTGGGGCGCAACCCCACCTGACCCGGCGCCGGACCGCGCAGCAGAGGGGGTCGGCGGACCGAAGCCCGCCGACCCCCTCTGCTGCGTTCAGACCGTGTCGATCGCCCGCTCGGGACAGTTGGCCACCGCGTCGCGGACCCGGCCGGCGACGACCGGGTCGTCGATCTCCTCCGCCAGCAGTACGACGAAGCCCTCCTCGTCGAGGTCGAAGACCTCGGGGCAGATCATGGCGCAGCGGGCGTGACCCTGGCAGCGTTCGGCCTCGACCTTGACCTTGACCTTCAATGGTCACCTCGCAGTGCTGGAAATGTGGTGGGTGGCGGGAGCTCTGCTCAGCTCCCGTGTACGAGCAGGCCCCGGATGTTGCGACCCGACAGCAGGTCGGCGTAGCCGGTGTTGACCTCGGTGAGTGGGTAGCGGGTGGTCACCATCGACTCCAGGTCGAGGTGCCCGTGTTGCCATAGGCGCAGCAGCATGGGGATGTCGGCTCGAGGGTTGGCTGCACCGAACGTGTTGCCGAGCAGTTGCTTCTGCCACAGCGTGAACTCCATGAGCGGGATCTCGACCGTCCGCTCGGTGTGCGGGGTGATGGCGGTGACGACCGCACGGCCGTTCTTGGCCACCAGCGCCAGGAACGGGGCGATCATGTCGCCGTGGGCCACCCCGACAGTCAGGATGGCCACGTCGGCCAGGCGGCCGCGGGTCCGCTCAACGACCAGCTCCTTGGCCTGCTCCATGCTCTCGGCGGTGTCGGTGGCCCCGAGCTTGAGCGCGGTCTCCCGCTTGAACGCCACCGGGTCGACCGCGATGATCTGGTCCGCACCCGCCAGCCGCGCACCCTGCACGGCCGCGATGCCCAGCCCCCCGACTCCGACGACCACCACGACCTCGCCGGGCCGCACCTTCCCGACGTAGACGGCCGAACCCCAGCCAGTGGTCACACCGCACCCGACGAGTGCGGCGAGGTCGAGCGGGATGTCGTCGTCGATCTTGACCAGCGAAGCCTCGTGGACGACGGCGTGTTCGGCGAAGGTGCCCAGCAGCGACATCGTCGACACCTCGGTGCCGCGCGCGTGCACCCGGCGGCCGCCGTCGACGATCATCTTGCCGGTCATCAGGAACCGGCCGAGGTCGCAGAGGTTCTGGTGTCCGGTCGAGCAGGCGGGACAGCGCCCACAGGAGGGTATGTAGGAGGTGACCACGTGGTCGCCGGGGTGCAGTGTCGTCACCCCGGGCCCGACTTCCTCGACCACCCCGGAACCCTCGTGGCCGCCGACCACCGGCAGCACCATGGGCATGTCCCCGGTGCGCCCGTGGTCGTCGGAATGGCACAGGCCGCTGGCCACCATCCGGACCAGGACCTCCTGCTCCTTCGGCGGGTCGAGGTCCACGTCCTCGACGCTCCAGGGCTGACCGGTCTCCCACAGAATCGCGGCGCGGCTGTGCACGGCGTCCTCCCGGACTCGGCTGAGTATGCGGATTGCTCGGCCGAGCCTGGTACCGACGCGTTATGGGCTCCGTTACCTGTGCTGCCCGTTCGTGCCGCTGGCTGCAGGGGCCGCCGGGCGGTCCTCGTGCACGGTCAGCACACCGCCGCCGCGACGGCTGGCCAGCTCGAAGACGGCCAGCCCGCTGCGGGCCACGGACATGGCGTCGGGGGACGTGCCCGACGCCTCGACCCTGCCGGGGATCCGGAAGTCGCGCCGGTCGGCGGTGGCGATCAGCAGGTCGCAGCCGAGCGGGGTGCCGTCGGGCGCCTGCTCGAGCTGGAACCGGGCCTTCTCCACGCCGTGGAACTCCTCGTCGGCGAATAGGTAGCCGAGGGGCACGACGGCGCCTGCGGCGGTGCGGTACTCGGTGATCGAGAAGTACAGGTCCTCGCCGAAGACTCCGTGGGCCGAGCGCAGTGGGGCCACCCCGGGGCGCCCGATACCCCAGGCGTGGCGGTGGAACGCCGGGGCGACGACCTGTACGGCGCGCCCCTGCACCCGCACGGTCCCGGTCACCGTGCCGAACGAGTCGTAGTGCTCCTCGCCCAGGTCCACCCGCTGTCCGCTCATCGTGAAGCGGAACGGCTCGCCCGCGGCCGTGTAGTCCAGCTCGACCTCGTCAGCGGTCAGTGCGAGCGACCGAAGCGGTTCGACCGTGGCCAGCTCCAACTCGCCGACGCGCACGCCCGGCCGCGCGGCCCGGCCCGGCCCGGTCGGTGCGGCCGAGGCAGCGGCCGTGCCTCGACGGTGAACGGCGACGCCGTCGATCCAGAGCCCCAGGTGTGCGCGCGCGGTGTCGGTGTCGGCGTCCAGGCGCAGTCCGAAGGTCCCGCCGATCCGGGTGGCCGGGTCGTACCACCCGAGGTCCCAGGTTTCCAGCCAGCCGATCAGGGTCGGCGGCGGAGCGTGCGGCCCGTCGTCGACCGCGGTGAAACTCGGCACGATCATCCTCCCGCCGTCTCGCGGGTCCACCGGGCGGCGGACCGCGTGTGATCGCACCGTGCACCGTGCCGGGTGGGTACGGGAAGCGGATTCGCCCAGACGTCGGACCGGTAACGATCGCGGTAACCATGATCTCCGTAGGGTCGTCCGACCGGGGGCCGGCCGGCCTCTGCCCGCGATCCCGTGGGCCAGGTTCTTCGGCGGGAGGGGGTCCGGTGACCGGATCCGAACTGGCGGCACTCGTCCTGCGGGCGAGTGTCGGCGCGACGATGGTCGCGCACGGAGTCGGCACGATGGCGGTGGCGGCCCGCACCGTGCACGTGCGCAATGGTTTCTTCATCACGGCGGAGGGATTCGAGTACGTGCTCGCCGTCGGCGCGGCCGCGACCGCCCTTGCCGCGCTCGGGCCGGGCCGCTGGAGCGTGGACCGGCTGCTCGGCCGCGGTCAGCCCGCGGTCGCGACGGCCGCGCTCGCGGCCGGTCTCGGGCTCGCCGGTGCCGCGGCGCACCTGGCACTGTTCTGGCGACGGCAGCCGGCCGAGCGCGGATGAGCGCCTCACGAGGCGCGGGGCCGCTGGCCGGGCGCACCGCCGTGGTGACCGGGGCCAGCCGCGGGATCGGTGCGGCGATCGCGACTCGGCTCGCCGCCGACGGTGCGCAGGTGGTGCTGGTCGCCCGCGGCCGGGAACGGATCGAGGAGCTCGCCTCCGGGATCCGGGCCGATGGCGGTGTCGCGCACACTGTGCCCACCGACATGACCGACCGCGCGGCGCTCGAACGGCTCGTCGGTTGGCTACGGTCGGCGGGCCGGGTCGACGTCCTGGTCAACAACGCCGGGGTACTCCCGCCTGCGGCCACCGCGGACTCCACGAGCTGGCAGGCGTGGGACGACACGCTCGCGGTCAACCTGGCCGCGCCGTGGTACCTGTCGTCGCGGTGCAAAGAGCAGCTGCCGCGCGGGGGGGTGGAGGACAACGTCGCGAGCACCGCCTCGTACTACCCCTCCCGGGGCCTGGTGGCCTACAACGCCAGCAAGGCCGCGCTGATCGCCCTCACCCGGGTGCTGGCGCTGGAGTGGGCAGGCGAGGGGATCCGGGTGGTCGGCGTCGCGCCTGGCAAGATCGACACTGACCTCGTCCGCCCGATCCTGGCCTGGAGCAAGCGTCGTGACCTGACGCTCAATCCGCAGGGCCGGATCGGCACCGTGCGGGAGGTGGCCGATCTCGTCGCCTTCCTCGTGTCCGACCAGGCCGGCTACCTCACCGGTGTCACGGTGCCGATCGACGGCGGTGAGCTGCTGACCGCGGGCGGGGAGCCCGGTCGCTAGCGCCCTGCGCGATCCGGACGCTCAGGAGCGCGGCAGGTCCCGCCATGCGACGTCCCGGTCTCCGCGCTGCTCGGCCGGCAGCCCCAGTACCCGCTCGCCGAGGATGGTGCGCTGGATCTCCGAGGTCCCGCCCTCGATGGAGTTGGCGAGGGCGCGCAGGTAGGACTTGCGGACGTCGGATCCGCCGTGTACCGCGGTGGTGTCGGGCGCGATGCGCTCGTAGCCGTCGACGAGCAGCCCCGCGGGACCGGAGAGGTCGACGCACAGCTCGAAGATCGCCTTGTTCAGCTCGGCCATCTGCAGCTTGGCGATGGATCCCTCGGGCCCGGCTCGGTGACCGGGCCGGGCGGTGGCGCGCACGTTGGTCAGTCGCGCGGCCTCGGCGCGGGTCCACAGCTGCATCAACCGTTCGAGGGTGGCGGCGTCGGTGCGGCTCTCGGCTGCGGCGGCACGGTACAGCTCGACGGCCTGGGCGATCGGCCCCTCGCCTCGGCGGGTGCGGTGGCCGCCGAGGGAGACCCGCTCGTTGGCCAGCGTGGTCATCGCGACCCGCCAGCCGCCGCCCACCTCGCCGAGGACGTTCGCGGCCGGTACGCGGACACCGGTCAGGTAGACCTCGTTGAACTCGTCCTCACCGGTGAGCTGGCGCAACGGCCGGACCTCGACACCGGGGCTGCGCATGTCGAGCAGGAAGTAGGTCAGGCCGCGGTGCTTCGGCACCCCGGGATCGGTGCGCGCGAGCAGGATCCCGTGCCGGGCGACGTGGCCGAGCGAGGTCCAGATCTTCTGGCCGTCAATGATGAAGGTGTCGCCGTCGCGCACCGCTCGGGTGGCCAGCGCGGCGAGGTCGGAGCCCGCGCCCGGCTCGGAGAACAGCTGACACCAGATCTCCTCGCCGGTGTAGCCGGGGCGCAGGTAGCGCTGCCGCTGTGCGGGGGTGCCGTGGGCGTGGATCGTCGGGAGCGCCATGCCCAGCCCGATGACGTTGCGGGACATGTGGTCCGCGGCGCCGGCGCGGCGGAACCGGTCCTCGACGGTGGGCTGCAATGCGGGGTCGAGCCCTCGTCCGCCGCTGCCCGGCGCGAAGTGGACGAACGCGAGTCCGGCGTCGAACCTGGTCGCCCGGAACGCCCGGTCGGCCTCCCGGTCGGCGGGATCGGGCACGGGGTGCTCGCGCAGGAAGTCGGTCACGGCGCGGTCCAGGACCGCGTCGGGCCCCGGGCGTTGCCCGGCCGCGGGGACATCGGGTTCGGCGGCGGCCGGCGCCGGGCCTGAGGTGACGCCGACGAGCCCGGCCAGCCGCGTGCGATGCGTGGCGGGGGAGCCGAGCAGCAGCTGGCTGCTCTTGGCCCGCTTGAGGTAGAGGTGCGCGGGGTGTTCCCAGGTGAAGCCGATCCCGCCGTGGATCTGAATGGCGTCTGTTGCGACCCGGCGGTACACGTCGGAGGCCACGGAGCGGGCCAGCGCCGCCGCCGCGGCGAGCCCGGCCGGGTCCGTCGCCGCGGTGCGCAGGCCATCATGCACGACCGAACGGGCGGACTCGACGTCGACGAGCATGTCGGCGCAGCGGTGCTTGACCGCCTGGAAGGAGCCGATCGCGCGGCCGAACTGGACGCGAGTTCCGGCATGGTCCACGCAGAGGTCGAGCATGTGGGCGGCGCCGCCGAGCTGTTCGGCGGCGAGGTAGAGCAGCGCGAGGTCGTGGGCTCGGCGCAGGGCCGTCTCCGCGGTGCCGAGCAGCCGAGCGGGGGTGTCGCTGAACTCGAGCCGGGCCAGTCGACGGGTCTGGTCCATCGCGGTCAGCGGTGTCCGGGTGAAACCGGCTGCGTCGCCGGCCACGGCCAGCAGCCCCGTCCCGACGTCGATGCCGGCTGCGACCAGCACCAGGTCGGCCTGCGCCCCGCCGACGACGATCTCGGCGACCCCCGAGAGCACCCACTTCTCGCCGTGCCGTCGGGCCCGCAGTGCGCTCGAGGCCGGGTCCGGCCCGGACCAGGCCAGCGTCGCCGACACAGCACCGATGGCGACCGCGGGTAGCTCGCGGGCCGCGGCGTCGCCGTCGGGTGCGGCGGCGAGCTCCTGCAGGGCGGTCGAGGCCAGCGCCACGGTTGCGAAGTAGGGGCCACCGTAGAGGGCCGCCCCCATCTCCTCGAACACCGCCCCCTGCTCCACCGGAGTCGCGCCGCCGCCGCCGTGGCGTTCCGGCACCGTCAGACCGTGCAGGCCCAGCTCGCCGAGCGCGGCCCAGACCCGAGGGTCGTGCCCGTCGTCGGCCTCCATGAGCCGCCGGACCTCTTCCTGTGGGGAGTGCTTGGCCAGGAAGTCGCCGACGGTGCGGCGCAGGTCCTGCAGGACGTCGTCCTCGGCGTGGTCGGGCATGGAGGTCTCCTCATGGCGGATGGCGCGTGGCGGTGTGCGGTCAGCAACTCATGGCCGGCGCGGCCGTGACGGGAAGGTCCTCGTGGTCTCCGGCGGCGCGGGAGGCGACCGACGTTCGTGCGGCGAGCGGGACCAGGTCGACGACGGGTCCACGAGCGCCAGCACAACCGGCTCGTGTCCTGATGGCCGGGAAAGCTGTCGACCAAGACGGACCTCCTGAGCCCTCTCGTTCCGGAGCAGCGTCGGGCCGCGCGCGTTAAGGACGTCGTTACGCGGTCGTGGCGGGTGCGGCGGCGGCCAGCTCAGCTGGGAGTCCAGCCTTGCCCACGGGGCCGCCCAGCGACCGGCGAGCATGACCAGCGTCTGAAACACGACGCCGAACAGCGCCACCGAGACGATCCCGACGTACATCCGGTCGGTCAGGAACAGCTGCCAGGAGTTCCAGATCAGCCACCCGATGCCCTCGCCACCCTGCATGTCGATCACGAGGAGGGCGCCTACCGGTCGTGATGCGGGGTCATGGTTCCGGACTCTCCATGCGTGGCATTACGGGTGCGTTATCGGGCCCGACACGCCACCGTCGTGAGGGTCGGTCCCTTCCGGAGTGCTCGTCCTGCAGGCTCGTGCGGCGATGACGGCCGGAGTAACGGGCACGAGCGAAGCTGCCGCCATGAGCGCGGATCCGGACTACGACGGACTGCTCATCGCTGCCGGTTGCGCCGGGGTCAGATCATGCGCGGGATGAACATCTTCTGATGGCAGACGTGCTCGTCGTCGGCGGCGGAGCCCCCGGCCTCGCCGCCGCGGTCGAAGTGGCAGCGGCGGGCGCGACGGTTCGGGTGCTGGATGCCGGGACCAAGGTCGGCGGCACTTCGGGGATGTCGGCGGGCGTCTTCTACGCGGCACGCACCAGCCTTCGCCGCCGGCGTCGAGGACTCGCCCGATGCGAGTCCCGGTACTACATGACGTTCAACCGGTGGTTCGTGGCCAGAAACGAGGGAGTCGGAGATGCGGGACGCTGTCATCGTGGAGGCGGTTCGGACGCCGGTCGGCAAGCGCGACGGGGGATTGTCAGGGGTGCACCCGGCGGACCTGTCCGCACACGTCCTGAGGTCGCTGGCCGAGCGCTCCGGTGTCGACCCCGCACTGATCGACGACGTGATTTGGGGATGCGTGTCGCAGGCCGGTGAGCAGACATTCGACATCGGCCGCACCGCGGTGCTGGCCGCCGGGTGGCCGGAGACGGTGACGGGGGTGACCGTCGACCGGCAGTGCGGCTCCAGTCAGCAGTCGGTACATTTCGCCGCGGCGGGTCTGGTCGCCGGGCACTACGACGTGGTCGTGGCCGGCGGGGTGGAGTCGATGAGCCGGGTGCCGATGGGGAGTCCCTCGCAGGGACAGGACCCGTTCGGGGAAGCGTTCCTCGCCCGGTACGACGGGGTGTCCCCGAGCCAGGGCATCGGGGCGGAGATGATCGCCGAGCGGTGGAGTTTCTCCCGCCCGCCGCTCGACGAGTTCTCACTGTCCAGCCACGAGAAGGCCGCCGCAGCGCAGGACGACGGACGCTTCGACGCGCAGATCGCTGCGGTCACACTGCCGGACGGCGCGGTGGTGAGTAAGGACGAGGGTGTCCGCCGCGGCGGGAGCCTGGAGTCGTTGGGCGGACTGAAAACGGTGTTCAAGCCGGACGACGGGGTGATCACGGCGGGGAACTCGTCGCAGATCTCCGACGGGTCGGCGGCGCTGTTGATGACGACCACTGAGAAGGCCACTGAGCTGGGGTTGACGCCGATCGCGCGGGTGCACACGGCGGTGCTGGCCGGCGCGGATCCGGTGATCATGTTGACTGCTCCGATCCCGGCCACGCAGAAGGCGCTGGTGCGGGGCGGCCTCTCGATCGACGAGATCGGGGTGTTCGAGGTCAACGAGGCGTTCGCGCCGGTGCCGCTGGCCTGGTTGGCGGAGTTGGGCGCCGACGCCAAGGCGCTCAACCCGAACGGCGGTGCGATCGCGTTGGGCCACCCGCTGGGCGGCTCGGGTGCACGGATCATGACGACGTTGGTGCACCACATGCGCGACAATGGGATCCGCTACGGGTTGCAGACGATGTGCGAGGGCGGCGGCCAGGCCAACGCCACGATTCTGGAGCTGCGCTGATGGACGTCAACGGTTCCGTCGCGCTGGTCACCGGTGGGGCGTCGGGTCTCGGGCTGGCGACGGCGGAGAAGCTGCTCGACGCCGGTGCGCGGGTCGTCGTCCTGGACCTGCCGGGCTCGCAGGGCGAGCGGGTCGCGGAGAAACTTGGCGACAACGTCCGATTCGCGGCGGGTGATGTCACTGACGAGGCGAGCGTCACGGCCGCGCTGGACGTGGCGGAGGGTCTGGGCACGCTGCGCGTCGCGGTGAACTGCGCCGGCATCGGCAACGCGATCAGGACATTGGGCCGCAACGGCCCGTTCCCGCTCGCTGACTTCACCAGGATCGTCGCGATCAACCTCGTCGGCACGTTCAACGTGATCCGGCTTGCGGCCGAGCGGATCGCCACGGCGGACCCGGTCGAGGGTGAGCGGGGCGTCATCGTCAACACGGCGTCGGTCGCGGCGTTCGACGGGCAGATCGGGCAGGCGGCCTACTCGGCGTCGAAGGGGGGAGTAGTCGGGATGACGCTGCCCGTTGCGCGCGACCTGGCCAGCGCCATGATCCGTGTCGTGACGATCGCGCCGGGGCTGTTCGACACCCCGTTGCTGGCCGCCCTGCCCGAGGAGGCAAGGGAGTCGTTGGGCAAGCAGGTCCCGCACCCATCGCGGCTGGGCGACCCGTCCGAGTACGGGGCGCTGGCGCTGCACATCGTGGCCAACCCGATGCTCAACGGCGAGGTCATTCGCCTCGACGGCGCGATCCGCATGGCGCCTCGGTAGCCGCGGGGACACCGGACGGGAGCCGGACTCCTGAGTCGTGTACGACCGGGCACCTCATAACCCGGCGATCACCTGCTCGGCGATGTGAAGGTGAACGGCGTCGGTAAGCCGTGTGCGGGAGAACCGCATGCACGGATTGACGGGCGGGAGCTGGAAACGGAGCGCTGGAGCTGGGCACGGTCACGGAGAAGAACAACCTCACGGGAAAGGGACCGCCCGCCACGGGCACCGTGATCTGGGCCGCGGTGGTGGACGCGCCACCGCTGAGCGCGCCACTCGCAGCCGCCACGGGCGCCGAACGCGACCGTGCCCGCGGACCAGGGAAGACGTCACAGAACGGTAAGGGTGCAGCGGCCACATCGGACGCCGATCCCGGTGAACATCGGGACAGTGGACGGCTCATGCGAGATCATCCTGCCCTGCCTCGACGAGGCGGAGGCCCTGCCCGCGGCACTGTCCGTTCTTCCCGAGGGCTGGCCAATCCTGGTCGTCGACAATGGCTCCACCGACGGCACCGGCGACGTCGCGCGCGCCCGCGGCGCCCGCGTGCTCGTCGAGCCGCAGCGCGGCTACGGCGCCGCCGTCCACTCAGGACTGCTGGCGGCCCGCGCCGAGGTTGTGGCAGTCCTCGACGGTGACGGCTCGCTCGATGCAGGCGTGCTGCCCGCGATGGCCGACGACGTCCTCGCCGGCCGCGTTGACCTCGCCGTCGGGCGCCGGGTTCCGGACTCGACGACGGTGTGGCCGTGGCACGCCCGCGCCGGCAATGCGGCCATCGCCGCGGTGCTGCGCCACCGGGGCGTCCCGGTGCACGACATCGCGCCCGTGCGGATAGCGCACCGGCAGGCCCTGCTCGACCTGCAGATCGCGGACCGGGCGTTCGGCTACCCGCTGGAGATGCTCCTCCGGGCCGCAGCGGCGGGCTGGCGGATCGCGGAGCACCCCGTCGCGTACCGGGCGCGCGCCGGCGGACGGTCGAAGGTGTCGGGTTCGGTGCGCGGTTCCCTGCGAGCCGCGAGGGACATGGCCGGGCTGCTCCGATGAGCCCGGCGATGCCGGTGAGATCGGATGTCACCCTCCTGGTGCTGGCGAAGGCACCCCAGCCGCGGCGCGTGAAGACCCGGCTCTGTCCGCCGGCCACCCCGGACGAGGCCGCGGACCTGGCCGCCGCCGCGCTGCTGGACACGCTCGACGCCGTACGCGCGGTCCCCGGGGGCTGCCCTGTCGTCGCCATGACCGGGGAGCTGGCCACGGCCGCCCGGGCGCACGAGGTCGCCGCGGCGCTGTGCGACGTCCGCGTCGTGTCCCAGCGCGGCTGCGACCTGGGGCACCGCATCGCCGCCGCCCACCACGACGCCGCAGCGCTGACCCCCGGCCGGCCGACGCTGCAGCTCGGGATGGACACCCCGCAGGTGGACGCCGCCCTGCTCGCCGACGCCGCCGCTCCACTGCTCGCCGACGCCGTCCCGCCCGTCGATGCCGTGCTCGGCCCGGCCACCGACGGCGGCGGGTGGGCGCTCGGCCAGCGCGACCCACGGGACGCCGTCCTGATCGCCGCCGTGCCGACGACCCGAG
>JAODNO010000303.1 GCA_025465235.1 Pseudonocardia sp.
CGCCGAGCTGAACAGCACCATCCGGTACACCATGTGGTCGGTGTTCCGGGTCGAACCGGGGAGGCTGGGCGAGGACCGCGCGGAGGCCGCCACCCAGCTCACGGAGTTCCTCGACGCGCTGGAGGGCAAGGGCGTGGCCGTGCGCGGGGTGTACGACCTCGCGGGGATGCGGGCCGACGCCGACTTCATGATCTGGTGGCACGCCGAGAACGTCGAGGCGCTCCAGGCCGCGTACTCGAGCCTGCGCCGCACCACCGCCCTCGGCCGTGCCAGCGTCCCGGTCTGGAGCCAGGTGGCGCTGCACCGGCCCGCGGAGTTCAACAAGAGCCACCTGCCGGCGTTCATCGCGGGCGAGGAGCCCAAGCGCTACGTCTCGGTCTACCCCTTCGTGCGGTCGCTGGACTGGTACCTGCTCCCCGACGAGGAGCGTCGCCAGATGCTCGCCGACCACGGCATGCAGGCCCGCAGCTATCCCGACGTGCGGGCCAACACGGTGCCGTCGTTCGCGCTGGGCGACTACGAGTGGATCCTCGCGTTCGAGGCCGATGAGCTCGACCGGATCGTCGACCTCATGCGGCACCTGCGCGCCACCGAGGCCCGCCGGCACGTCCGCGAGGAGGTGCCCTTCTTCACCGGGCCGCGGGTGCAGCCCGGCGACCTTGTGGCCACCCTGCCCTGATCGGCATTCCCTGATCAGCGGGGCATCGTCAGGGGCAGGGCTCGAAGAGGCGACGCGTATCGCTCTCGGACGGTGCGCCGGCGGCGGCGTACGCGGCCGGGTCGGAGAAGCGGCAGCCGTAAGCGGGGTCGGCTACGGTCGCCGGATCGGTCACGTCGTCGCCGGCAGGCTGTCTGCCCTCCTTCACCCACGCCACCAGGTCGTCCCACGCCCTCCCCGCCTCTGCAGCAGAGAATTCGCAGTGACCGGTGGCGCGGATGGCCCGCTGCACGAGGAGCTCGGACCGGCCGGCGTCGGCCACCTCGGCCGCGTAGACCTGCTCCATGCCGAACGGGACGAACAGGTCGCCGAGGTCGTGCAGCGACAGCACGGGTGCGTCGGGCGTCCCGAACACCCGCGCGACGGGGGTGAGCCCGACCGACTCCCGGGCGCGCTCGTCGGCCACGGGAACGCGCTGGACGGCGGCATCGAGGTCGATGGGCTGGTCCGGCCTGTAGTCGGTGCCGACGTTTCCCGCCACCAGCCCCGGGTCGGCCGCCAGACCGTCGACGGGAGTCGGGGTCGCGTCCGGGACGCCCAGCCCGAACAGAAAGTCCTTCCAGAAGGCGAACGAGGCGTCGGCGCCGGGCCGCGGTCCGCCGGAGTCGAGCACTGTCGCGGCTCGCAGCTGCTGGGCAGCCGGGGTACCGACCGCGGGGTCATGGGGCACGAGGCCGAGGCCGGCGTAGATCCGCGGCAGTACCGCCGTGGCGTAGTCGGGTCCTCGCGGGTACACCGGCACGCCGGCGAGGGCACCCGCCGCCACCTGGAAGTCGAGGAAGTAGTCGAACAGCGCCTGGTCGCCCAGCACGCCGCACATCGGCAGCGCGCCGGCGTAGGAGCCCGGGTACTCCTCCAGTGACCGCGCGACGATGTGGCCGCCCATCGATACACCCGCGATGTACGTCCGCTTCGGG
This sequence comes from Pseudonocardia sp., assembly GCA_025465235.1. Classification (GTDB taxonomy): domain Bacteria; phylum Actinomycetota; class Actinomycetes; order Mycobacteriales; family Pseudonocardiaceae; genus Pseudonocardia. The sequence continues at coordinate 1,636 of JAODNO010000303.1, forward strand.
ACGGCGACCAGCTCGCCGAACTCTTCCGCTAGCGCGGACGTCGAGCGAACCCCGGAGGCCACGTCGTAACCGTTGCGGTCGTATGAGGACGCCGCCCACGCGTAGCCCTGCGCCGCGATCCGCTCGCGCAACCCGTAGGCGGGCGGGTCGACGGTGAGCTCGGGGCCGTTGCCACGGAAACCGTGCGCCCACATGACGAGCTCGCCGTTCCACTGCGGGGGGATCTCGATCGCGTAGGCCGCGTTCCGATGGACGCCGGTGAGCACCCTGGTCTCACCGCCGTCCACGCGGAGCGGGGCGAGGTCGGGGAGGACGATCGTGTAACCGGGCCGCGCCGTGCCTTCGTCCGGGCCGCCGTCGGGAGGGTCGGCCCCGGCGGCCGTTCCTGCCGTCGCCGTGAGCGCGAGGACGCCGGCCAGCACGATCACCAGGTAACGGCGGCGCGGCATCGAGAACCTCCGGCGACGGCGACAGGGTCGATCACCACTCCTACCGCTCGCGGAGGCCGGAAGCCAGTGCCGAGGCGAACGAGATCGCCTCTAGGCGTCGGGCTCCAACCGCAAGGAGATCGAGTTGATGCAGTAGCGCAGGTCGGTCGGCGTGGCGTAGCCCTCGCCCTCGAAGACGTGCCCGAGGTGGCTGTGGCAGGTGGCGCACACGACCTCGACGCGCTTCATGCCGAGGCTCGTGTCGACCCGCTCGATGACGGCTTCGCCGGCCAGCGGGGTGAAGAACGACGGCCAGCCACAATGCGACTCGAACTTGGTGTCGGAGCGGAACAGCTCGGCTCCGCAGGCGCGGCAGGAGTAGACGCCCGAGGTCTTCGTGTCGGTGTACTCGCCGGTGAACGGCCGTTCGGTACCGGCCTTTCGCAGGACCTGGTACTCGGCCGGGCTGAGCTGCTCACGCCACTCGGCATCGGACTTGACGACCTGAGGCGGCTGGTCGGTCACGGGATCCATACCCCCAGACTATGTCTCTGGCGGCCCGCGTGCCGCCGCCGCGATGTGGGTCCGGGGCTTGTGCCGCTACAGCCAGGTGACCAGCACGAACAGCAGCGCGTCCCCCACCAGGTAGGCTGCCACGCCGAGCAGCAGCAGGACCACCAGCACGGCCGCCCAGCGCCGCTCGCCCTCGGCACGGTTGGCGGAGTCGGCGAAGTCGCGGACGCCGTCGAGGTAGCCCTCCACCGTGAACGCGGGCCGATCGCACTGCATGCGGTCGAGGTGGGCGGCGAACGCCTGCGCCTCCGGGTCGTCGGGATCCAGCCCGACCAGCTCGTCGTCGAACTGCCGCGACCGGGCCGATGAACGGTCCGGCTCGTGGAGTTCGGGCATCCAACGAGGGTAACCGGTAGCGTGCGCCAGCGTGGCGAGCAAGAACGCGGTGCTGCTCACCGTCCCCGGGCCGCACGGCCCCCGTGACGTGCGGTTGACCAGCGCGGACAAGGTGTACTTCCCGGAGCAGGGGATCACCAAGGGCGAGGTGGTGGAGTACTACCGCGCCGTGGCCGAGCCGCTGTTCGGGGTGCTGCGCGAGCGCCCCACCAACCTCAAGCGCTATCCGGACGGGGTCGACGGTGAGCCGTTCTACTCCAAGCGCCTCCCCAAGGGGGCCCCGGACTACGCGGAGACGGCGCGGGTGACCTTTCCGAGCGGCCGGGTTGCCGAGTCGCTCTGCCCCACCGAGCCCGCGGTGCTCCTGTGGGCGGCGAACATGGGCACGTTCGACTTCCACCCGTGGCCCGTCCGCCGCGCCGATCCCGACCGGCCCGACGAGCTGCGCGTCGACCTCGATCCGCAGCCGGGCACCGACTTCGCCGACGCCGTGGCGGTGGCCGCCGTGCTGCACGAGGTGCTCGACGAGGCCGGGCTCGTCGGCTGGCCCAAGACCTCGGGCGGTCGGGGCATCCACGTGTTCGCCCGGATCCGGCCGGAGTGGGACTTCATCGCCGTGCGGCACGCGGTGATCGCGATCGCCCGCAGGGTGGCCGAGCGCCTCCCCGAGAAAGCCACCGTCGACTGGTGGAAGGAGGAGCGCGGCGAGCGCGTGTTCCTCGACTTCAACCAGGCGGCAAGGGACCGGACGGTTGCATCGGCCTGGTCGGTGCGGGGGCGCCCGCGCGCCACCGTGTCGATGCCGCTCACCTGGGAGACGCTGCCGGACGTCGAGCCGGAGGACTTCGACGTGCGGACGGTGCCCGGGCTCTTCGCCGAGCGGGGTGACCCGCACGCGGGGATGGACGCGGCGGTCGGCGGGATAGAGACGGCGCTGGACTGGTACGCCGCCGACGAGCGCGACCGCGGGCTGGGGGAGATGCCGTACCCGCCCGAGTACCCGAAGATGCCGGGCGAGCCGATGCGGGTCCAGCCGTCCCGCGCTAGGGCCTCTACCAGCGAAGACAAGTCGTAGTGCAGTCCGCGCCGGTGGTATAGCGCAAAGCTCGCTCTACCCCGATGGAGGAGTGGCTCGCGCAACTGGCGGGCGACCGCGAGGCCTCCACCGTCCGGACCCGGTTCAAGGGTCTACATCGTTTCTGTGGGTGGCTGGTCGCCGAGGGCGAGATCGACGTCCGCCCGATGGCAGGGATGGCGCCACCCGAGTCGGCCCCAAACCGGTACCGGTACTACGGGACGACGAACCCGCGGCGCTGCTGAGGGCGTGCGGAGGCAGAAGCTTCGAGGATCGGTTCCGGCACACCTTCGCGCACGACTATCTGATGGCCGGCGGTCAGGAACGAGGCGACCGGGTCTAGTCGACCTTGCCCTTCCTGCCGGGCGGTAGTTCGCCCAGCCGGCGCGCTTCCCGGATCCACCAGCGAGCCGTGGACATCGGCACCTCGGAGGCCTCGGCCAACGCTTTGTTGTTACGGACCCGATATGTCTACAGATCAGAAGGTTAGGGGTTTCGAATCCCTTCGGGCGCACATTGTCTGACCTTGCGGTTCTCCAATTCTGGAGAGCCGCCGCCTCAGTTGCAAACAATCTAGCTCTCGGTGATTGTCGACTCTCCACGGTCGGCACCGGCTCACGCCAGCCCGTGCACAGGAACGTCGATCTCGCGATTGTTACTTGTCCCAATGGCATGGTCGGGGCACAGCCAGGGGTCAGCGGAAAAGGTAGGAAATGGACAATCGGGCGGTAGGGGTCAATGGGTGACCGTGACCCAAACCGCGCCACTTCAGTCCGACGCGGCCGCGCAGCAGGCGGTTACCGACGAGGTGGTGGCCAGCTTCGCCACCAGCACCTCCGACCGCTACGGAGAGGTGATGACCAGCCTGGTCCGCCACCTGCACTTCAAGGTCACCGCCCCCGGCCACCGCACGCTGATCACCCACGTGTTCGTGGCGGGCGACGAGTACCTCCACAACGGCGCCGTGTTCGGCGTCAAGAACAGCCTGATCGCCGAGTTCACCGAACACCACGGCGGCACCGCACCGGACGGCAGTGCCCACGACGGACGGTGGACGCAGGTGGAGTTCGACCTGGTACGGGTACTGGCCCGGGAGGAGCAGCCATGACCGCCGCGTGCAACGCGCCGTTCGCCGCGCGGTTTGATGCAGCGGTCGGCGCCGACCTGGATGACGCCCCGCAGGCGCACCTGGAGCACACCGCCGGAGGGGACCTTGAGACGGAGGTCCTGGTGATCGGCAGCGGGCCGGCCGGGGCGGGCGCCGCGCTGGCGCTGGCCTCGCTGGGCGTGCCGCACCTGGTGATCACCAAGTACCGCTGGACGGCAGACACCCCGAGGGCACACTTCACCAACCAGCGCACGGGAGATCTTCCGGGACCTGGGCATCGAGGACGACGTGCTGGCCAAGGGCACCGAGCACGCGCTGATCGGCGACACAGTGATCTGCACCAGCCTGGCCGGCGACGAGATCGGCCGGGTACGCACCTTTTGCACCCACCCGGCGCGAGCGGCCGACTACACCATGGCCAGCCCCTCCCCGAGCTGCGACATCCCCCAGACCTTCCTGGAGCCGATCCTGATCGGGCACGCGGCGTCCCGGGGCAGCCGCATCCGGTTCGATACCGAGTACCTGGGCCTCACCCAGGACGCCGACGGGGTCACCGTCCGGGTCCGCGACCGGGTCACCGAGCAGGAGTTCCGGATCCGGGCCGATTACGTCCTCGGTGCGGACGGCGGGCGCTCGGCGGTGGCCGCGGACATCGGGCTGCCGTTCGAGGGGCAGATGGACCTGGCCGGCAGCATGAACATCGTCTTCCACGCCGACCTCTCGGCCTACGTGTCGCACCGGCCCAGCGTCCTGTACTGGATCCTGCAGCCGGGCTCGGACATCGGCGGCATCGGCATGGGCTTGGTCCGCATGGTCCGACCGTGGAACGAGTGGCTGACCGTCTGGGGCTACGACATCAACCAGCCGCCGCCGGACGTGGACGACGCAATGGCCACCCGGATCGTGCACGAACTGGTCGGCGACGACACCATCCCGGTGACCATCCGGTCCACCTCGCTATGGGGAAACAACAAGATGTACGCCACCAGCTACCGCTCCGGCCGGGTGTTCTGCATGGGCGACGCGGTGCACCGACACCCACCGTCGAACGGGCTGGGCTCCAACACCTCCGTCCAGGACGCCTACAACCTGGCCTGGAAGCTGGCCTACGTGCTGCGCGGACAGGCCGGCGAGGGGCTGCTGGACACCTACGACGCCGAGCGGGCCCCGATCGGCAAGCAGATCGTGCTGCGGGCCAACAAGTCCATCGAGGAGTTCGGGCCAATCTTCGAAGCCCTCGGGCTGACCAACACCGGCGACCCCGAACAGATGCGCGCCCGGATCGCCGCCCGCACCGACAACACCCCCGAAGCCGCCGCCCAGCGGGAAGCCCTGCGGGAGGCGCTGGAGCTGAAGAACTACGAGTTCAACACCCACGGCATCGAGCTCGGCCAGCGGTACTCCGCGGACTACGGAGCGGCGGTCGTGCCGGACGGGACGCCGGAGCCGGAGTTCATCCGCGACCCGCAGCTGTATTACCACCCCACTACCTGGCCGGGCGCCCGGGTGCCGCACGTCTGGCTGGCCGACCGGACCGGACACAAGGTGAGCACCCACGACCTGTCCGGCAAGGGCCGCTTCGCCCTGCTCACCGGAATCTCCGGGGAGGCGTGGACGGACGCGGCGGCCGCCGTCGCGGAGAAGCTGGGCATCGAGATCGCCGCGCACGTGATCGGCCCAGGCCGGGAGCACATCGACGTCTACGAGGACTGGGCGCGCACCCGAGAGGTCGCGGAGGACGGCTGCGTGCTGGTCCGCCCGGACGCGCACGTGGCCTGGCGCTCCACCAACCTGGTCGACGACCCCGCCGCGACGCTGCAACAGGTCCTCACCGCCGTTCTCGCACTCCAGACCTCACGGCACCTGACCACCGGTTCGGTGGAAGGAGACTGATGGGACGCATGGAAGGCAAAGTCGCCTTCGATGGCCGCTCACTGGGCCGGAGCTTGACCTCATGTAAAGGTCACAATCTGATGTCTTGATCTAGTTGTCAGGGCCACAGGAGGTGCGAGTTTGCTGGACGCGAAGGTCGCGATTGTCACCGGGAGCTCACGCGGCATCGGGCGTGCCATCGCCGAGCGGCTCGGCGCTAACGGGGCAAGCGTGATCGTCAACTACCGGTCGGACGCCGACGCAGCCGCGCATGTGGTCGCCACGATCGATCAGAGCGGCGGTCGGGCCGTCGCCGTGCTGGCCGACGTCACCGACCGCGACGAGCTGCGTGAGCTGTTCGACGCTGCCGAGCGGCATTACGGCGGCCTGGACATCGTGGTCGGCAATGTCGGCATCGCGCGATTCGGGCGGCTTGTGGAGTTCACCGACGAGGACTACGAGCTGATCTTCACCACGAACACACGCGCCACCTTCCGGACACTGCGGGAGGCGGCCAACCGGGTGCGCGACAACGGCCGGATCGTGGTGATCTCGAGCGTCGCGGCGGCGATGCACGGCCCGGACAGTGCGGTCTACGGCGCCAGCAAAGCCGCGGGCGACGCACTCGTGCGAGCGCTCGCGAAGGAGCTCGGCCCGCGCGGCATCACCGCGAACAGCGTGCTTCCCGGCGCCGTTCGCACGGACGCGCTGTTTGAGCACCGGCCTGCCGGCGTGATCGAGGGGATAGCCGCCCGGACGCCTCTTGGCCGCATCGGTGAACCGGATGACATCGCTGAGATCGTGGCTTTCCTCTGCTCCGACGCCGCCCGCTGGGTCAGCGGCCAGGCCCTGCACGCGGGCGGTGGCATGTTCTGAAACGTGCTGGTCGCCGGTGCCGCCACGTCGTTTCGAACAGCGTCTCTGATGCAGCCGCGGTTCCTCGCCGGAACCCTTCGGTAGTTGGTTGTCGTCTCCGAAGGGAAGAGTGCGTGGTGCCCACAGATCTCCTGGTGGTCCGAGCGGCGCGCCAAGCGCTAGAGCTGGGGAAATACGGAAAGGGGCGGCAGCGGCCCTGGCGATATTGTTTTAAGATGGCTCGACCGGACGGGAGAACACCATGGGCGACCAGGTTGACCGGCTAGCCGCCATTCTGCGTGAGGCCGCCGAGACGCATCACCAGGTGTACCGCATCGTCGACGGCGAGGATCCCGACTGGGCCACGTGGTACGCCGACTGGCTTGTCTCGCTGTCGAAGCTGCCCGAGGTCGTCGGAGTGACCCCGGTCCGCAGCGAGCTGGTCTACCTGCTCGTGCGGTCCGACAAGGAGCACACCGCGCAACACCCTGACGAGCCGTGGGACTCGTTCTACGCCGCGCGGATCCTCGAGCGCTTCCCGGCCGCTGCCTCATGACAGCTCACTCGCCACCCGTCCCGTTGTCGTCGCGTCCTCTTCGGGGGCCTGTCGTCCACGGACGGGCCATAGGTAGCGGGTCCAGCACCGTCTGCCCCTGGCTGCCGAGCTTCCTGGCCGCCTGCTCGACCTCCTCGGCCGGCAGCATGCTGGGCTCTCCGAGCAGACGCGACTGGTAGTACAGCCGGCAGACCCACTCCAGGTAGAGGCTGCGGCTGTAGGCCTTCGCGAGCCTGTCGCCGTAGGTGGTGGCGCCGTGGTTCTGCAGGATCGCGCCGAACCGGCCCTCCATCGCGCGCACGCTGTTGTCCGCGAGCTCGATGCTGCCGTACGCCGCATAGGGTGCCACCCGCACCGCGCCGCCGAGCAGCGCCAGCTTGTGGTGCACCGCGGGCAGCTCGTCGACGACCGTCGAGAGCGTCGTCGCGTAGAGCGGGTGGGTGTGCACGACGGCGACGGCGTCCGTCCGTGCGTAGACCCGGGTGTGCATCGGGACCTCGGACGAGGGCGGGAGCCCCTCCTCGACGGGGTTCCCGTTCAGATCGACGACGCAGATCGAGGTGGCGGTCAGGTCCTCGAAGGCCACGCCGCTCGGCGTGATGGCGATGCGGTTCCCCGACCGCACAGAGAGGTTGCCGGAGCTGCCGACCGTCAGGTCGTCGGCCTGCATCCGGCGGCAGAACCGCACAATCTCTACGCGCTCGTTCGGCAGCAGCATGGCGGAAGTCTCCTCTCGCGCAGCTGTCGGATCGGCGTCCCCGACTCCGACGTACCCCCGAACGACCACTGCAGAGCATCACGATGGAGGGGCGAACGCGATGACCGAGGTGCAGGCGGTGCTCGACCGCCTTGTCGGGTCGGGCGCGGAACGAGGCCTGCAGGTGTCCGTGTACCGGCGCGGCGAGCAGGTGATCGACGCGTTAGCGGGGTGGCCGACATGTCGAGCGGCACGGATCACCGGGCCACCACCTCGTCGTGCCCGAGCGAGAGCCGGGGCGACGACGCGCTCCTCCGGGCCGATGACGGCCCCCGTCGACGAGAGTCGCTCCACCATCGACTGCCTGCCCAGCAGCGGGGCACCGGACGCGACCGGCCGGTCGGAGCTGCCGGGCACCCGTAGCCCGGCGCGCAGGAAGCCGGCGTGCCGGTAGAGCCCGTCGGCCCGGCCGGGCCCGGACGCCGCTGCCATGGTGTCCCCGATCTCGTGCAGGAACCTCGGCTGCGGCACCGGTGTGACCCCCAGCTCAGCCATGCGGGCGATCTGCGCAGGCGTGGTGACGGCGGCGTGCTCGATGCGCGGGCGGGCGCCAGGTCGCGGGTGGCGCTGCTGCGCCTCGGCGAGCGCGTCCAGGGCCAGGTCGACCGCGCGGTCCCCGATGCGTGTGCGGCGATCCGCCAGCCGGATGCGTGGGCGTCCAGGATCCGGGCGCGCAGGAGATCCGGGTCGTCCTGGAGGTACCCGTGGCTGTGCCGGTCGCAGAACGGGTCGACCATCGCTGCGGTGCGGGCGACCAGCGACCCGTCCAGGACGATTTTCATCGGTCCGATGCGCAGCCGCTCGTCGCCGAAACCGGTGCGGACGCCGAGGTCAAGGCCGAACCGGGCGGCGTCGTCGGGGTGGCCCGAGAGCGGGCGCAGCGCGTCGACGCTCGGCATCAGCTGCACCCGGACGCCGAGCGTGCCAGCCTCCCGCGCCTGCTCCTCCAGCACGCCCGTGGGGTCGCCGGCCCCGTCGGTGACGACCACACCGCCCGTGGGCGCCGAGGCCGAGCCGTCGAACACGCCGATCCGCTCCAGCACGGGGCTGTTCACCGTGCAGACGTGCCCCGACCGATGCTGTAGCCAGACCGGGCGCCCCCCGGCCGCCCGGTCCAGCTCGCGGCGGCGCGGGTGCCCGCCGATCATGGTGTCGTCGTACCCGGTGCCGACGACCATCGCGTGGCCGGGGAGCGTCGCCGCCCGCTCCGCCACGCGGTGATAGAGGGTGTCGAGATCACTCAACCCGGACAGATCGACGGCGTCCAGACCCTGGCCGAACCAGGCCATGTGATTATGCGCATCCCCGAATCCCGGGACGAGTGCGGCGCCCTGCGCGTCGATCTCGGTGCGCCCGTGCAGGCCGTCGGGATCGACGGCGAGCACGCGGCCGTGGTGCACCGCGAGGGTCCGCGCGCGGGGCTGCGCCTCGTCCATCGTCACGATGGTGGCGTTGTGCACGATCAGGTCGATCCACCGGCGGCCGTTCCTCATCCCAGGTGGTGCAGCCGGGTCAGCGGCAGCGTCGGCGAGCGATGCAGCGGGATCTCCCGGCCGTCGGCGCGCACCGGCACGGGCTCCGGCGCCACCTCGACGTGCGGGGTCGCGGAGTTGTGCAGCATGTCTGCGCACGTCAGGCCCCGGCTGCCGGAGATGGGGGAGTACTGCCGGCCGGGCGGCAGGGCGGCCCGGGCTCCCGCGTCGTCGAGGCAGCGCTGCGACACGAACACGTGTGCCAGGCGGGCGGGCGCGGCGCCGAGGCCGCCGTAGAAGGCGCGCATCCGGCGGGGCTGGGTGAGCCGGGTGGAACCGGAGCCGGAGCCGGCTGCACCCCACGCCACGAACCCCGACTTGATCACCAGCTCGGGCTGGGCGCCGAACCACGCCGGGTTCCACAGCACGATGTCGGCCAGCCGCCCGGGCCGGATCGACCCCACGTGCGCCGCGAGGCCGTGCGCGACGGCGGGGTTGTGCGTGAGCTTCGCCAGGTAGCGCAGCACACGGGCGTTGTTGGCGACGTCCGGTCCGGTCTCGCCGGCCAGCGTGGCCTGCACGTGCGCGAGCTGCCAGGTGCGGCGGGCCGTCTCGGCGATCCGGCCCATGCCCAGCGCGTCGGAGTTGACGATGCTGATCGCTCCGCGGTCGTGCAGCCAGTTCTCGGCCGAGATCGCGTGCTCGCGGATGCGGCTCGAGGCGATCGCGGCGTCGCTGGCCACGTGGGCGTGGCCGCGGTGCACGGTGAGCGTCATCGGGCCCAGCTCGGCCACAGTCGAGGGCGTGAGCGGCAGCGTCGGGGTCGTCGACGACGTGAGCACGTTGTCCCGGGACACTATGGACAGCAGGTCGGGGTGCCCGCCGCCGCCTTCCACGTGGTAGGCGTGCACGGTCCGGCCGCCGACGGCGGCGAGGGTGTCGGCGAGGTAACCCGACTCGTTGAGGGTGTCGGTGTGCAGCGCCACCGGCAGGTCGGCGACCTCGGCCACGGCGAGGCACGTGTCGATCACCGGAGGAGTCGCGCCCCAGTCCTCGTGCACCTTGAAGCCGCCGCAGCCCGACAGCACCGCCTCCTCCAGCAGGTCGGCCGACGTCGACGAGCCGCGGGCCAGGAACGCGGCATTGACCGGGACGCCCGCCCAGCCGTCGACGAGCGCGTGCAGGTTGGGGCGCGGGTTGGCCCCGACGTCCCAGACCCCGCCGATGCCCATCCCGACGATCGTGGTGACGCCCGCCGAGAGCGCCGCCGGTACCAGGTCGGCGTTGGACAGGTGGACGTGCGAGTCGACGATCCCGGGCGTCGCGAGCATGCCCTCACCGGTGATCATGGCGGTGTGGGCGTCGACCTCCAGCTCGACGCCGTCCTGCACGTCGGGGTTCCCGGCGCGGCCGATGCCCACCACGCGCCCGTCCTTGATCCCGATGTTGGTCTTGCGGACACCGAGCACGGGGTCGAGCACCACGACGCCGA
>JAODNO010000536.1 GCA_025465235.1 Pseudonocardia sp.
TCCGTTGCTCTCCGGGGAGGCTTCCGTGTCGCGATCGCACCAGCCCGACAGGCTCGCCCGACTGGCCTGTCACGGGCAGTGTCGCCCCGATCCGGCGCGCCAGGCCCACCACGACCGGCTGCTGCGCGTGGAGTGTGACCTGGACGCCATGGTCGACCTGTTCGAGACCGCCGCCACCTGGGCCGAGCTGGAGTACTCCACCGAGGAGACGATCGCGCCGCACGAATGGCTCGAATTCGTCCAGCGGCACCGCTGGCACGACCCCGAGCGAATGCTGTGGATCTTCGGACTGGCCACCGACATCGCCCTGCGTGCGGTGCCCGCCCCCGCACCCCCGGTGCTGGGGCTGGCCGCGGGCTCCGGCATCTGCCCGGTCCTCGACCCGGTGGAGCCGCCGCGGCGGCGGCTGCGCGTCGCCGGCCCCTGAGCAAGCAGCCGCGCTCCTAGTGCGGCAGGCCCGTCACGCGGAACTCGTCGAGCCGCAGCACGGTGGCCCGCTCGGCTCCCGAGCGGAGAGCGAGTTCGCCGGTGTCGTCCAGCACGCCGACGACGGCCGCTGCCAGCTCGCGTCCGGCGAAGGCGGCCACGCACTCGTCCTCGCGGCCGCGGGGCACGCAGAGCAGGAACCCGAAGCTGGGGAAGCAGGTCAGCCAGCTGATGAGGGGGACGCCTGCCGGGGCGGGCACGGCGTCGAGGTCGACCGTCACGCCGAGGCTGTCGCACTCCAGCAGCATCGCGAGCGACCCGACGAGCCCCGCCATGCTGATGTCCTTCGCGGCGACGCAGGTGCCGGCGTGGGCGAGAGCGGCCAGCAGCCTGACGTCACCCGCGCACCGGTCGCCCCGGCTGCGGAACGCGGGGAAGAAGGGGAAGTCGGTACGCATCTCGCCGTCGAGCGCAGCCGCGACCACGAGCGACTGGCCCGGTTCGGCGCGTGTCACCGACAGCGGGACGGGAGCGTGCCCCAGCCCGAAGGCCGACACCGCAGGTGGCCCGTCGTGCACGGTGAGGTGGCCGCCGACGATCGGCACGCGGTAGAGCAGCGCGGCCTCCCGCATGCCGGCCAGCACATCGCGGGCCACCGGCTCGGGCGCCACCACCGTGTCGACGATGCCGAGCGGCTCGGCTCCCATCGCGGCGAGGTCGTTGACGTTGGTGAGCACAGCGGCGAACCCGGCGCCGTGCGGATCGGCGACGACGAACGGCGGAAAGATCGCCTCCCCGCAGGCGACCACCCGCGTGCCGCCGGCCTCGACCACCGCGCCGTCGTCGCCCGGGCCTCCCAGCCAGTCGGGGGCGCCGGCGGCCGCCATCGCCGCGGCACCCATCACCTCCTGGCCCAGCGCCTCGGCCACCAGGCCGATCTCCGCCTTTGCCCGCAACCCGGGGTGGGTGAGCACGGCGCTGACGATCGCGGCGAGGGACGCGGTCTCCGGCGCACTGGTCATGACCGCACCGAGAACCAGACGGCGCGGGCCGGCATCGGGTCGTCGTTGTGCCACGCGTGCGGGCGGTCTGTCGGGTAGTGCAGCGCGTCCCCGGTGCGGAGCCGGTACCGCTCGCCCGCCACCTCGACCTGCAGGGTGCCCTCCAGCACGAGCAGCACCTCCTCCCCGGCCCGCAGCGGTCTGGCGTCGCCACTGCCACCGCCGGGCTCGACCTCGGCGAGCACGCCGCTCGCGGGCAGACGAGCAGTCGGCAGGGCGACTGCTGCCGCCGCGACACCCTCGGCAGCCGGCGCCCACTCCGGCGGTGCGGCCGGGCGCTCGTCCGCCCGGATCAACGTCGCGACCGGGGCGGGCGGTGCACCGTCATCGACGAAGTGCCCGATCGGCCTGCCGACAGCCGCCGCGAGCTTCAGCAGCGTGGTGATGGTGGGAACCATGTCGCCGCGCTCGACCTTGTGGATGGCCGCGGCCGACACGCCCGAGCGTGCCGCGAGCTGCTGCAGCGACAGGCCGAGCTGCTGGCGGGCCGCGCGGAGCTTGGGCCCGATCGCACCGACGATCGGCTCCCACGAACCCCGCTCGGCCGCCTCCACGTACAGCATCGTAAACGGATACCGCTCATGGTGGACAGGACCCGCTCGGCCGGAGCCTCAGACGATGCCCTGGCGCGTCGCCGTGTAGACGATCTCGGTACGGCGACGCACGTCGAGCTTGTCGCGCAGGTTCCGCACGTGGAACTTGACCGTGGCCTCGCTGATCACGAGCCTGCGCCCGATCTCACGGTTCGACATACCCACGGCCAGCAGCCGCAGCACCTGGTTCTCCCGCTCGGTCAGCGTCGCCCCGCCGAGCCCGCGGGCCGGCGGCCGGTTCTCGTCCCCCGGCACGTCCATGCTCCCGGCGCCGCCTCCGGCGCCGGCGCCGAACACGCTCTCCCCCCGCAGCAGCGTGTGCACTGCGCGGAGGATGTCGGTGGCGTCGGCGCCCTTGCGCAGGTAACCGTGCACACCGAGGCGCACGGTGCGCAGCATGATCTCGCGGTCGCGGCAGCCGGTCAGCACGAGGATCCGTACCTTGCGGTGGCGCTCCAGCAGCATCCTGGCGAGCTCCACCCCCGCGGCATCGCCGCGACCGAGGTCGACGTCGAGGATGACGAGGTCAGGCGGGCAGCGGTCGGCGATCACGAGCGCGTCGCGCGGGGTGGCGGCCTCACCGACCACCGCGAGTTGCGGGTCGCCGGCGAACAGCTGGCGCAGGCCGAAACGGACGATCCCTGCACCGTCCACGACCAGGAGACGCGCCGTCCTGCACGGCGCGGGCAGCAGCGGGGCCGGGCCAGGTTCCAGCACGGCGGGGCGGGTGTCGAGCACGGCATCCGTCGTCACGGCGAACCTCTCTGCCCTCGTCATTGATGGTGGGGCGAGGTTAGGACCGGCCGCGTTGCCTGGACGTTGCACGCGCAAGGGGCCTGTGTTGCTGCATCCGGATCACTACGTGATGATGAGCCGGTCCTGGAGCGATGACGCTCGGAGTGCTGATGACGACTCAAGGTGCGTACGACGCTGCGGAGCGCGCTCACCTGCTCCACCAGGTGTTCGACGCCGTACTGGCCGGCGAGCCCGGTCCGGTTCCCGCTCGCACCCTGGTGTCCGAATCATGGCTGCGCAGCCTGGCAGCGCACGTCGACCCCGAGCGGCGCACTCCTCCGGTGGTGGTCCACGACGCCGAGCTGCCCGACCTGCGCGAGGGCCACCCGCTCAACGCGGTCATGCCGCTGCTGCACAGCACGCTGGTGAGCAACGCCGACGAGGCCATCCACGACATGCTCGACACCGACGCCGACGGCACCATCCTGTGGCGCGAGGGGGCGGCCAAGCTGCTGCACTCGGCCGACGAGGTCGGCCTGTCCCCGGGCACGCGCTGGACCGAGGACGCGATCGGCACCATCGCGATGGGCAGGACGCTCGCCGTCGACGCGCCCGTGCTGATCCACTCGGCGGAGCACCTCGTCCGCACCTACCACGCCTGGACGTGCGCGGCTGCGCCCGTCCACGACCCCGACACCGGCAACATCCTCGGCGCCATCGACATCAGCGGCCCGCTGCACACCGTCCACCCGGCGATGGTCCAGCTCGTGTCGGCGACCGCTCAGCTCGCCGAGAACCAGCTGCGCGTGCGCCTCGCCATCGCCGACGAGCGGCTGCGCGTGCGCAACATGCCCCACCTCACGAGCCTGCGGGGCGGCGCGGGGGCGCTGGTCACGCCGACCGGCCGGATCGTGGCCGGTGAGCCGTACGGCACATGGCCTGAGCGGGTGCAGCTGCCGGCGGGCGCCGACCGGATCCGGTTGGCCGACGGCCGCGAGATGGTGGTCGAGCCACTCGCCGAGGGCTACCTGCTGCGCGCCCCCCACAAGGCCGCCGCGGCGCCGAGGCGCAGCGCTCTCTCGCTGCGTTTCCTGGGCCACGGCACCCCCGGAATGCTCCTCGACGGCAGGCCCATCCCGCTCACGTTGCGGCCGGCCGAGCTGCTCACCGCGCTGGCCCTGCACCCCGACGGCCTCACCGCGGAGCGGCTCGCGCTACAGCTCTACGGCGATGACGGCAACCCCACCACGGTCCGCGGGGAGATCCTTCGGCTGCGCTCGCTCATCGGTTCGGACGTCCTGCGCACCCGGCCCTACCGGCTAGACGCCATCGTCGACGCCGACTTCGAGGCGGTGCGCCGCGCCCTGCGCGCCGGCAGGCCCGCTGATGCCCTCCGCGCGTGCCCCGGTCCCCTGCTGCCACCGTCGGACGCCCCAGCGATCCGGGAGCTGCGCGACGAGCTGGAGGTGAGCCTGCGCCGGGCGGTGCTCGACGCCGACGAGACCGACCTGCTGGCGGCGTTCGCGGCGCACCTGCTCGGGCGCGGCGACCTCGAGGTGCACGACCGGCTCGTGGAGCGGCTGTCGCCGGGCGACCCGCGCCGTGCGGAGATCGAATCCCGCCGGACCCGGCTGCTGACCGACGCCTGACCAGGCGCCGGTTCTCCGGCTGATCACCGAGCGAGCGCCGATGAGCCGTAGGTCTGAGATACAACCTTGTACCTCAGACCTACAGTCGGGCCATGTCGCCGAACTCCTCCGACGCCCCCACCCCACCCGCCGCGGTCCGCGCCTACCTCACCACCAAGGAGCTCGTGCTCACCGGCGAGCTACCCGCCGGCCACCTGCTCAGCGAAGGCGACATCGCCGAGCGGCTCGGGATGAGCCGCACCCCGGTGCGGGAGGCCTTCCTGCGGCTGCAGGCCGAGGAGCTGCTGCAGCTGATCCCGAAGCGCGGTGCGGTCGTCGCGCCCGTTCCGCCGGGTGAGGCCGACGACGTGCTCGACGCGCGGGAGGCCCTCGAGACCGCCGCCGTGCGCCGGCTGGTGCGGGGGATCCGTACCGGCGCCTCGCTGACCGAGGCCGCCGCCGGGCTGCGCGCGATCGTGAAGACGCAGCACGAGCACGCCGACTCGGGTGACCTCGTCGCCTTCGCCGATGCCGACGAGGCCTTCCACCGCGCCATCGTGGCGGCCGGGGGCAACGCCCTCACCACCCGCTTCTATGCGACCCTCGCCGACCGCCAGCGCCGGATGAGCATCCAGGCCCTCGGCCCGGACCTCGATCACATCGAGATCGTGCTGCGCGAGCACAGCGAACTTGCCGACGCCGTCGCCGGAGGCGACGCCGATGGCTTCGCGGTGCTGCTGCGCTCCCACCTCGACGGCACCCACCACCCCGACACCACCCGCCCGGCCCGCGCCCGCCGGGGTTCCGGGCGGTGAGGCGCTCGTAGCTCGTAGCCGCAGCGATGTGCTGCTGCGGATGGGGGAGCGTCTCCCCGTGACCGTCCCGGCTGCGGACGAACCCGAGGCAGTGGACGGCTAGCTGAGGTCCCCCCAGCCGGCCCCGTCGACCCCGCCCGGCACCGGCGCCGCGGGGTCGTATGGCGTTCGGGTGAAGACGAACGTCGCGAGGTTGAGCGCCTGCGGGCCGAGCCGCAGCGTCTCCCCGGCGTGGTAGCCGTCGAGGCCCAGCCAGGTGCCGTCGGGGCAGGGGCGGAAGCGGCTGCTGCGTCCCGGCCTGCCGAGCCCGCTCAGGTGCAGCAGCCCGTCCGGCACCGCCCGCAGCACGTACGGCGACGGGCCCCAGTACCACGGTCCGAGCAGCTCCAGCGGCACCGGCGACCCGCTGGGCGTCCAGGCGTCGACCACCCGGGGCTCGGCGGCCCGCAGGTCGGCGAGCAACCCTGCCGGCAAGCCACCGTCCAGCCCGGAGGTCGTGTTGGCCAGCGCCAACGCACCCGTGCCCTCCTCGCGGTCCACCCAGAGGCCGGCGAGGAAGCCGGGCATCGACCCGCCGTGGCCGACCAGGACCGGCCCCGGGCGTGCGGGATCGTTGCCGACGCGCTGGACCTGCACGCCCAGTCCGTAGGACGACCACGTCGGTGCGGACGAGTCGATGCCCGCCGGGACCGTCATCTCCTCCACCGTGGAGGGCGAGAGAACGCCGCCGGTGTCGCCCAGCAGGAACGCGCCGAGCCGGGCCAGGTCTGCTGCTGTCGCCCACAGCTGGCCGGCCGGAGCCATCACCCCCGCGTCGTGCTCGGGCTCGATCTGCACCACGTCCGCCCAGGGGTGCACGGCGTAGCCCTGGGCCGCGACGCCCGAGGGTCGGCTGGTAGTGCGGGTCATGCCGAGCGGGGCGAGCACCTCGTCGCGGGCCACCTCGTCCCACGCGCGTCCCCGCGCCCTGGCCACCAGTGCACCGAGCAGCCCGAAGCCGAGGTTCGAGTAGTGGAAGCGGCGCGCTGCGGGCAGCACCACGTCGGCGGGTGAGAGCCCGAGGCCCTCGAGCGTGGTGCCCGGGGTGCGTTCCCACCACTGGCCCGGGCTCTCCGACCCGGCGCCGGCGAGGTGCGAGAGCAGCTGGCCGACGGTCCGTCCGCCCAGCGGCGTGCCGGGCAGGTGTTTGTCGAGCGGGTCGTCGAGGTCGAGCAGACCTTCGTCGCGTAGGCGCAGCACAGTGACGGCGGTGACGATCTTGCTGATCGAGCCGAGCCGGTACTGGACGTCGTGGTGCGGCTCGGCGATCTCACCGCGGCCGGTCGACCACACCAGCTCACCATCACGGACGACGCCGGCGACGAGCGCCGGGACCCGGCCGTCGCGCTGGGCGCGAGCGGTGCGGGCGAGAAGCGTCCGGGCAGTGGGAGGCAGCAGAGGCGGCATGAGCGCACGCTAGCCGCGGCCCCCACCGCGCCCGGGGCGCGGCCCCACCACCAAACGCGGGCCGCCTGTGGTCCTCGCGGGCAGGGCGCGCGGAATCCGCGAGGACGGCGAACAGCGCGGAGCGGGTGCGGAGCGGGTTACGAGATGCGTCACCGGTCAGCCGGAACGGCCGGGGAGATCGATGTGAGCTCGGCGTAGATCTCGGCGTGACGAGCCGCGGCCGCGGGCCAGGTGTGCCCCGCCGCCACCGCGTGACCGGCCACCGTCAGGCGCTCCCGCAGCGTCGCGTCCGTCAGCACCGCCCGCAGGGCCGCGGCCAGGGCCGCCGGGTCACCCGCGGCAGGCAGCAGCGCGCTCTCCCCGTGGGTGAGGTACTCGGTGAACACCGGCACGTCGCTCGCGACGACCGGAAGGCCACGGCTCATCGCCTCGATCGTCACGAGCCCGAAACCCTCCTTCAGCGACGGATAGGCGAGCACATCCGCGGCGGCGTACCAGCCGCCGAGCTCCGCATCGGTGACGGTGCCGAGCTCCACGACGTCCTGCCCCTGCTGCAGCCCGAGGCCGGGCAGTTCGGCGAGCGCGGCCTCGCGGTACGGCGCGAAGTCCTGAAAGGAGTGGCCGCCCACGACGGCGAGTACCGGACGCGGTGTGCCGGCGGCGTCTGCGTCGGCGGCCAGCTCGGCAAGCGCCGTGAACGCGATGATGCTCCCCTTTCGCGGCTCGATGCCCCCCACGGCGAGCAGGAGCGGACCGCGGGCACCCACCCGCTCGCGTAGCGCTGCCCGCTCCGCCGCCGGCACCGGGAGGAAGCGGCTGGTGTCGACACCGTTCGGCACCACCGTGGCCGACACACCGAACTCGTCACGAAGGATCCCCCGCCACTGCTCGCTCACCACCAGCACCCGGTCCGGCTCGGTGATCGCCCGGCGCTGACAGTCGATCAGCACCGGCGTGGTGAAGTCGTCGACGTGGTGCGCGGTCCGCATGACGCGTACGGCGGTGCCGGTCGCCTCGCGGGCGCGGAGGGCCGCTCGCGCCGCGATGCAGTCCTGGGCGTGGAGCACGTCGAACTCGGCGATCCGTTCCGCCAGCCCGGCGGCGAGCAGCTCGATGGCGGCGAGAACGCGCTCCTCCAGGGTCGTGCCCGCGCGAGACGGGCCGCGCAGCACCGTGTGCGGCACGTCCGTGGGCCGGTACAGCCCGGCCGCGGGATCTCCGAGCGCCACGACGTGCACGGGACGGCCGGCGCGGTGCAGCGCCTCGGCGAGCCCCAGCGTGTGCACGTGGCCGCCGCGGGGCGTCGTCGAGTGGCTGACCAGGGCCACCCGGGCTGCGCCCTGGCCCTCCACGCCACTCTCGCTTGACACGGCCCCGCCGCGGGGTTTCCTATGGGACACGAGCAGTTACTCTAGTGAACGCCAGGGGGCGGCATGACGGCGGTGGACGAGGGCACCGGGCTCGGGGTGGCCGGGCTGATCATGGACCTGCAGAGCGTGGGCCTGCGGTTGGAGACCGAGCTGGAGACGTCCCGCCAGGGCGGCGCCGGACCGTCCGACTCGGGGATGCTGTGGATCGACGGAGTTCCCGTGACGGTGCCGCCGAACGAGTCCTCGCCGTACTCGTTGCGCGCCGAGGACGACGGCCAGGGCATCTACCGCGACGGGATCAAGGTCGCGTCGGTGGCGGGCACTGCTCGCCCGCGGTTCTACGACCTCACGACCGCCGACGGCGTCCCGTACCACCAGATCGCGCTGCTGCACCTGGACTCGCTGGCCTCCACCGTCGTCCAGGCGTGCAACTACTGGGGCAACGCCGACCAGTGCGGCTTCTGCGGTATCGGGCTGTCCCTCGCCGCGGGGCGCACCATCGCGAAGAAGACGCCGGAGATGCTGGCCGAGGTGGCCGTCGCCGCGAAGGAACTGGACGGCGCGGTGGACGCGACGCTCACGACCGGATCGTCGGTGGCGCCCGATCGCGGGGCTCTCCATGTCGCGAGGTGCGGGCAGGCGGTGAAGGAGGCCGCCGGGCTGCCGGTGGAGGTGCAGTTCGAGCCGCCCCGCGACCTCTCGACGATCGACGAGGTGCACGACATGGGCGTCGACGCGCTCGGTATCCACATCGAGTCGTTCGACCCCGCGGTGCTGGCGCGCGTGGCCCCCGGCAAGTTCCGCACCGGCATCGAGACCTACTTCCGGACCTGGGAGCACGCCGTCGCGCTCTTCGGCGAAGGGCGGGTCTCCACCTACGTCATCCTGGGCATGGGCGAGGACCCGGAGCTGACCGTCGCCATGTGCCGGCGGGCGGTCGACATCGGCGTCTATCCGTTCGTCGTGCCGCTGCGGCCGGTGGCGGGCTCGCTGATGCAGGACGTGCCGGCACCGTCGCGCGAGTACACGGAGCCGATCTACCGGAAGGTCGCCGGGTTCCTCGCCGAACGCGGGCTGGGCGCCGACACGGCCGTCGCGGGCTGTGCGCGGTGCCAGGCGTGCTCCTCACTGAACCTCGTGCAGCAGGCCGGGTCACCCGCCCCCTGCGGGCCCGCCGGCGGCGGCGCTCCGGGGGCGGCCCCGCTGCTGCAGATCGGCAGGCGACCCGCATGAGCGCGCCGGCACCGCCGCAGCGATCGGCATCGGCACCGGCATCGGGACGGCGGATCCGCCCGGCGCGGCCGGTCAACGTGCTGGTCGGCGTCGACCCGGTGCACTGCCGCCCCGTCCGC
>JAODNO010000537.1 GCA_025465235.1 Pseudonocardia sp.
CGAGGTCGCGCACTGAGGTCAGCAGGCCACGGGCGTCGACGACAACCCGGACCGCGGAGTTGGCCAGCACCACGCCGTCGGCGGTCTCCGTCACAGTGACGTTCTCGCCGGTGCCGGGCCGTGCGTGGATACGAGTGCCAGAGCACTCGTATCCGCGCACGGCTGCGCCGAGGGCCGGGACGCCGTCGCGAGGGTAGGGGCCGGCGTTGACCACGATTTCCTGGTCGCCCTCGCCCACGAGCGCGGCGAGCGACCGGGCGATCACGTCCTCCAGCTCCGCGGCGACCCTGGCGTAGTTCCGCTCGGCCTCCTGGTGCACCCAGGCGATGGACGTGCCGGGCAGGATGTCGTGGAACTGCTGCAGCAGCACGGTGCGCCAGCAGCGCTCCAGGATGTCGGCGGGATAGGCGGCGCCGGTGCGCACGGCGGCGGTGGTGGCCCACAGCTCGGCCTCCCGCAGCAGGTGCTCGCTGCGGCGGTTGCCCCGCTTCGTACGGGCCCGCGAGGTGTAGGTGCCCCGGTGGAACTCCAGGTACAGCTCGCCCGACCACAGGGGTGCGTTGGGGTACTCGCCCTCCGCGGCGGCGAAGAACTCGGCGGGGGTGGTGATCCGCACCGTCGGCGAGCCCTCCAGGTCACGCGTGCGGGCGGCCGCCGCCAGCATCTCGCGCGTCGGTCCGCCGCCGCCGTCGCCCCAGCCGAACGGCACCAGCGATGTGTTGGCCCGGCCCTTCTCGGCGTACTGGCGCTGGGCGCGCGCCAGCTCGGCCGCGGAGAGTTCTGAGTTGTAGGTGTCGACCGGCGGGAAGTGGGTGAAGACCTGTGTGCCGTCGATGCCCTCCCAGCGGAAGGTGTGGTGCGGCATCACGTTGGTCTCGTTCCACGAGATCTTCTGCGTGAGGAACCAGCGGGCGCCGGCCCCGGCGACGATCTGCGGCAGCGCGGCCGAGTAGCCGAAGGAGTCGGGCAGCCACACCTCCAGCGGATCCACCCCCAGCTCCTCGAGGAAGAACCGCTTGCCCATGACGAACTGGCGCACCAGCGCCTCCCCGCCCGGCATGTTCGTGTCGGACTCCACCCACATCCCGCCGACGGGCACGAACCGGCCCTGCGCCACCCGGGCCTTGACCCGCTCGAACAGCTCCGGGTAGTGCTCCTGCAGCCAGGCGTACTGCTGAGCGGACGAGGCCGCGAACACGAACTCCTCGTCCTGGTCCATCAGGTCGAGCACGTTGGAGAAGGTGCGCGCCACCTTGCGGACGGTTTCCCGGACCGGCCAGAGCCAGGCGGAGTCGATGTGGGCGTGCCCCACCGCATGCACGCGGTGCGCGCTCGCGTGTGCCGGAGCGGCGAGCACCGCCGCGAGCTCGGCCCGGCCGAGCGCGGCAGTGCCGGACACGTCGTCGGGGTCCACGACGTCCGCGGTGCGCTCCAGGGCCCGTAGCACCTCGGCGCGTCGCGGCAGGTCGGCCGGGAGCTCGCCGGCCAGCCCGGTGAGCGTCCAGATGTCCTGCGCCAGCTCCCACACCGGGACGTCCAGCAGCCCGATCTCCAGCGCCACGAGCCGGTAGAGCGGATCCGACCCCGCCGTCGCGAGGTCGCCGAGGTGGGTCGGAGCGAAGGTCCAGGCGCCTGCCGCACCCGGATTCGACGCCGCCTCGATGTACAGGTCGACCGCCGATCCGGCGCCACCGCGCAGCGGAACGTGGGCGTTGCGCGGCTCGACCGCCGTGACGACCACCCCGTCCGGGGTGTAGGCGAGGCCCTCGGCCTGGAACCCGGGCTGGACGCCGGCGAACCCGAGGTCGACGACGAGCTCGGCCCGCGCCGCGCAATCCGTCCATGCCTGCGGGACCGACCCCGTGACGTGGAACCACATCGTGCCCCACGGCCTGCCCCACACCGACCCGACCTCGAACCGCCGGAACTCCTGTTGCACGGCCTCCGCGAACGGCACCGGCTCGCCCGGCGCCGCCCAGGCCGTCACCTGCACCGGGACCCGGTCCCGGTACAGAGCGGGACCGAGCCGCTCCTGCGCGAAGCGGGCGATACGCGGGAGGACGAGGGCGGAGTCATCGTGCACTCGTCCATCCTGGCTGGCTTCGTCATCTGCACGGAACACCGAACACGGGAAGCGGGTGGCGGCGGGCTCGGTGCGGCAGAGCGGGAAGCGCATCCCTGGTTGGCGCCGGACCTCACCCGGCCCGGGCGAGCAGTACTTGCCGCCGAAAGCCCGGGCGCACCACGCGCTGGTGGCGGTAGCATCGGAGGGTCCAGAGCCAGCAGAGACATGGAAAGCAGGCGGCACAGCCCTTGTCACATCCGGACCCCGTCCAGTCCCGCATGGCCGTTCCGGACGCCGCTCTGCTCGCGCTGCTCGGTTCGCGCGACGAGAGCCTGCGCGTCGCCGAGGATATGCTCGAGGCCGACGTCCATGTGCGTGGCAACGAGCTCACCCTGTCCGGCGCCCCGGCCGACGTGGCGTTCGCGGAGCGTGTCTTCACCGAGTTGATCACCCTCGCCGAGCGTGGCCAGCAGGTGTCCACCGACGCGGTGCGGCGCACCGTCGAGATGCTCGGCGACGGCGAGGCCGACGAGCGCGCCCGCATCGGGGAGTCGCCCGCCGAGGTGCTGAGCCTGGACATCCTGTCCCGGCGCGGCAAGACGATCCGGCCCAAGACGCTCAACCAGAAGCGCTACGTCGACGCGATCGACGCGCACACGATCGTCTTCGGCATCGGCCCCGCAGGTACCGGCAAGACCTACCTCGCGATGGCCAAGGCCGTGCAGGCGCTGCAGGCCAAGATGGTCAACCGAATCATCCTCACCCGACCGGCCGTCGAGGCCGGGGAGCGGCTCGGGTACCTGCCCGGCACGCTCTACGAGAAGATCGACCCGTACCTGCGCCCGCTCTACGACGCGCTGCACGACATGATCGACCCCGAGTCGATCCCGAAGCTGATCGCTGCCGGCACGATCGAGGTGGCGCCGCTGGCGTACATGCGCGGGCGCACGCTCAACGACGCGTTCATCATTCTCGACGAGGCCCAGAACACCACGCCCGAACAGATGAAGATGTTCCTGACGCGGCTCGGGTTCGGCTCCAAGATCGTGGTGACCGGTGACGTCACGCAGGTGGACCTGCCCGGTAGCACCCGCTCCGGGCTCACCGTTGTGCGCGACATCCTCGGCGACGTCGATGACGTGCACTTCTCCCTGCTCACGAGCACCGACGTCGTGCGGCACCGGTTGGTGGCCGACATCGTCGACGCCTACGCGCGCTGGGACGCCGGCAACGAGCGGCCGAACCTGCGGGCAGCCGCTCCGCGCACCGGCCCACCGCAGGACCGGCGGTCGCGCCGGCGCTGATCGACACGGGATGCCCCAAATGGTTGCCGGGGAGGCAGAACACCGTCAGGATCCCGTTCGTGAAGTTGTCCCGTCGCGCGGTCGTCGCGAGCACAATCGCCCTTCTGGTCGCCTTTTCCGTCTCTGCACCCGCAGCCATGGCGGCACCGGTGCCCGCGCAGGCAGGACTCGATCGTTTCCTGAACCAGCAGCTGTCCTGGGGGCCCTGCGCCGACTTCGCGCGTAGCGACGCCGACCGACAGGCCTACGCCGACCCGAAGTTCGACTGCACGTACCTCGAGGTGCCGCTCGACTACGCGCAGCCCGACGGAAAGGTCGCCCGGATCGCGATGCTCCGCCATAAGGCGCTCGACCCGGCGGCGCGGATCGGCTCGTTGTTCACCGATCCCGGTGGCCCCGGCGGTTCGGGAGTCAGCTTCCTGCCGGCCCTCGCCGGCCTGATCGGCACCGGCGAGGTGGCGCAGAAGTTCGACCTCATCGGGTTCGACCCGCGCGGCGTGGGCGTGTCCGAGCCGGCGATCGACTGCTCGAACACCGCGGAGATCGACGCTGAGCGCGCGGACCTCGACGTCGACACGACGCCGCAGGGCGTGGCGCAGACCGAGGCCGAGTACAAGGCCTTCGCGCAGCGGTGCGCCGACCGCGTCGGCCTCGACGTGCTCGCCAACGTCGGCACCCGCGACGTGGCCCGCGACCTGAATATCGCCCACCGGGTGGTGGGTGACGAGAAGCTGAGCTACGTCGGCTACTCCTACGGCACCGAGATCGGCGCGGAGTACGCCAAGCAGTTCCCCGGCTCCGTGCGTGCACTCGTGCTCGACGGCGCGGTCGACCCGTCGCAGAACCCGGTTGAGTCGCGGCTGACCCAGTCGCGTGGCTTCCAGCGGGCGTTCGACAACTTCGCCACGTCCTGCGTCGCGCGAGCGGGATGCCCGCTCGGCACGGACGTACCGGGGGCGTCGCGCAAGCTGCAGGAGCTGCTGAAGCCGCTCATCACGGCACCGATCGCGGCGCCGGGGGGCCGGACGCTGAGCTACAACGACGCCATGACCGGCGTCGTCACCGCGCTGTACTCCGAATCGCTGTGGGGCTTCCTGCAGGACGGTCTCGTGCAGGTGACCCACGGCAACAGTGACAACCTCCTGCGGCTGGCCGACGCGTACTACGAGCGGCGCCCCGACGGCAGCTACAGCAACCTCCTCGAGGCCTTCCCGGTGATCCACTGCGCCGACTCGGACCGGCTCACCGATCGTCAGGTCGCACTCGACATCAGCCGGCAGTCGCTGCAGATCGCCCCGTTCTTCGACGCCGGGTTCGGGCCGTCGAACGCGCTCGAGCAGTGCTCGTTCTGGCCGGTCCCGCCGACGAGCAAGGCCGGACCCGTCGAGGCACCCGGCCTGCCCACCGTGCTGGTCGTCTCCTCGACCGGCGACCCGGCCACCCCGTACGAGGACGGGGTGTCGCTGGCGAAGCAGATGCAGGCCCGGCTGCTGACGGTGGAGAACGACGGGCACACCGTCGCCCTGCAGGGGGCCAACGCGTGCGCCGACACGACCGCCACGCGTTATCTGGTCGATCTGGCGCTCCCGCCGCAGAACACCACCTGCGCCCGTCCCGCACCGCCCGCGCCCGCGGGCGGCTGACCCCCCGTGCGCGGATACG
>JAODNO010000566.1 GCA_025465235.1 Pseudonocardia sp.
TACCCGACGCTGTTCGCCAAGTACGCCCCGTCCCTCGTCGGCGCGTACGACGACATCGTGCTGCCCCGCGTGTCCGACAAGATCGACTGGGAGGTCGAGCTCACCATCGTGATCGGCCGGTCCGTGCGGCACGCGACATCGGAGCAGGCCGAGGCCGCGATCGCCGGTTACACGGTCCTCAACGACGTGAGCGTGCGCGACTACCAGCGCCGTACCTCCCAGTTCCTGCAGGGCAAGACCTTCGACCGGACCACGCCGCTCGGCCCGTGGCTGGTCACGTCTGACCAGGTGCCCGCCGGCGGCCTCGATGTCAGCACCGTCCTCGACGGCGAGACGATGCAGCGGTCCAACACGGCCGAGCTCGTGTTCTCCCCGGTCGACCTGGTGGTCTACCTGTCCACGATCATGACGCTCAACCCCGGTGACGTGATCGCCACAGGTACGCCCGGCGGCGTGGGGCACGCACGCAAGCCACCGCGCTACCTGACCGACGGCGCGCTGGTCGTCACGACCGTCGCCGGAGTGGGGGAGTGCCGCAACACGTGCAGGCTCGAGAAGGCTCAATGAGCGAGCATGCGAGCGAATCGATGATGATGAGCGAGCGTGCGAGCGAATCATCGCTACTGCGTCTTCGCGAAGCGCCGAGCGAGCGCAGCGAGGGAGAACGATGAGCGCTGGTACTGGGACGCGGTCGCTGGCCAACACGCTCGCGTGGGCCGGTGACGGAGCGGCCCACCTGCGTGGGCTGATGACCCGCATGGGCGACGACGCGTTCGCGGCTCCGTCGGCGCTACCCGGCTGGAGTCGCGCGCACGTGCTGTCGCACATCGCGCGCAACGCCGACGGGATGATCAACCTGTTGGCGTGGGCGCGCACCGGCGTGCCCACCCCGGCCTACGCGAGCGCGGAACAGCGGGATGCCGACATCGAGGCGGGCGCCGCACGCACACCGTCCGAGATTCGCGACGACGTCGTCTCGTCGTCGGACCGGCTGGCCCAGGTCGTGCGGAAGACGCCGCGTGAGGCATGGTCGGCACAGGTGAGGAACGTCCAGGGCCAGGAGATCCCGGCTACCGACATCCCCTGGATCCGGGCGCGGGAGATGTGGGTCCACGCCGTCGACCTCGACGTCGGCGCCTCGTTCGCCGACCTTCCGGCGCCGATGCTCGCCGAGTTGCTCACCGAGGTCGCTATCACGATGGGGGCCAAGGCGGACTGCCCCTCCCTGCGCCTGGTCGCCCCCGACGGAACCTGGACGGTGGGCGATGCGGAGGCCGCGATCACCGTCTCCGGGCCTGCGCCGGAGTTGCTCGAGTGGCTCCTGGGCCGTGGCAAGGGCCGTGCGCTGCGCAGCACGGAAGGCCGGAAGTTGCCCGTTCTGCCGCGCTGGCTCTGAGGAGCGGTCCCGGCCGGACCTGTTGCGTGGAAGGCTCCGGGCCGTGCACCTGCCCCCGACGCGAGCGCCGCGCGGCGCACCACAGTTTGCTGCCGTCCGCGCTGAGTTCGCGCTGCCTGACACGTTCCCGGCGGAGGTGCTGGCCGAGGCGGCCACGGCGGCCTCGCGGCCACCGACCGCGGGCCCGGAGCGTGTGGACGCCACCGACCTCGAGCTGGTGACGATCGACCCGCGTGGCTCGAAGGACCTGGACCAGGCGCTCGGCGTCTCCCGTCGCGGCGACGGCTTCCGGGTGCACTACGCGATCGCGGATCTCGGGGTGATGGTGGCACCGGGCGGCGCCCTCGATGCGGAGGCGCGCAGGCGGGGGCAGACGATCTACCTGCCCGACGGGCCGGTTCCCCTGCACCCGCCGACGTTGTCCGAGGACGCGGCGAGCCTGCTCCCCGACGGCTCGCGCGCCGCGGTGCTCTGGACGATCGACCTCGACGGCGCAGGCGAGCCGGTGATGGTGGACGTCCGCCGGGCCGTCGTCCGGTCGAGGGCGCGGCTGGACTATGCGGGTGTGCAGGCCGACGCCGACGCGGGCCGGCTGCACCCGGCGTTGGCCGCGCTGCCGGAGCTCGGCCTGCTGCGCCGCCGACAGGCGGTGCGGCGAGGGGTGATCGAGCTGGAGCTGCCCGAGCAGGAGGTTGTTCCGGACGGCCTCGGCGGCTGGACCGTCCAGGTCCGGCGGCGGCTCGAGGTCGAGGTGTGGAATGCCGAGATCTCGCTGCTCACGGGGATGGCGGCCGCGCGGATCATGATCGATGCCGGCGTCGGGCTGCTGCGCACCCTGCCCGCCGTGGAGCCGGAGGCGCTGGAGGGGTTTCGCCGCGCGGCGAGCGAGCTGGGTTTCACGTGGCCGCCGGGCACGACGGCGGCCGAGATCCTGGCCGACCTGCCGGGCGACGCCCCGGCCGCGCTGGCGCTGCGGCGCGCCGCAACGATCCTGCTGCGCGGTGCGGGCTATGCGGCATTCGACCGGGAGGCGGGTGTGCCGGTCCCCGACGACGCGGGCCACGGCGGGATCGGTGCGCCCTACGCGCACGTCACGGCCCCGCTTCGGCGGCTGGCCGACCGGTTCGGCACGGAGCTCTGCCTGGCAGTGACCGCCGGCCTCGAGCCGCCGTCATGGCTGCGGGAGGCGCTGCCCGCGCTGCCGGAGGTGATGACCGTGTCCGACACGCTCGCGGGAAAGGTCGACCGTGCCTGTGTCGACCGCACCGGGGCCGCGCTGCTCGCCGGGCGCGTGGGGGAGGAGTTCGACGGTGTGGCGCTGCGGCCGAACGGCCCGGAGGGGGAACTGGGCGAGGTCTACCTGCCCCACCCACCGGTGCTGGCGCGCTGCGCCGGGCCCCTGACGGCGGGCGCCTCGGTGCGGGTGCGACTGGCTGTGGCCGACCCGACCACGGGCCGGATCGAGTTCGCCGCCGTCAGCTGAGGGCGGTGGCGTCCAAGGCGTCAGCTCAACCAGGTGACGGGCGGATCCGCTGGCGGTCGGGGTGCGGGCTCGGGCCCTGCCGGGGTGCCCAGGTAGACCCAGCCCGTCACCTCCTCGCCGTCGACGAGCCCGAGGTGGGCGCGCACCTTCGGCGCCTCGCCGTACCAGCCGGTGCGCCACATCGCGCCGAGCCCGCGGACGTGCGCGGCGAGCACGACGCCGTACGCGACGCAGGCCGCCGCGGCGCGCTGTTCCCAGACCGGCACCTTCGGGTGCGGGCGCGGCGCCGCGACCACGACGACGATCAGGGGCGCCCGCAGCGCCTTGTTGCGCGTGCGCTGCAGCTCGGCGGGATCGGCTGTCGGTTCGCGTTCCGCGTGGGCGGCGGCGAACGCGTCGCCGAGCGGACCTCGCGCTGCCTCCTCGATGACGATGAACCGCCACGGGCGCAGCCGCCCGTGGTCCGGGACGGAGCAAGCGGCGTGCAGGATCTCCTGTAGCTCGCCTCGGGGCGGGGCGGGCGAGGCCAGTGCGGCCCGGGAGCGTCGATCGCGCAGCACTGCCAGCGGGTCCTCGCCGATCAACCGCCACCTCCGCTCGTTGCTCTGATGAGGCTACCCTCATCGCGGCGAGTGGTTCGCCGACATCCCGGGAGGTCGATCGGTGGAGCCGCGCGCGGTCCCTGAGGACAGAGCGTTCCGCTACGGCATCGAGCACGAGTGCGCGTTACTGCACAGCGACGGCCGCTTCGCCGACTACTCCGACACCGGATTCGACGAGCTGCAGGCGGTCATCGACGCGCTCCCGGAGGACCCGGACGACTACCCGGAGCTGCGCGTGGGTGACCAGGGGATCAAGCGCAAGCGGTGGTACGTCGAGGGCTACGAGCGGTTCGACACCCGCGGGCAGCTGGTGCGCTGCGACCCCAAGGGCATCGAGATCCGCACCCGGATCCATGGCTCGGTGGACGGTGCTGTGGGCGCCCTCCGGGCGGATGTGGCCCGGCTCGACGGTGCGCTCGCTCCCACGCGGCTGCGCACCACGGTGATCGGGTTCAACCCCGTGCGCTCGGAGTACAGGATCGAGCCGCCGCTCAACGAGTGGGAGCGGCAGCACCGGCTCGGCTCGCCGGAGGAGCGCACCGCGCACCTCCACATGTCGACCTACGGGCCCGACCTGAACCTGTCCTGCGCCACCCTCGGGACCGCCGCCCTCGTGGAGATCGGGCGCAAGCTCACGCACTACAGCCCGTGGCTGGTGCCACTGTCGTTCTCCTCGCCGTTCCGCGACGGTGCGCCGTGGGGTGGTCTCTCGGCGCGGACCGCGGTCCGCACCGGTCTTCGTCCCGCGGTCCTGGTGTTCCTCGGCAAGGGCGACGAGCAGGTGGACGCCGACCCGTCGCTCACGCAGGAGGCGCGGATCCCGGCCGAGGTGGGGCGGATCGAGTTCAAGGCGTTCGACGCCTGCCCCGACCCCGTTCTGTACGGGGAGCTGCTCAGCTGGCTCA
>JAODNO010000568.1 GCA_025465235.1 Pseudonocardia sp.
AAGCCGATGGCGTGGGACCGGTTGGGGCCATCACCGGTGCCGTTGCGGGTGGTGGCCACCGCGGCGGACGACCTGCGGCCGCACGTCCTCGATCCTGCGACACCGGACGAGTGGAAGGTGGCGCTGCGGGCGACAGCATCGATCCCGCTGCTCGCCGGGCCGCCCGTCGAGCTCCACGGGCGCCGCTGGATCGACGGCTCGGTCGCGGAGCCGGTGTCCGTCCTCCGGGCCTTGCAGGACGGCGCCACCCACGTGCTCGCGCTGCTCAACCGCACCGCTCCGGAGCTGGGCCGGGCCGACCTGGGGGCAGGCCCCGCCCCGTGGGCCCGCGCGCTGGACCGGCTCGCCCCCGGGCTCGGGATGATCGCGCAGGAGAGCAACCGGCACGGCCCGGCGCTCGCGGTCCTCGACGAC
This sequence comes from Pseudonocardia sp., assembly GCA_025465235.1. GTDB lineage: Bacteria > Actinomycetota > Actinomycetes > Mycobacteriales > Pseudonocardiaceae > Pseudonocardia. The sequence continues at coordinate 415 of JAODNO010000568.1, forward strand.
GCCGCCCACCCCTCGCGCAACGGGGCGCACCTCCTGGCACTCATGCCGGAGCAGGACCTCGGGGTCCGCGGCCTCACCATCGACGTCCCGCGGGTGACGCAGGCCGCAGCAGCGGGATACGCGACCGTCGCCACCGCACTGTGCCGCGTCCGGACCTCTGGATGATCGCCGCGACCCTTACCTGAGCGCCCCGTCGAGGGCGCTGGTGTACGCACCGGAACGATCACATGGGCGCGCGGTCTTGACCCGACCCGTCGCCACCAGAAGTGTTGCCGCATGGACGCTGATGTCATCGTGGTCGGCGCGGGACTCACGGGTCTCGTCGCGGCAGCCGAGCTGGCCGACGCGGGCAGGCGGGTGCTGCTGCTCGACCAGGAGCCCGAGACGGGGCTGGGCGGGCAGGCGTTCTGGGCCTTCGGCGGCCTGTTCCTCGTCGACTCCCCCGAACAACGCCGGTTGGGCGTCCATGACTCCTTCGACCTGGCGATGCAGGACTGGCTGGGCAGCGCCGCCTTCGACCGCGGCGTCGACGACCCGACGGGCGAGGACTTCTGGGGCCGCCAATGGGCGACGGCATACCTCGACTTCGCCGCGGGTGAGAAGCGTTCGTGGCTGCACCGGCAGGGAGTGCGCTGGTTCCCGATCGTGGGCTGGGCCGAGCGGGGCGGCTACCTGGCCGACGGCCACGGCAACTCCGTGCCCCGCTTCCACATCACCTGGGGTACGGGGCCGGGTCTCCTGGCCCCGTTCGAGCGCCGGGTGCGGGAGGCCGCGGCGAAGGGGCTCGTCGAGCTGCGCTTCCGGCACCGGGTGGACGGCTTGACGGTCACCGACGGAGTGGTCGACGGCGTCCACGGTGCGGTGCTCGAGCCGAGCAGCGCCGCGCGTGGCACGGCGAGCTCGCGCAACGAGGTGGGCGAGTTCGAACTGCACGCGCAGGCCGTCGTCGTCACCTCCGGCGGGATCGGTGCCGACCACGAGATGGTGCGTGCCAACTGGCCGTCCCGCTTGGGCCCCCCGCCCCGCTACATGATCTCCGGGGTCCCGGAGCACGTCGACGGCCGGATGCTGGCGATCACCGAGCGCGCGGGTGGGCGGATCGTGAACCGCGACCGGATGTGGCACGACACCGAGGGCGTCCACAACTGGGACCCGATCTGGGCCCGCCACGGGATCCGGATCCTTGCCGGACCCTCCTCGCTCTGGTTCGACGCGCGAGGCAGGCGCTTCCCGGCGCCCAACTTCCCCGGCTTCGACACCCTCGGCACGCTCGAAGCGATCGCCGCGACCGGCTACGACCACTCCTGGTTGGTGCTCACCCAGAAGATCATCGAGAAGGAGTTCGCGCTCTCGGGCTCCGAGCAGAACCCGGACCTGACTGGCAAGGACGTCCGGGCCACCCTCGGCCGGATCCGACCGGGAGCACCGGCCCCGGTCCAGGCGTTCATGAACAAGGGCGTGGACTTCGTCGTCGCCGACACGCTCGCCGAGCTCGTCGCAGGCATGAACAAGCTCACGCGGCACAACACCGGCGGAGCGGACGGCGACATCCCCGAGCCCCTGATCGACCTCGCTGAGCTGGAGCGCCAGATCGTCGCCCGCGACCGGGAGATCGAGAACTCCTTCACGAAGGACCTCCAGCTTTCCGCCGTGCACTCAGCCCGGCGCTACCGTGGCGACAGGCTCGCCCGCATTGCGACGCCGCACAGGATCCTCGACCCGGCGAACGGTCCGCTGATCGCCGTGCGGCTCAACATCCTCACCCGCAAGACATTGGGGGGCCTGCAGACCGACCTGTCGTGCCGGGTGATGCGCGCCGACGGCACCCCGTTTCCCGGCCTCTACGCGGCGGGGGAGGTGGCAGGCTTCGGCGGTGGCGGTGTCCACGGGTACCGGTCGCTGGAGGGCACGTTTCTCGGCGGATGCCTGTTCACCGGACGGCAGGCAGGGAGGGCCGCGGCGCTCTCGGTGTCCTGACGCCGGAGACATCCCGCCGGGCGGGACGGATCGACGAGCGACCGTGCGTGATCAGGCGAGCGACCCTGCTTCCGCCCGGGCTGCGGTCACCGGGCGACAGCGACCCGAGGACAGGTGTCGACAACCGCGAACATCTTCGCCGACGTGCCACGATCGCTCGTTGCGGCGCTGGACTTCATGGCGGTCTCCGCGCCGAGCGACATGCTGCCGCCGCTCGGGATGCTCACCGTGGTGACGAGCGGCGCCGTTCGCCGGAATGCTCCGGATGCACTGCGAGGCGGTGGTCGTGGGCCAACGGCTGCCGGTGAGCGCTCCGGATCGGATCGGTGGCGCCACTCGGCGCGCCCGCATACCTGGTGATCGAGATCGTCGCCGCGGGTTGTAGCGATTGAAGGATCATGGCCGAGCACCAGTCATGGCATCGCCGACTGCGGGGACCGAGATGACCGATCGTGGGGCCGGGAGGGACGTCCGGCCGAGCCGGACGGCTCCGGTCACCGCAGTCGTGCTGGGCGCAGGCGAGGGCCTCCTGCTGATCGTGCTCGCCGCCGCTGCCACAGCGAATCTCGACCGCTGGAGCGTCACCGACGTCGTCAGCTTCGCGGTCGCCGTACTCGGCGGGATGACCCTGCTGTGGGGCGCCGCGACCCTCCTCAGGAGGATGCCGATCGGCCGGCTGCTGCTGACCACGACCGCTGGGACCATCGGCGTCGGTGTGGTGGTCCTGCTCCTCGTCCAGCCCTCACCGGCCGGTCGCCCCGTTGAGGTGGTGTCCGGTGTGCTGCTCGTCGGCCTGCAGGCGCTGATCATCTCGTGCGCGCTGAGCCTGCCCACGCTGTTGTGGATCGTCGGCGGATCGGGCCCCCGACGGGACCGCTAGCGGCCTTGGTCGCTAGGGGTTTGAAACTTGAGCCAAGTCCTCCCGCGGCCGTGCGGGCCCCGGCGACGAAGTCGGCGACGTGTCGGTCGATCGCCGGCGTCGACGTGGCAGGTCGTGCCGGCGAACTCCCGCTGGAACTCCTGGGCCACCCCGATCGCGGCCACCCCGGCCCGGCCTTCGCTGGCCAGCCGGTCCAGGTGCGGGCGCATCACCTCGAGCTTGCGCTCGCCCTTGGCGAGTCGTAGACGGGGGACCGGGGTCGGCGCCACTCAGATCGTTGCCGGCCCGACGAAGCTCGCGTAGACGACGATGTTGTCGAGATAGCTGTGGGCGTCGCTGTCGAAGTCACCGCCACAGGTGATGAGCCTCAACCCGGCATGGTCGATGTTCCCGTAAACCGTTTTCGTCGGGAAATCGTGCTTAGGGTATTCGGCCACATCGTCCACCCGGAACAGCGCCGTGGAGCCGTCACGCCGGTGCACCGCGACCTGGTCTCCGGGCTTCAGTTCGTACAGCTTGGAGAACACACCGGCATGGCCGTTCCAGTTGATGTGCCCGGCGATGATCGCCGGACCGAGCTCTCCGGGAGTCGGTGCTCCTTTGTACCAACCGGCGGGGTAAGCGCCAGGTGGCACCTGCATCGCGCCGCCCGAATCCAGTCCGAGCGTCATCAGCTCAGAGTCGACCCCGAGGACGGGGATCTCGATGCGTACCGGCTCGGAGTGCGGGATGGGGGCCGCTACTGACCCCCCAGCAGGAGCGGGCGGTGCACCGTTGACCGCCACGGGCGAGCTGATCGACGGACCGGGCGTTTCCTGAAGCCCGCAGGCGACCAGTCCCAGGCCAAAGACAGTGCAGACAGCCGCCACCCCTGTCAGAACCCTGACCAGGATCCGACGGGGGCGGCGGCGTACGAGGCGGTGGCGCATCAGGCCTCGTGACGTCCCAGGCGCTGCCGGCGAGCACTGCGCGCAGCCACCGCGGCGGCTCCCCCCACGGAGGTCAGAGCGAGGGCGCCGATCAGGTAGCCGGCGGGCGAGGTGCTCCCGTCACCTGCTGCCACGGCGCCCGCAGGCAGGACCTCGACCTGAGGGGCAGGAGCAGGGGCGGGAGCGGGAGCGGGAGCGGGAGCGGGGTCGCCACCGGTGCCGCCTTTGCCCTTGCCGTAGTACACGTTCTCGCCGTTGCTGCTGCTGTTGCTGCTGTCGGCGCTGTTGTTGCCGCTATTGTCCGCGCTGTTGTTGCCGCTGCTGTCGGCGCTGTTGTTGCCGCTGCTGTCGGCGCTGCTGTCCCCGTCGTTCGACTGGTAGACGGCCATGGGGATGACGACAGACGACTCCGTCGGCACCTGAGCCGAAGCCAGCGACATCCCGGCTACGCCCGCCATGGTCACCATGACGGCGGCGCCTCCCACGGCCAGTCCCGCCCCCAGCCACGGGCGCAGCACTCTCGTGCGAGCCGAACTGTTTGCCGATGCCATGAAGGTTCTCCCTACCGGTAAACACCCGGACTGGCACCCGAATGATTCGGGCGGCACCGGGAACTGATCTAGGTCCTCACCAGTAACAACGAACGCCGCACCGTCAGGCAACGCCGAATGGAGGCGGTTACAGTGAATTCACTCATGCGTCCAGAGAATGCCCATTCGGGCGAGCAAGAACGCCGACCGAGGGATACGTTCCGTAACAATGCCGTCCGCGGGGCCCAGCCAGTCGTCGCCCATTCGAGCCACGCCGCCACGTGCGGGCACGTCCTGATCGTCGAGCCGTCCGCCCGTGTTCGGGCGCGCCGATGTGTGGCGGCGACTTGCGGAGCCGGTCGCGGTGCCCGCGTGGGATCTCCGCGCTGCTGAACGAGCGGTTCGGACCGGACGAGGCGACAAGGACGTCGGGCCGGTCAGGCCGCGAGCAGCCCCTCGGCGCGCGCCAGTGTGACCCGGACGTTCCCCTCGGTGATCTCGTGCGCCTGGGAGGGGGTGAGCCAGCGCAGCGGGGCGTATGGCTTCTCCGGGCGGACGGCGTCGGGCGTCGTCGTGGCCAGTACGAACCGCAGATCGGCATGTTCGTGGGCAGGTTCGTCACCCCTGGCGGAGACCGGAACGATCACCACGTGCACCAGCCGCGCGTCCGGCCAGGGGACCAGATCGGTGAGGCCGCTCTCCTCGCGGCCTTCGCGCAACGCGATCTCAATCGGGTCCGTCTCCCCCGGGTCGCCGTGTCCACCGGCCTGCAGCCACGCCTGCTGCCTCTGATGCCAGCGCAACAACACCTGTCCACTCTCCGGGTGCACTATCAGCGCGGACGCCGTGACGTGCAGGGGGATCGAGCGGAGCCACGGATCGTCGACGGTGTCCACCAGTTCGCGGAGGCGGGCCAGGTCCGCGGCCTCGCTCGGACCCAGCGGATGGAATCGGGACAGCAGGTCGGCACAAGCTCGCCGGGCGCTCTCCACAACGCCCCACCCTAATGCTGCCGAGCTGCTCGACCGCCTCCTTGCCACCTGCACTCCCGGTTGATCAAGGCACAGAGTTGGTCCATGGAGATCGGGTGGCGGGGGAGCAGAGGCGAAGCTCTCCTGTGTGATGTCGAGTTGCGGCCTGCCGCACCGACCTGTGGTAGAAGCGGGGCGGCATCGCTCCGCACGACGCGAGGAGCGGATGACGATGGGCAAGGTCACCTGTGACATGGCGATCTCCGTGGACGGCTTCGTCGCCGGGCCCAACCAGGGCCCCGACGCGCCCTTCGGTGAGGGTGTCGGAGACAGCCTGCACCGCTGGATGTTCGACGAGCCCGAGGCCAACGCCGCCGAGCTGACGGAGATGACCGCGGCTGGCGCGTTCATCATGGGCCGCAACATGTTCGGCCCCAGCCGCGGCGACTGGGACCTGGATTGGACGGGCTGGTGGGGTGCCGAGCCGCCCTACCACGGCCCGGTCTTCGTCCTCACCCACCACGAGCGCACTCCCCTGACGATGGAAGGCGGCACGACCTTCCACTTCGTGACCGGTGGCATCACCGAGGCGCTCGAGCGCGCGCAGACCGCCGCGGGCGACTGGAACGTCGCGATCGCGGGCGGCGCCGCCACGGTCAACCAGTTCCTCGCCGCAGGTTTGGTCGACGAGTTGCGCCTGCACACCGCACCGGTGCTGCTGGGCCGCGGCGAGCGACTGTTCGAGGGCATCGGCCGAACCGATCTCAGGCAGGTCGACGTACGGCGTACCGGGCTGGTCACCCACCTGCGCTACGCCGTCGTGCGCGATGGAGCGTCTCCGACGGCAACAGCTTGATCACGACGATCGACTACTAGCGCCGCTTGAAAGTGAGTGCCACCGCGAACGTCAGCAGTGCGATCCCCGAGGCGGCGGTGAACGCGCTGCTCATGCCCGCGACCAGCACCTCGTCGGCCGAACCGGTGACCCCGCGCGACGTCGACCCGGCCACCCTCACCAGTATCGCCAGCCCGAGGGTGGCGCCCAGCTGCTGCATCGTCTGCAGCGCGCCGCCCGCGGCGCCGGCGTATTCCGGTGGCACGGTCGCCGTGATCACCACGCTGAGCGGCGGGACCGCGAGCCCGCCGCCGATGCCCATCAGCAGCATCGGGCAGCACCACGAACGCCACCACCAGCATGGCGCCGGCCACGATTGCCCACACCGCGGCGGGTGAGCCCCAGCCCGCCTCCGCGGCCCGGATGAACCCGTACACCAGCGCGCCGACGCCGAGCGTCGCCGGTGCCGCGCCCGGCAGGTCCACCCGAGCTGGATGGCGCGCCGGCTCGGCGATGTGCCGGGCCCCGAACGCCAGAGCCACGAGCCCCAGCGGCACGTTGATGAACATCACCGCGCGCCAGGTCAGCCACTCGGCCAGCAAACCCGGAGCTGGCCATCGCCGAGAACAGGGACAGCGCCCGCACCCGGGCCTGCGGGTCCGTGACCGTGCTGCTGATCAGCGCGATCGTGCTCGAACCCGCGGCCGCGGGCCGAGGCCCGCACGATCCGGGCCGCGACCAGCAGCCCCGCCGAGTCGGCGAGCCCGCCGGCGAGCGACGCGACGGTGAACACCGCGACGCCTGCGAGGAACACCCGCCGCCGGCCGACCAGGTCGCCGAGCCGCCCGCCGGGCAGGAGCAAGCCGCCGAACACCAGCGTGTACGCGTTCATCACCCGTGCCGGGGCCGACGCGGGCGCGCTTGACGATGTCGTCCAGCGCCGCGTCGATGCCCTGCTCGAGGAAGACCTCGCGGGCGGTGGGCACGATCCGCTCGTAGCGCTGCCGCGCGTCCGCGCCGACCTCGGCTTCACCCCGGCGGGCCTGTCGTGG